>LOET01000138.1 GCA_001515985.1 Sphingomonadales bacterium BRH_c3 | reverse complement strand
TGGCCCGTTGGGTCGCTGCGGCCACTGCGTTCGGCCTGCGGCCTGGCCTCGCCAAAGCTGCCGCGCGTCACCAGCCCGAAAACGAGCCGGTTGGACCGGGTCCGGGCAAAGGTGACCGGACGTCGGTCGATCGACAGCAGCCGGCCATCCGCGTCACGCTCGACCCGGTCGGAAAAGGCCGCTTCGATCGCGCTGGTCAGCACCGGAAAGCCGCTGGTGACATCGCTCGAACGGTTGCGGATGAACTCTGCCGACAGGCGCGTGTCCTTCCAGAAGGGCAGTTCCCAATTGGCGGTGAACTTCCAGTCTTTCTGGGTTTCCGCCTGCAGGTCGGGATTGCCGCCGGAAATGATCGTGGCCAGCACCGTTTCCCCGCGCGCGAAATCGAAGGTCTGCACGTTCAGGTTCTCGACCCGCGGGTTGCCCAGGCTGCCAAGACTTGGCGCCACTTCGCGCCAGATATAGGTCGCCTGAAGGTCAAGATTGCTCCACGGTGACCAGTTGAGCCCGGCGCTCCAGTCACTCAAGGTGCCGAAGTCGGACAGATGGTTGACCCCGAACTGGCCGTTCAGCGAAATGCTGCCAAGCGCGTCCCACACCATGTCGCGGCGGCTGGTTATGGGGATGGCGATATTGATTCCGGCTTCCAAGTCGCCGCGCGTCAGCTGCGTGTCGCCCACCGTGCGCGTGTCATTGCTTTCGATCCGGTCCCAGTTGAAACCAAGGTCGAAAGTCGCAGACAGTTCTCCTGCGGGCAGGTAGAATGGCGCACCCCGCAGCGTCGCCTTGCCGTTGCCGCTCCACAATCGTGTTTGCGCGGTGTCAAATCCGTTTTCGGCCTGGATCGGCAGCGCCGCGTCAAGCGCCAGCGTTCCCGCCGTCGCCGCATCGCGCAGTTCCTTGGTATCGAAGCGCCGGTCGATCAGCGTGGTGCTTTCGCCCAGGCTGGCATCGACAGTCGCTGTCAGCTGGAAACCGCCCAACGGCAATGCATAGGAACCGGCGGCGGAAAAGGTATCGCTGGAAGTCTTGCGTTCAAGCGGGGTTTCGGCGCCGAAGGTGCGGGTCGCGGAATTGCCAAGCGGGTCCACCAGCACAACCGAATTGAGACCTGAAAGGCTGCGGCTTTCGCTGCGTTCATAGGTGCCATTGAAGCTGACCGAAGATCCGCTTTCCATAATCGCCTTGGCCCAGTTGACTGTCGCCTCGGCATTGAACGTATCGGGCAACAGGCTGCGAAAGCGCGCCGGATCGGGATCGCCATTCACGCTGGATTGCGATCCATCGGCCTGGGTTACATTGCGCTCTGCCTCGGTCAGCAGCGAAACATCGCGCGCTTCGGCATTGAAGTTGAGGCGGGCGCCATTGTCGATCTTGAGATAGGTGAACTCCTGTTCAAGCGCCAACGAATCGCCCCGGTCTGGCCCTTCGAATTCCAGCTCCACCTCGCGGCTCGAGTAATTGTCCTTGAGGATCATGTTTACCACGCGGCGGTCGGGCGGAAAGCCGAAACGCTGCGCCACTTCCTCGGGCAGCACCTCGACCTTGGCGATTGCCTCAGGCGGATAAGAGCGCAGTTCGCGAAAATTGCTGATCCGGATGCCGTTGACGAGGAAAACCGGCTGTCCGCCGCCGCGTCCGCGCGACGACCCGGTCTGCGCGGCAATTGACTGGATCAGATCCGCCACGGATGTCGCCCCGATCGCTTGGATATCGGCTTCGTTGAGCTCGAGCACGGGCGCCTGATCGACATCGAGCTGTCCGCGCAGACGATCTGCCCGCACCGTGATTTCGCCGATCGGGCCGGTTTGCGTCACCTGTTCCTGCGGGTCCTGTGATTGCACCGCAACTGCCGCCGCCTGCTGTTGCGCCTGCACCGGATTCGCCAGTCCCCAGGCAAGGCAAGTTCCCGCTAGCAGAATTTTTCTGGAGTTCATGGAGCGCGCATGTCCTTCAAATCGATCAACGGCACAAGGTGCTGAAATGTATTAGCTTGCATCAATGCGCGCGAGACGTGCGAGGCACCGGAAGCTACAAGATTCGGCGTCGTAACGCACGAGGCTTCCATTTTGCTCCCGGCACAGCTAAAGCGCGCGCGAATTCGCACTCAAATCACAGCTTAAGGATTTACATGGCCAAGGAAGAACTCCTCGAAATGCGCGGCAAGGTAGTGGAACTGCTGCCCAACGCGATGTTCCGGGTCGAGCTCGAAAACGGTCACGAAGTTCTTGGCCACACCGCCGGCAAGATGCGCAAGAACCGCATCCGCGTGCTGGTGGGTGATGAGGTGTTGTGCGAACTGACGCCTTATGATCTGACCAAGGCGCGTATCACCTATCGGTTCATGCCCGGTCGCGGCGGCCCTGGCCCGCAGTAATCCTGGTGAATTCACCAGGGCTCATTCTCGCATCGGCCAGCCCTCGAAGGCGTGAGTTGATCGCGCGGCTTGGGATCGAACCCGCTGCCGTCTGCCCCGCTCATATTGATGAAACCCCCCGCAAGGGCGAGCTGCCCCTGGAATATGCCGTGCGCATGGCGCGCGAAAAGGCACTGGCAGTGGCAGGCAATTGCCACGTGCTGGGCGGCGATACCGTGGTCGCTCTGGGCCGCAGGATCCTGCCCAAGGCGGAAGACGAAGCAACTGCCCGCCAATGCCTTGATCTGCTGTCAGGTCGGCGCCACCGCGTGCTCTCCGCAATCGCGCTCAAGGCACCTGACGGGACACTGCGCGAGAAGCTCAGCACCACTTCTGTCCGTTTCAAGCGCCTCTCGGAAGAGGAGATCGCGGCCTATCTCGCCACTGGCGAATGGCATGGCAAAGCAGGTGGCTACGCCATCCAGGGCGCGGCTGAAGGCCTGATCGCATGGATCCAAGGCAGCCATTCGGGGGTGGTTGGGCTACCGCTTTATGAAACTCGCGCGGTGTTGAAAGCGGCAGGTTTCGACATTGGTTGAACGTTCCGCAATCGGCACCTGGCTTGTCGAACATGGGATCGGCGAGGAACGTGCAATCCAGCTTGACCGGGGCGGTATCGCGGCCGCCCGCCTGCGCTGGCCGGGCACGCTTGCCCACGGTGCAGTGATCGAGGCCGTGGTGGCGGAGCGTTTCCCGCTTTCCTCAATGGCGATTGTCCGTTTTTCCAGCGGGGAGGATGCAATCGGACGCCGGTTGCCCAAATCCGACAGCGAAGGAACAACCGTCCGGATGCTGGTCGAACGCGAGGCCATCGCCGAGCGCGGGCGGCTCAAGCGCGCACTGGCGGTGAAAACCGATCTTCCCCTCGATCCCTCGCCATCGCTGGCAGACAGCCTGCGCAAGGAAGGATATGAGGCCCAGGTCGTTCACCGTTTCCCTGACGAAGCGGACTGGGAAGAGCTGTTCGCTGAAGCCTGGTCAGGCGAAGTTGCCTTTCACGGCGGGGCCCTGCTGTTCTCCATAACACCGGCGATGACCCTGATCGATGTCGACGGGCATCCGGTAGAGGCTATTACCTTCAACGCAGTCCCCGCGCTTGCGCGCGCGCTACGCCGGTTCGATATCGCCGGCAATATCGGTGTGGATTTCCCGACCCTGACCGACCGGCTCGATCGCAAGGCGGTGGACAGCAGGTTGGAAGACGAACTGGCTGGCTGGCCGCATGAACGCACCGCCATGAACGGGTTCGGTTTTGTCCAGATCGTGTCCCGGCTGATGCGTGCATCGATCTTGCAGCAAATATCGCTCAATCGACGCGGTGCGGCGGCACGCTTGCTGTTGCGCCGGGCCGAACGGGTCGCCGAAGCCGGTGCTTTGCTGCTCACGGCCCATCCCGCGATTATTGCCTGTCTGAAGCCGGAATGGCTGGCTGAACTTTCACGGCGCAGCGGGCGTGAAGTTCGCATCGCAAACGATCCGAAGCTTGCGCTTGAGGCGGGATTCGCGCAGGCAGTGCCGCTATGACCAAGCTCAGGCCCTGCCCAATCTGCAAGAAACCAAGCAGCGAGGAGTTTCACCCTTTCTGCTCAAGCCGCTGCAAGGACCGCGACCTCGCGCTGTGGTTTGGTGACGGCTACGCCGTGCCTGGCCGCCCCGCCCTGCCGGAAGAGATTGCGGGCGAGATCGTCCGCGAAGAGCACGAGTGAGCCGAAATCGGCCAATTCCCCCTTGCCAATCCGTCACGCCTTCGCCATAGGCGCGCTCTCATTCGCTCGCCGGTGTATTTTCACCGCCGCAGCAGCGATGCCTCGGTAGCTCAGTTGGTAGAGCATACGACTGAAAATCGTAGTGTCGGTGGTTCGATCCCGCCCCGAGGCACCACTGCGCCCGCGCGCGGCAGAGCTGCACAGGCGTTTGCCAATTTCCCGCGTTGCGAGTATGGCTGGGCGCCCGCCCCGGCCGCCGCCTTGCCTCATGGCAAAGCCCGCCGGGGCGCATGTATTTTTAGAGCAGGATGAACCCACAATGTCGCGTCGTCGCCAGATCTACGAAGGCAAGGCCAAGATCCTTTACGAAGGCCCCGAGCCGGGCACGCTGATCCAGTATTTCAAGGATGATGCAACCGCCTTCAATGCCGAGAAGAAGGGCACGATCAACGGCAAGGGCGTGATCAACAACCGCATCAGCGAACATGTTTTCACCCGGCTGGCGCATATCGGCATCCCGACGCATTTCATCCGCCGCTTGAACATGCGTGAACAGTTGGTGCGCCAGGTGGAAATCATCCCGATCGAAGTGGTGGTGCGCAATGTCGCTGCTGGATCCATTTCCAAGCGCCTGGGCATCCCGGAAGGTGAGCCGCTGCCGCACACGCTGATCGAGTATTACTACAAGGATGATGCACTGGGTGATCCGCTGATCGCCGAAGAGCATATCGCCTGCTTCAACTGGGCCGGGCCGGAAGAAATGCAAGACATCGCCGCCATGGCGATCCGCATCAATGATTTCATGTGCGGCATGTTCGCCGCGGTCGACATCCGCCTGATCGATTTCAAGCTCGAGTTCGGCCGGCTTTATGACGGCGATTTCAGTCGCGTGATCCTGGCTGACGAAATCAGCCCCGATGGCTGCCGGCTGTGGGACATGAAGACCGGCGAAAAGCTCGACAAGGATCGTTTCCGCCGCGATCTGGGCGGGGAAAGCGAAGCCTATCAGGAAGTCGCGCGGCGGCTTGGCCTGCTGCAGAATGACGACAGCGGCCCGGGCGAAGTGTTCGATCTTTCAGTGCACCGCGGCCGGTTGCGCGGCGCCCAGCCCAAGCCACCGAAGAAGTAGACTCGGCGCAATAAAATCCGGCCTTCCAATCCTCCAATCACACATTATAGTCTGTGTGTTTGGGGGGCTCATGAAGTATTGGCACATCACATTTTCTACGGCTTTATTTGCTGTTGCCGCGCCGCTCGCAGCCCAGAATGACCAGGTTGCATTTGGACCTTCCCCGGACTGGGCGCGCGTATCAGAGCCACTGACTGTGCCGGATGATGCCGATGGCGCCATTTTCCTGCGACGGCAGGACACTGTGGTTCACCTCGGATCGACGGGCCAGCATTATTACCAGGGCCAGACGCTGCGCATTCTACATCCGCAGGCGCTGCAAGCTGGGAATGTCTCGCTGGTCTGGAACCCTGCGGCGGGTCAGCCAACTGTTCATAAACTGCGCATCCATCGCGCGGGACGCGTTATTGACGTGCTTGAAAAGGCGTCGTTCGAAATCCTACGGCGCGAGGACCAGCTGGAAACAGCCATGCTTGATGGTATGTTGACAGCGGTCTTGCGGGTTCCTGACCTGCGCGTGGGCGATGATCTCGAATTCGATTTCACCGTCCCCTCGCATGACCCGACCTTTCCGGAAACCAATTCCGGCCTGCTGTTTCTGGCGCAGACACCACCAAAGGGTCGCGTCAGATTGGCTCTCTCCTGGGCCGACGGTCACAAGCCGGCAACCAGGCTTACCCCCGATTTGCAGGGCTTGGCCCAGAAGTCGAGGAACGCGATCGAATTGCACTTCGACAATCCAGAATCGCTTACGCCTCCGAACGATGCGCCACCGCGCTATGCCTGGATGCGCATTCTGGAATATACCGATTTCACCAGCTGGAACGATGTCTCGCAGCGCTTCTTCCCGCTGTTTGAGGCTGCAAGCTTGCTGCCGCCTGGCTCTGCGCTGCGCGATGAAGCCGCGTATATAGCTCAAGCCCATTCCACGGATTTCGATCGCGCGCAGGCGGCACTCAAGCTGGTCCAGCAACAAGTGCGATACATCTATGTCGGGCTGAATGGTGGCAATTTACGGCCCTCCACTGCTGACGAGACCTGGGACCGTCGGTACGGCGATTGCAAGGGCAAGACAGTCATGTTGCTGGGGCTGCTCAATGCGCTCGGCATCGAGGCTGAAGCTGTTCTTGTAAACAACTCGGGTGGCGACGATGGGCTCGACGCGCGCCTGCCCAACCCCGGAATGTTCGACCATGTGCTTGTTCGAGCAACCATCGGCGGCCGGAAGTACTGGCTCGACGGGACAATGCCTGACGTGGTCGGCCTGCGCGAGGCGCCGATCCTGCCCTATCGCTGGGTCTTGCCACTGAAATCGAATGGATCGGACCTGGAACAGCTGTCACAAGAGGCCCCCAAGTATCCCACCGAGATGGGCCTTTACGAAATCGATGCCCGTGCCGGGTTCGATCAGCCGGCGCGCCAGGTGCAAACGACAGTAAAGCGAGGCATTGATGGTGTTATTGAATACGCCCAATTTTCCGCACTAAGTGACGCCCAGTTGCAATCGGCATTTCGCGAGGCATTCATCGGAGGTGGCCAGTGGTACGATATCGAAAACGTGGCATATCGCTATGACCGCAAGACCGATTCGAGCATCCTGACTGTTACGGGTACTGCGCCAGTGGATTGGGACGATGAAGGCAATGGCAGCTACGATTTGACGCTTCCCGGTGGCGGGTTTTCCCCGCCAAACCGACGCCAGCGGCCAAGTGGCCAGGATCAGAGCGCGCCATTCTATTCCAGGCCGTACTACGGCTGCCACGCAACGACGGTACGCCTGCCGGAAGGCACCAGCCCAACCAACTGGGGCTTCAATTCCACCTTTGATACAATGCTGTTCGGCCGAGCATTCTACCGGATGATGGAAAAGAATGACGATGGCTCCATACGCATGGTTCGCGGGAGCAAGGTTATTGATACGGAAATTTCTGCAGAACGTGCCAATCGCGACAACGACCGTGTGCGAGATTTCGACAACAGCATGGCCCACATCAGTTTCGATCCCGATCGCCAATTCGAATCCTGGGGCAATCTGCGCAAGGTTCCCACCGTTTATGATTTCGACTGGATCGCCAGCGCCATACATTGCCTGCCACCAGACCTCACGGAGCAAGAGTAACCGACGGCATATTGTGTGATGCCAAGTTCAGCCACTTGCAAGGTTAGGCCGAGCAAGTAAGCAGGAACCATGCGTTTTCCAACTTTTATCGCGGCATTGCTCGCATTCGCGCTCCAGCCTGCAGCCGCATTCGCACAGCAGACACCTGCGCCATCATGGGCGTTCGAGCAGAGCGACATCCCGGTCGATCAAGAGTACCATTTCGGGGTACTGGACAACGGGATGCGCTACATCTTGCGGCAGAATGACACGCCCGAGGGGACGGCGATAATCCGGCTCCACATCGGCTCCGGTTCGCTTGACGAGGCAGACTGCGAACGCGGGCTGGCGCACTTCATCGAACACATGGCCTTCAACGGTTCAAAGCGGATCCCGGAAGGCGAAATGATCAGGCTGCTCGAGCGCGAAGGGCTGGCTTTCGGCGCTGATACCAATGCCTCGACCGGGCTGGAGCAGACGGTCTATCAGCTTGATCTTCCGCGCAATGAGGAGAGTCTGCTGGATACCGCGCTGATGCTGATGCGCGAAACGTCGAGCGAGCTCCTGATTGAGCAGGATGCGGTCGATCGCGAGCGCGGCATTATCCTGGCGGAGCGGCGCGACCGGCGCAATTTTGCCTATAAGCAGCTTGAGGACGAGCTTGAATTCGCGGCCCCGGCTGCACGGTTTGTCAACCGCTTGCCGATCGGCGCAGTCGAAGTGCTGGAAAACGCCAGCGCGGCTGACCTGCGCGCGCTATACATGCGCACCTATGTCCCGGCCAATGCGGTGCTGGTGATCGTGGGCGATTTCCCGGTCGAGCTGATGGAGACGCGCGTGCGGCAATGGTTCGGCGATTGGCGCGCCGCACCCGATCCGGTCGAGCCGGAAACGGGGCCGGTCGATATCACCCGAGCTGGCGAAAGCGACATCTATGTCGACCCGGCCTTGCCCGAAAGGATCAGCATTTCGCGCTATGGCCCCTGGATCGAACGGCCTGATACGGTTGCCAACCGGCAGCAGGGCCTGCTGCGCACGGTAGGTTATGGCATCATCAATCGGCGGCTGGAAGCCATGGCGCGCGGTGGGGATGCCCCGTTCCGCAGCGCCGGTATTGCCACCGGCGATCTGTTCGAGAATGCCCGCTCCACCACCCTCACCGTCAATACTGCCGATGGCGAATGGCGCCGCGGCGTAATCGCGGCGGCGATGGAAACGCGCAAGGCACTGGAATTCGGGTTCAGCGAAGCCGAGGTTGCAGAGCAAGTCGCGGGCTTACGCACAGCGATCGAAAACGCGGCAGGCGGCAGCGCCACCCGCACCCATGCCTCACTTGCCGCAGCCGCACTCGCGCTGATCGATGGCGAACAGATCCCCTCAACCCCGCAAAGCGCGCTTGAACGGTTCGAAAATTTTGCTGACGAGATCACGCCTGAAGCCGCACTTGCCGCAGTGCGCGAAGACGCGGTCCCGCTCGATAATCCGCTGATCCGTTATCAGGGCCGATCGGCACCTGAAGGCGGCGGCCATGCCCTGCGCGCAGCTTGGAACGAAGCGGTGCTGGCGCAACTAAGCGCGCCCGAATGGCGCGATCAGGCCAAATTCGCCTATCAGGATTTCGGCCAGCCCGGCACGATCATTTCCGACACAAGCGACGAGCGCTTCGGATTCCGCCTGATCCGCTTCGCCAATGGCGTGCGGCTCAACCTGAAGCAAACCGATATCAGCGAAGACCGCATCAGCTATCGCCTCACGCTTGATGGCGGCAGCCTGCTCAATTCGGCAGATGATCCGCTCAAGACTGCCATGATCTCTTCGCTCGCGGCGGGCGGCCTTGGTGCACACAGCCAGGATGAGCTGGTGAGCATCCTCGCCGGGCGCAGCGTGCGTTTTTCGATCGACTCATTGGCCGATGCATTCCGGATGAGCGGCGGCACCACTCCGCGCGATCTCGAATTGCAGCTGCAATTGCTCGCCGCAACACTCAGCGATCCGGGCTATCGCATCGAAGGCGAAGAACGCTATCGCCGCGGCATCGCACAATTCTTTGCCAGCCTTGATGCCACGCCGGCGCAGGCGCTGGGCAATCGCATGGGGGCGATCCTCTCTGAAGGCGATCCGCGCTATTCGTTGCAACCACGCGAAGCCTATGAAAGCCGCACCTATGCCAGGCTTGCTGCCGATATCGGAGATCGCCTGACCAATGGTGCAATCGAACTGGCGCTGGTCGGGGATTTCGACGAACAGGCCGCGATCGATGCTGTGGCCAGGACTCTTGGCGCGCTGCCTGCACGTGAAGCCGAGTTCGAACCACGCGAGACAGCCCGCACCAGGCCATTTACTGCGCAACGCGGCACACATACGATCAGGCATAGCGGCGAGCCTGACCAGGCGTTGATAAGTATGGTCTGGCCCACAACCGATGATAGCGACCTTGCCGAAGCGCTGCGGCTGAACCTGCTCGGACGCGTGGTCCAGATTCGCCTGCAGGAACAATTGCGCGAAGAACTGGGCCAGGCCTATTCGCCGTCTGCCAGCAGCTCGATGTCGCGCGTTTGGCGCGGTTACGGCACTTTCAGCCTCAACGTCGCGATCGACAATGCCCAGCTCGACCCGGCGCGCCAGGCAATCGGCGAAATGCTGGAAGGACTGCAAGATGGCGAGCTTGACGAAGATATAGTCAACCGAGCGCGCCAGCCGCTGCTCGAAAGCTATGACAATATGCTCAAATCGCTGGGCGGCTGGATGACCTTCGCGGACCGGGCGCAAAGCGAGGCCGACAGGCTCGACCGCTTCTTTGCGGCGCCTGAAATACTGAAAGGCTTTACCGCACGCGATATGCAGGCGGCAGCGCAGACCTATCTGGTGCCATCCGATGCCGTCGAGTTCCTGGTGGTGCCGCAAACCGATGCGGAGGAAAACAGCGGCAATTAGGCAGCCCCCGCCGTGGGGAAACCCCTCGCGCCGATTGCACTTGGCCTCCATCTCGCTATAGGCACCGCCAAAGTGGCCCGGGGTTCACGAATCCGGTGCCGCAGTTAGCCTGCCGAGGAGCAATCCATGAAAGTCCGTGTCCTGGTCCGCCTCAAGCCCGGTGTGCTCGACCCGCAAGGCCGCGCCGTCCATCACGCCCTCGAAGGGCTCGGTTTCGGCGGGGTCAAGGATGTCCGCATCGGCAGGGTGATCGAGATGGATGTGGCCGACGACACCAGCGACGAAGCGCTGGACAATATGTGCCGCAAGCTGCTCGCCAACATGGTGATCGAGGATTACGTGGTCGAAAAGCCCGGCCAGGGGGAACCCGCCTGATGGCTTTCCGTGCCGCCGTCATCACTTTTCCCGGTTCAAACTGCGACCGTGACATGGCGGTGGCGATCGAAAAAGTCTCCGGCGTCCCCGCGCTGCGCGTGTGGCACGGCGATGCCGAATTGCCCCATCGGCTCGATTTCATCGCGCTCCCGGGCGGCTTTTCCTATGGCGATTATCTGCGTTCCGGCGCGATGGCCGCGCGCAGCCCGATCATGCGCGCGGTGGTGCAGGCAGCCGAAAGCGGCGTGCCGGTTCTGGGTGTATGCAACGGCTTCCAGGTGCTGACCGAGGCGGGCTTGCTGCCCGGCGCCCTGATGCGCAACGCCGGCCAGAACTTCATCTGCCGCACCGTGCCGTTGACAGTGGAAAGCAATCAATCGCTGTTCACCAGTGCCTATGAGGCCGGTGAGGTGATCCGCATCCCGGTGGCGCATCATGACGGCAATTTCTTCGCTGATGAGGCGACGCTTGACCGGATCGAAGGCGAAGGCCGGGTCGCTTTCCGCTATGCCGAACCCTGCAACGGCTCGCGCCGCGACATTGCCGGTATCCTCAATGCCTCGGGCAATGTGCTGGGCATGATGCCCCACCCCGAACGCGCGATCGAAGACGCTCTCGGCGGCCATGATGGATGCCGCCTGTTCGAAAGCGTGGTCGGCAGTCTGGTTGCGGCCTGATCTCACATTGTGAAGCGGCTCAGGCGTGCTTGACGCCCGGAGCGCGGAACAGTTGCAGCGCATCATCGGCGGACATTGGCCGCCCGTAATAATAGCCCTGGATCTTGTCGCATCCCAGCGCCTTGATCAGCTCAGCCTCTTCGATCGTCTCTACGCCTTCGGCAGTGGTCGTCATGTCCAGACTTTGCGCCATCGCCACCACGGCGCGGATGATCGCAAGGCTTTCCGCACTTTGCTGCGCGGCGCCCTTCACAAAGGTCCGGTCCACCTTGATCGTTGAAAAGCGCAATTTGCGCAGGTAGCCGAGCGAGGAATAGCCGGTGCCAAAGTCATCCAGCGCCACGCTGCACCCCAGCGCCATGACTTGCTCGAGCGCACTACGCGCCACGGTCGCATCGCGCAGGAAGATACTTTCAGTCACTTCGATTTCGAGCCGCTCGGGCCGCAGGCCCGTTTCAGCAAGCGCCAGGACCACGTCGTTGGTAAAGTCCGTATCGAGCAATTGCTCGGGCGAGACATTGACGTTCACCTTTACATGCTCGGGCCAGCTGCGCGCTTCGCGGCATGCCTGGCGCAGCACCCATTTGCCGATCGGCAGGATCATGCGCGTATCTTCCGCCACGGGAATGAACTTGGCCGGGCTGACAAGGCCATGCTCCGGACTGTGCCAGCGCACCAACGCCTCGAAGCTCACGAGACTCTCGTCCTTGGCGTCAACCACCGGCTGGTATTGCAGCATCAGTTCGTCACGATCGAGTGCACCGCGCAGCGATAGCTCCAGCTTGCGCCGTTCTTCCGCCGATGCATGCAGGATAGGTTCAAATTGGCAATGGCGCCCGCCCCCGGCATCCTTCGCGCGATAAAGCGCCAGATCGGCATTGCGCATCAGTTCTTCCACCGAACGCCCGTCGCGCGGTCCGATTGCCGATCCAACGCTCGCCCCCACAAACAGCGTGTGGTTATCGACCACATAGGGTTCGGAAAGGCTTTCGATCACCATCAGCGCGACCTTATCGATCAAGCGGTGGTCAGTGGCGTCGCGGATCACAACCGCGAATTCGTCGCCACCCAGCCTGCCGCACAATTGATTGTCGCCGATCAGCGCCTTGAGCCGCGCCGATACCTGCGCCAGCAGCCGGTCACCGATCTGGTGGCCAAGCGAATCATTGACCGATTTGAACCGGTCAAGGTCGATCATCAGGAATGCACATTGCGTGCGCCAGTGCTCGGCATATTGCATTGCCTCGCCAATCGCCTCGGTAAGCTGCAAGCGATTGGGCAGCGATGTGAGCGTGTCAAAGCGCGCGAGATAGGCGATCTTTTCCGAGGATTCGCGCTGTACGGTAACGTCCGAGCCAACTCCTCGAAAGCCCAGGAACTTGCCGCGCTCATCAAGTATGGGCGTGCCGGAAAGTTCCCAGCAGCGGCGCTGGCCTCTGATCGAGACTTCGACCATGGCATTTGAAAAATTTTCCCGGTTTTGCAGTTTTTCGGCCAGGTCATGCAGGCTTGGGGGCAACTGGCCGCCATCCCAGCCCTTGCCGGCGATCATTTCAAGCAGCGGTTTTCCTTCGGCATCGGCAGCGTTGCATGACAGCGCATAGGCAAAGCGCGGAGATACACTGCGGATTCGCCGGGCCGGATCAATTTCCCACAACCAGTCTGCTTCGTTCTCTTCGAACTCGCGCAGGAGCAAAGAGACAACCGCATCCTTTTCGGCCATGCTGATCTCGGCGATCCTCGCCTTGAGGAACGTCCGCCCGCCGTTCACCGCGCCAATCAACGCAACCAGGATGAAGGCCGCCACAAACAGCGAAAGTTCGACCAGTTCCTGTCGCCACAGGGCCACAAGCGCGCCTGTGCCCAGCGTGGCTGTGAACACCACTATGCCGAGAGGCGCAGCACTGTAGAAGACCACCGCGCTCATAACCAGGAATGCCGCCATCGCCCACAGCGCAAGCCCACCATAGCCGGGCGTAACCGGCGCGAAGGCAACCAATGCAAGCGCCCACAACAATCCCGCCAGCAGCGGTGTTGACGAATGGAGCAGCATATCGTCCAACCTGACCTTGCGCCGGTCTGTATCCGCCAGCCTGCGATCGACCTGCGCGCCGCGTGCTTGGACCAGCAGCATGGCGCAAAACCAGAACCCCAGCCACAACGGGCTAACCGCGCTCCTGAGCAGCCAGACTGCCATTACGGCCAGGACAAGGTTGACGAACATCCG
Organism: Sphingomonadales bacterium BRH_c3; assembly: GCA_001515985.1. GTDB lineage: Bacteria > Pseudomonadota > Alphaproteobacteria > Sphingomonadales > Sphingomonadaceae > Erythrobacter. The sequence goes on along the minus strand of LOET01000138.1, from coordinate 16,076 downwards.
GATCGGGGTGAGCTTGCCCAGCGCGGAGAATTGCATGCCGCGCAGCCGCGACCAGTCCTCGCCGTGCGGGTCAGTCAGGCCCAGAACGGCGGCAGACGTCAGCTGCGGTGACGTGCTGTGAAAGGTGGTATCAAGTTCGCTCACCCACCCGCAATTAACCTTGAAAGGTTATGCGGCAGTAAAGCAGTTCAGAAACTCATGGGTCATTTCACACTGAAATGCTGAATTCCAGCTACAAACTTCCACGGCCCCTATTCCACCGTCACCGATTTGGCCAGGTTGCGTGGTTGATCGACATCGGTGCCCTTCACCACTGCGACGTGATAGGCGAGCAATTGCACCGGCACGGCATAGACCAGCGGTGCGATGAGCGGATGCACTGCGGGCATTTCAATCGTGGCCATGCACCCCTCGCCCGCTTGCTCCAGCCCCTTGGCGTCGGAAATCAGCACGATCTGCCCGCCGCGCGCGCGCACTTCTTCCATGTTGGAAACGGTCTTTTCGAACAGTGGCCCGGACGGCGCGATCACGATTACAGGCACATCTTCGTCGATCAGCGCGATGGGACCGTGCTTCATTTCGCCTGAAGCATAGCCCTCGGCATGTATATAGCTGATTTCCTTGAGTTTTAGCGCACCTTCCAGCGCCAGAGGATAATCCGGGCCACGGCCCAGATAGAGCACGTCACGCGCCGGAGCGATCAGATGCGCCATCGCCGCGATATCATCATCATGATCAAGCGCAGCGTTTAGCGCGGCCGGTGCTTCGAGCAGGTGCTTCACCACCTCCTGCTCTTCCTCGCGGCTCATCCGGCCCTTCCTGACCGCCATATGCGCGGCCAGCGCGGCGAGCACTGCCAGCTGGCAGGTAAAGGCCTTGGTCGATGCCACGCCGATCTCCGGCCCGGCATGGGTGGGCAGCAGCAGGTCTGCTTCGCGCGCCATGGTGCTGGTGGGGACATTGACCACCACCGCGATCTTCTGCCCGGCCTGGCGGCAATGGCGCAGCGCGGCGAGCGTGTCAGCGGTTTCGCCGCTCTGCGAAATGAACAGCGCCAGCCCGCCTTCTTCCAGCACCGGATCGCGATAGCGAAACTCGCTCGCCACATCGATATCGACCGGCAGACGCGCGAAATGCTCGAACCAGTATTTGGCGACCATGCCAGCGTAGTATGAAGTACCGCAGGCGACGATGGTCAGCCGCCTGATCGCCGAAAGGTCGACATCGAATTGCGGCAGCGCAACTGTATTGTCGGCCCGGCGCAGATAGGATGACAATGTTTGCGCGACCACGGTTGGCTGTTCGAAGATCTCCTTCTGCATGAAGTGGCGGTAATTGCCCTTCTCAACCGCCGCCGCAGAAGCCCCGGAATGGCGCCTTTCGCGCTCGACGGGATTGTTTTCGACATCGAAGATCTGCGCCCCGTCGCGGCTGATGACCGTCCAGTCGCCCTCTTCGAGATAGGCGATCTGCTGGGTCAGAGGGGCAAGCGCAAGCGCGTCAGAGCCGAGATACATCTCGCCCGAGTTTTCACCCGTGCCATATCCCACCACCAGCGGCGAGCCGAGCCGCGCGCCGACGAGCAGATCGGGATAGTCACGGAAGATGATCGCCAGGCCAAACGCACCGCGCAGCCGAGGCAGCACATCGCGCATCGCCTCTTCGGGCGTATCCCCTGCTTCAATCCGCCGAGAGACCAGATGGGCAACGACTTCGCTGTCGGTCTCGCTCTGGAATTTGCGCCCGTCAGCGCGCAATTCATCGCGCAGTTCCTTGAAGTTCTCGATGATGCCGTTGTGGACGATAGCCACATGTTCGGTCGCGTGCGGATGGGCATTGCTGGCGGTTGGTGCACCGTGGGTCGCCCAGCGCGTGTGGGCGATGCCGACATTGCCGGTTGCTGGTTGATCCTCAAGCACGGCAAGAAGGTTGGAGAGCCTGCCCTCTGCGCGGCGGCGGATCAGCGTGCCGTTGTCGATCGTGCACAGCCCCGCGCTGTCATAACCGCGATATTCCATCCGCCTGAGGCCATCGACCAGCCGGTCTGCCACCGTACGCTGTCCAACAATGCCAATGATTCCACACATAGATGCCCTATCCCGCTTGACCGGCCAGAAGATGAAACCGGCGCGCTAGCTCGCCCCGGCTGAATGCAAGCTTGCCTCTAGCGCGCCCGGCCGTGCCTTCAAATGCCTTATTGGCCCGGATGCGCGCGAACGCTGTTTCGCCATAGGAATAGCCCGGCCCCGATGATGATCGAAGCTCCGGCAATCGTCAGCAGATCAGGTACATCCCCGAAGAACCACCAGCCCAGCAGCGAGGCGACCAGCAGCTGGACATAGGATGCAGGCGCGATTTGCGCCGCACCGGCCCGCGATGTGCCGAGATAGACCAGCCAATGCGCGCACGTGGCCGTGAATGCCACAAAGGTGCAGCGCAGCACGATGTCCCAGCTGGGCCAGCCGAACTGCATACCTTCAATGCCAAGCCATTGCGTTCCCATGGCAACCGCGATCAGCAGCGGCGCGGCGATGATCGCCATATAGGCCTGCATCGCCAGCGGACTGCCATGCCCTGCCGAGGCGCGGTTGGTGATGATCATCAGCGAAAAGAATACCGCAGCGACAAGCGGCAATAGCGCGGGCCACCCCAGCTCGGCCAGGTTGGGCCGCAGGATCAGCACCACCCCCGCCAGCGCAGCAAGCGATGCCAGCCACACCGCCGGGCGCACGCGCTCGCCCAGCAATGGGCCGCTCAGCACAGCTGTGAGCACCGGCGAAAGGAATGTGATTGCCATCGTTTCTGCCAACGGCATGACATAGATGGCAGAGAAGAATGCAAGCGAGGAGATCGCCAGACTGCCGCCGCGCGCCAGTTGAAGCCATGGATAGCGCGGACGGAAACCCTGCACCCCCTCTTGCCGTAGCAACAAAATCCCAAGCGCAACCGCTCCGATGGTAAAGCGCAATGCTGCAACTGCGGGAACCGGCCAAAGCCCAGCCATGGTCTTGATCACCGCATCACCAACAGAAAGCATGGCAAAGCCGCAGATCGCGAGCAGCAATCCAGTGCGGTTGTTGTTCAATTGGCTGAACTTTCTGCTTGAAGATTGATACGATTGGGCGCGCCGTGGCCGGGCTCTAGCCCATCCATGCGAAGTCGCAACACGGTTTATCAGCGACAGCCACTGTGGCCTTTGTGCCTTAGGAAAATAATAAGGTTTCCCAATTATTCACCACTTTCCGAGAGGACATCTTCGCTATGCGGCGTTGATGGCACTCGTAAGCGAATTTAGCCGTTTGGGGACCAGGGAATGAGTGCATTCGGAAAGAAATCCGGACCTGCGGGAATGAAGCCCGGTGCACGCCCTTCCTTTGGCGTGGCACGCCCTATGAAGGGCGGCGACAAGTCTCCCTTGGGCGAAAGCGGCGGCGCGCAGTTTCCCCCGATACCCGGTGCCGGTGGATCAGCCACGCAAGTCCCGGCAGCTGCCCCCTCCGGCAACTCCAGGCCTGCAACCACTGAAGAGGCGATGAGCCGCCTCGACGATCGCGCCAATATGGTCCACGAAGATGTGGGCGTAGGCGGGTTCGAAGCCAGCATCCACAAGATCAAGGAACAGGTGCTGCCGCGCCTGCTCGAACGCGTTGACCCGGAAGCGGCTGCCACGCTTTCGAAGGAAGAGCTGTCGGAAGAATTCCGGCCGATCATCATGGAAGTGCTGGCCGAGCTGAAGGTCACGCTGAACCGCCGCGAACAATTCGCGCTGGAAAAGGTGCTGATCGACGAGCTTCTGGGCTTCGGCCCGCTGGAGGAATTGCTCAACGATCCCGATATCTCGGATATCATGGTCAATGGCCCGCAACAGACCTACGTTGAAAAGAAGGGCAAGTTGCAGCTGGCTCCGATCCAGTTCCGCGACGAATCGCACCTGTTCCAGATCGCCCAGCGCATCGTGAACCAGGTCGGGCGCCGCGTAGACCAGACAACCCCGCTTGCCGACGCCCGCCTCAAGGACGGAAGCCGTGTCAACGTGATTGTGCCGCCGCTGTCATTGCGCGGGACGGCGATCTCGATTCGCAAATTCTCCGAGAAGCCCATCACCATCGACATGCTGAAGGAATTCGGCTCGATGAGCGAGAAGATGGCGACCTGCCTGAAAATTGCGGGTGCCTGCCGGATGAACGTGGTGATTTCTGGCGGTACGGGTTCGGGTAAGACGACCATGCTCAACGCCTTGTCGAAGATGATCGATCCGGGCGAGCGCGTACTCACCATCGAGGACGCGGCCGAACTGCGCCTCCAACAGCCGCACTGGCTACCCCTCGAAACGCGCCCGCCGAACCTTGAAGGCCAGGGCGCAATCACGATTGGTGATCTGGTCAAGAACGCCCTGCGTATGCGGCCTGACCGGATCATCCTGGGCGAAATTCGCGGCGCGGAATGTTTCGATTTGCTTGCCGCGATGAACACCGGCCACGACGGCTCGATGTGTACGCTGCACGCCAACAGTCCGCGTGAGTGCCTGGGCCGTATGGAAAACATGATCCTGATGGGTGACATCAAGATCCCGAAGGAAGCCATCAGCCGCCAGATCGCCGAATCGGTCGATCTGATCGTGCAGGTCAAACGCTTGCGCGACGGTTCGCGCCGTACCACCAACATCACCGAAGTCATCGGGATGGAAGGCGATGTGATCGTGACGCAGGAACTGTTCAAGTTCGAATATCTGGACGAGACCGATGACGGCAAGATCCTGGGCGAATTCCGTTCCAGCGGTCTGCGGCCCTATACGCTTGAAAAGGCTCGCCAGTTCGGCTTTGATCAGGCGTATCTGGAAGCGTGTTTATAGTTGCGCCGGTCAGCTCCCGAACAGTGCTGCTGGCAGTGAAAGCGCCAGCAAGCCCCCACCAATAATCGCGCTGGCCATGAAGATCATCGTCCACGGCACCCAACCAACCTGATCGAGCCGGTCAAGCCGCTTGCGCCGGGCGCGCATACGCTCTCCCAGCAAGGCAAGCAGCGCAAGCGCAACAAACCCTGCTCCGGCCAACGCCACCAGCTCCGCTTCGCTGGCAAAAGTGAAGAATCCGGCTCCCGGCATCAGGCGCAGATGGGGCAAGTTCCACCATCAGGCAATCCCGCAAGGCTTGCGCATCGGCCAAACCGCCTTACAGGCAGCGGCGTGACCGCCAATCCCCCCGCCCAACGCCCACTGTTCGCGCTGTTGCTGAGGCTGGCGGCAGCGGCGATGCTTTCGCTGATGGTCGCTCTGGTCAAACTGGCCAGCGAAAGCGGGCTGGCCCTGCCCGAGATCCTGTTCTGGCGGCAATTGCCAACAATACCGCTGATATTTCTGATGTTCTGGGCCACCGGCAAACTGGGAAATTTCAAATCAAGGCGCCTGGGCCAGCACGGCCTGCGCGCTACACTGGGCCTGATCGGTATGACGCTGAATTTCGGCGCGGTCACGCTGCTGCCTTTGGCTGAAGCAACCAGCTTCAATTTCACTGCGGCAATCTGGGCGGTGATCCTGTCGGCGCTGATATTGCGTGAAAAAGTGGGTATCTGGCGCTGGGGGGCGGTGCTGCTGGGGTTTGCCGGCATAGTGGTGATCGCACAGCCGGGGGACGGAAACATTCCGATGCTGGGCGCCGGAATTGCACTAGGCGCTGCTTTCATGATCGCGCTGATATCGATCTATATTCGCGACCTTACCAAAACCGAGGATTCGCTCACCATCGTGTTCTACTTCGCACTTTTTACGCTGCCGGTGCTGGCACTTTCCCTTCCCTTTGTCTGGCAGGCCAAGAATGCAGAGCAATGGTTTTACCTTGGCGCGCTGGGCATAAGCGGCCTTTTGGGCCAGTATCTGCTCACCAGTGCGCTGCGATATGGCACGGTCGCCAGTGTGATTGTGATGGATTATTCGGCACTGATCTGGGCCACCCTGCTGGGATGGTCGCTGTTTGACCGGCTTCCCCCTGCGACCACCTGGCTGGGCGCCCCGCTGATCATCGGCGCAGGATTGTTGATCGCCTGGCGTGAGCACCAATTGTCGCGCCCGGCGCGCAACCTGACCGCCGCGCCTTAGGAACCACTTGCATTCGCTGCGCGTTTAAAGGCTAGTGAGGGTGTTAGTACGATCGAAAGGAATCTATCATGATCCGCAAGACAATCATTGCCGTGGCCCTGGCCGCGATAACCCTCAGCGCAGGTGCCTGCAACACTGTGCGCGGCGCTGGTGACGACCTCAATAGCGCAGCAGATGCAGTCGACGAGGAAATCTGATTAAATCCCTTGCAGCATGCAAAAAAGGGCTCGCCATAAGGGCGGGCCCTTTTTTGTTGCCCGGGCCGCGAATTCGCGCAATTCTGCTCGCTCAACAAGAAGGTTCATAACATGAAAAGCAAGATCACAACCGCAGTGCTTATGGGCGCATTGATTGTTTCCATTACCGCCTGCAATACTGTGCGCGGGGTTGGCGATGATCTCAAGTCGGTCGCCGATGCGGTCGACGATGAAACCTAAATGCGTCGGTAAACCAAGGTAAGATTGTTAGCGGGCATTGCGTGCCGCGCCATGCGTTTGAAGCCTTTGCCTTCAGCCAGCCTGTCCATCCGGGCCAGATCGCGGATCCCCCACTGTTCGTTCCTCGCTCGCAGGCTGAGGTCGAAATCGATGTTGGATCGTGCCGGTTCGGTCCCTTCCTCGAAATAGGGCCCGTAAAGGATCAGCGGCGCACCGCGTTCGAGCTTGCGCTCGGCCCCGGTAAACAGTCCGACCGTCGCCGACCACGGGCTGATATGCACCATGTTGACACAGAGAATCGCGTCAGCGCGATCAATCGGCCAACGTGGCGCAGCAGCATCCAAGGCTATCGGAGCACGCAGGTTCTCGCCGGAAAAATCGGCCCGCCAGGCCGCAATCGATGCCAGTGCCTCCGGATCGGGATCGCTTGGTTGCCAGTCTAGCTGAGGGAACAGCCCTGCAAAATAGAACGCATGCTCACCTGAACCACTGGCGATTTCGACCACCAGGCCGGCAGCCGGCAATTCACCGGCAAGAACAGTGGCCAGGGCTTCACGATTGCGAGCGGCTGCAGGCGCGAATTGCTTCATGGGCCGAGAACTTCCAGTTGGGCTCAATTGACCTGCCGTTCCTGCCCATCCCAATAGGGTTTGCGCAGTTCACGCCGCAGGATCTTCCCCGACGGATTGCGCGGCATTGCTGCGATAACATCCACGCTTCTGGGCGCCTTGAACGCGGCAACACGCTCGCGCGCATAAGCGATGATTTCAGCCTCGTCGATTTCATGGCCCGGCTTGGCGACGACGCAGGCCTTGACCTCTTCCCCCCAGCGTTCGCTTGGCACGCCGATCACCGCGACCTCCGCGATCGCCGGATGGCCGAAGATCGCATTTTCGACCTCGGCTGGATAGACGTTCTCACCGCCCGAGATGATCATGTCCTTGATCCGGTCCTGGATATAGATGTAGCCGTCTTCATCCATTACCGCCGCATCGCCCGTGTGCATCCACCCATCGCGCAGCGCCTCCGCTGTGGCGTCGGGCAATTGCCAATAACCGAGCATGTTCGACGGGGATCTGACCGCAACTTCGCCAATCTCCCCGCGCGGCACTTCGTTTCCTTCGGCATCGACCACCTTGATCTCCACCCCGGGCACGGCCTTGCCCGCTGAGCGCATTCGCCGATTGCCTTCAAGCACATGATCTTCCGGCGGCAGACTCGAGATCGTCCCCGAAGTCTCGGTCATGCCATAGGCCTGCAGGAAGCCGGCATTGGGCATTGTGCGCACCGCTTCCTTGAGCAGTTCCAGCGGCATCGGCGCAGCGCCATACATCAGATATTTGAGGTGGCTGAAATCGGTTTCCTTCGCCTGCGGGTGCTGCACCACCATCTGCAGCGCGGCGGGCACGATGAACATCTGCGAAGCACCCTTTTCGATCGCTTCGAGCACGCCAACCGGCGAAAATTCAGCCTGCACAAGCGAGCGGATCCCGCTGGCGATGGCAACATTGACCAGCCCCGTTCCACCGATATGCGCGCAGGGCATGGCAACCAGCATGCAGTCTTCCGGCTCATAGAACGACCACGGAAGCCCGGCTTCGATGGCGTAATTGCGCAGGCCCAGCAAATTGCCGCTCGCGAGCAGCGCACCCTTGGGGTTGCCGGTTGTGCCGGAAGTATAGAGCTGTAACACGGGATCACTTGCAGTCGCGGGCGTGTACTCACCTTCGGCCTGCTGCGGCAGGAAGGCACGCATCTCGCTTTCGGAAAAAACCGTTGGCGCTGCGGGCAGACCCGGCGCGATCTTGCGCGCTGCGTCGGCAAATTCGTCACCCGTGAAGACCAGTTTCGCACCTGTATCCTTGAGGATAAAGGCCACTTCAGCGGGGGCGAGCCGCCAACCGACCGGCACCATCACCACACCGCAGCGCCCGGCGGCGAGATAAAGCATGAAATAGAGGTCGGAATTCTTGCCGAGCCACGCCACCCGGTCACCGGGTTTCAGGCCCTGGCTCCAATAGAAGCCGATTATCCGCCGGGTCAGCCGATCAAGCTCGGCAAAGCTGGTAATCCGGCCATCCTGCTCGAATGCAGGGCCGTCAGGCCGTTCGCTGGCCCAGAAATCCAGGATTTCGTCAAACGTGGTGTAAGTGTGATAGCCGTTCATAGTCATCCCGCCTCATTTGGGCGCCTGAACGCCGCTCATGCCAACAAAAGGCAATGCAGCATCCTTGGTTCCCCGTTATCCCGTTTATGACCAGCGACCGCTCGCGCGCGCGCGCGGTTCGCGGACCAGCAGCCAGGCGAACAACCCCAACGGCCCGGCCAGAAAAGTGGCCAAGAGGATTGGCGCCTGTACAATTCGCGAGAAGCCCTTGGCATCCGCGTCGCGCGCGATCCACAGTCCCACGAACAGGTCGAAAGCGAGGTAATGGACCCAGCCAAGCGTCAAGCCGCCCTTGGCCGAAAACAGCGCCTGGACACCCTCGATCGAGTTGAAATTGCCGCCCTCCATGCTCCCGCCGGGATCGGCCCACCCCGCCAACAGCGAGAGCAATATTCCGGCATAGAGCATGCTCAGCAGCGCTACCCCAAGATACAGGATCGCGCTGAGCAGCGCGGGCCAGCGCGGCAGCAGGATCAGGCACGCCCAAGCGATCAGGGCCATCATGTTGGCCGCTCCGAATATCGCATCCCAGCTCATTTTTCTTCTCCCCTTTCACTGCGCCGCCAATAGGCAGCAAGCACGCTGCCGACCTCCACATGGCAGGGCACACCCCGCATTCATTGAGCGCGGTTTGGCTTGCGCGATGTTCCCGGCACATGGCTTAGCGCGGGTTGTTTCAGGTGGCTAGCCGCCCAGCTTCACCCATTCGCGCGCCGAACGCCGGATCGAGTCATTCTCATGCGTGAAACGCCCGCCCGCGCGGCGGCCGGCAAAGCCGATTGCGCCCTGCGCCACAGCAAGCGCGTCGATCGAGCGATACTTGCGCCACTTCCCGTTAAGGAAGGGGTCAACGATCGGACTGGCGATGATTCCCAGCCGCTCCCCCAGCCGCCGATCGTCACCGCGCTCACCCTTGAGCAGGCCGGGGCGCAGCAGGTCGAGCCGCTTGAAACCCACTTTGGACAGCTCCGTTTCGACCTCGCCTTTGACCCGCAGGTAGAAGTTCCTGGACAGCGGATCAGCGCCAACCGAGCTGACCGCTACTAGCCGCTCTACGCCTGCGACCTGCGCCGCGCGGGCAGTATCGAGCACCAATTCATGATCCACCGCGCGGAAAGCTTCCTCGCTTTCACCAGCCTTTTTCCATGTGGTGCCCAAGGCACAGATCAGTGCGGTCGGGCGCAATGCCTCTAACACTTCGCCCCAATTTTCCGACTCGGCCACGAACAGTTCCATCCGCGCGCCCTTGGGCAGCTTCACCTCGCGGCGCGCAACCGCCACCAGCCGCACGTCACTGCGCCCCATGCAGGCCCGGATCACTTGGCTGCCTATCAGCCCGGTTGCCCCCACCAGCGCGATCCGCAATGGCTCAGACATTGGTTAACCCCCGCGGCCGCTCGCCATAGATTGCCGCGCAGCGCTCGATCGCGAAACGGTCGCTCATCCCGGCGATGAAATCGGTGATGATCCGCGAACGACCCGGTTCGCCTGCGGGCAAACGCTCGCGCCATTCCTGGGGCATCAGCCCGGCGTCTTGTGCGTAGGCTGCAAACAACCGCGCCACCACATCGCGCGCGCGTTCGGCGGCAGAGACCTGTTCGGGGTGGCAATAGAGCCGGTCATACATGAAGCGTTTGAGCCCGCGTTCGGCCTCTGCCATGCCGGGCGAGAAGCCGCCCAATTGCCGCCCCGCACCGCGCACTTCATCAACGGAGCCTGCGTCCTTCGCTTGTTCGCGGGTATGGGTGATTACATCATTGACCATCAGCCCGATCTGGTCTCGCACCAGCTCACGCAAAAGGCGGTCATGTGGCTCATGCGGGTGGCGCCGCTCAACCTCGCGCCACTGCTGCGCAAGGAAATCGACCTCGAGCAGTTCGTCAAGCGTCAGGAAACCGGCACGAAGACCATCGTCGATGTCGTGATTGTCATAGGCGATATCGTCCGCCACAGCCGCTACCTGCGCTTCCAGCGATGGCCATTGGCCCAGCTCGAGCGGGAATGCTTCGTCAAGCTCGGCAAGTGCCCAATTTGGCGCATTCACCGGCCCGTTGTGCTTGGCCAGCCCTTCGAGCAGGTCCCATGTCAGATTTAATCCTTCATGCCCCGGATAGGGGCTCTCCAGCCGCATGATGGTGCGCAAGGACTGCGCGTTGTGGTCAAACCCGCCATGTCGCGCCATCGCCTCTTCCAGCGCACCCTCTCCCGCATGGCCGAAGGGTGGGTGGCCCAGGTCATGCGCCAGGCACAATGCCTCGGTCAGATCCTCGTCGAGACCCAGAGCACGGGCGATCACCCGGCCGATCTGCGCCACTTCCAGGCTGTGCGTCATCCGGGTGCGATAGTGATCGCCTTCGGGCGCGATGAACACCTGCGTTTTCGAGCGCAGGCGGCGAAAGCTCATCGAATGAATGATCCGGTCGCGGTCGCGCTGAAACTCGCTGCGCGGTCCGCGCGCACCGGCGCGCTCTTGCGGAAATTCGCGGCCCCGGGTTCGGGCAGGATCTGCGGCGTAAGGAGCGCGGGTCATGAGTGCAGGCCGATTAGGTCACCACCAGCGGGTCGGCAACGGGAACAATCGGGCAACACCGGCCAAACCGGTCCGATACACGTCAGGATGTGGAAGAAGCATCAGCCGGCGGGTGTCAATTCGGTCAGTTGCTCGAGCCACAAGCGCAGATCGTCAACGCTTTGTGCAGCGTTTTCCTGTTGCGGGATATGTCCAATGCCCTTGTATGAAATGAAGCTGTTGTTGGGCAGGTGCTCTGCATACCACCTGCCGGCAGCCAGCGGAATCAAGGCATCCTCTTCGCCCCACATCACCAGCGTGGGCACATCGAGCGCTTCGATCTCTTCGGCCGTAAAGGCCTGGCGGGGTGTGGCGAAGCGCTGCATTGTCGCATGAGGATTGCCCGGATAGCGCGCGAGTTCCCAATAGCGGTCAATCTCCGCGTCAGTCACGACTGCCTGGTTCGACACCGATTGTGCAAGGCTGCGCTCAAAGATCGAACGCGTCATGAAATGTCTCGCCAGGTCTCGAATGACCGGGGTCTGTGCAATACGGAACCCCAGCGGCGGCGGCCCGTCGCGCTCGATCGGGGCGCCGCTGGCATCAACCAGCACCAGGCCGGCAAGCCGGTCGGGGTGCTCTATCGCATAGCCCGCAGCAATCCAGCCGCCCATCGAATTGCCTGCGACCACGAATTGCTCAAGCCCCATGGCATCGGCCACCGCGTCAAGGTCAGCAGTGAAGCGATCGAGCGTATAGGTGCCGTCAGGCGCCGGGCCGGTCAGGCCGTGGCCGCGCTGATCATAGCGGATCACCCGGTATTCGCCGCGCAGTGCCTCCACCCATGGCTGCCAGGTGTGAAGATCGGCGTTGGAACCATGCAGCAGCACGATCGCGGGCGCACCGGGATTGCCGTTCTGCGGCCCCTCATCGCGCAGATGCACGGCCATCCCGTTAGGCAGCTCGACCATCTGCGATGGCGCGGCCCCGTATTTGGCGCGCATTTCATCGGGATCGGTATCCGGCACACGGAAAATGAGGAAGGCGATCGCCAGGATCGCGGCAATCACGGCCAGGATTTTCGCGAAGCGCTTCATTTATTCATCTCTGCAATCCATTTGCGCACAATCGCAACACCCTGGGGGTCGACTGTGGACTTGCCCAGTTCAGGCATGGCGACGCCCGGCTCGACCGAGTCCATCCGGTAAAGCAGGATCGATTCATCCGGCCTGCCCGGCACGATCGAGAATTCATGGCCGCCCGCACCGCGACCGGCGGCAACCGGGCGCTTGAATATCCCGAAGGAATGCGGTTCGTGCTGTTCCCAGCGCAGGTCGAGCCCGGAATTGGAGGCAGTAGCCCCCGGTTGGTGGCAATGCGCGCAATTGACATCCAGATAGGCGCGCGCGGCCACTTCGGGGCTCTGTGCGGCGCGCACTTCCCACAATGGCATGGCGTCGCTTCCGGCTGGAACCGCATCGAGATGCCCGGCGCTGACGAAGCCAGCCAGCCAGTCAGCCGACAGATTTCGCGCCTTGGGACCAATGGGAACCACCTCGCCATTGAGGCCGTGGCATTCCTTGCACTGGTTCTTGTTGGGAATGCGATAGCTGATCGGCTCGCCCGCCGGCGTGGTCACTTCAAGCCGTGCCCCCGCCACCGCCAATGTCGCCTCGGTCTGCGTCTCGTTCCAGCGATAAGGTAGGGCCACCCAGCCATCGGCACGGTGCAACATCACGCGGGTCTCGATCAGGCGACGCTCGCTCCCTTCACCAAAAGCGAACGTCTTGATCAAGGCGCTGCCAACCGGAAATTGCAGCAGTCCGTCTCCATCTGACAGCGCCTGCTTTCCCGTCGGCACATAGGCGAAGCGCAGCTTTTCCGCGCCATCGGAATAGAGCGGCACGTTGAGCCGATAAGGGACCACGCCCGGCGCGGGGAACTGCGCCGCGCCATCGGCGAAGAAACCGTATTCCGATAGCGTGCGGGGCAATCCGTCCTGCAGGATTGTCGTGTCTGATACTCCGGGCGAGGCCAATTCTGCCTGCGCCATGGCACCGCCCAGCGCTGCTGCGCCCGCCGCCAGGAGTAACAGGCCCCGCTTCACTTCAGCCGCGCTTCCAGTTCTTGCGGCGCGCCAGTGACTTCGGGCAGCGATGATGGATCGCCCACCGGGGCTTGAAGCGGGCCGGGCGTCGCTTCGGCCAAGTCAGCACCCTGCCGCGGCAGGTTGAGCGACCAGCCCGCAGTGCCCTCTGCCACGCTCAGCGCCGTGCCGCCAGGCTCGGCCAAACCGTCCCACAGTACCGGCGGCAGCGCTCCGCCAAAGGCCGCAAGCAAGGCTTCTGCTCCATCGAGATCGGGCCTTTGGCCACCCTCTTCATAGATATTGTTGCCGATCACGACATTGCGCGGAAATGGGTTGTAGCGCTCGTCGTCAAACGGCAGCGTATAGGCGACGACCATGATCTGCGACGTGTCGTTCTTCTGCAGGACATTCTCATCGACCAGCACGTTCTCGTTGGCCATCACCAATATGCCAGTGCCGCGCTTCACCCCGCCCACGATATTGCCGGGAGGGGCAAAATTGTCGACATCGTTTTCCGTCACCAGGTTGCGGCGAACCACCACATCGCCGCCGCCCATCACCGGCAAGCCGGGCAGGTCAAACACCAGAATGCCGCCGGTGTTGTGAGTGGCGAGGTTTTCCTCGACCACTGCATTGCGGCTGTTCTCGATCTCGATCCCCGCAACATTATACTGCACCAGCGAATGGCGCACGGTGATGTCGCGGCTCTGGCCGACATAGATGCCTGCATCGGATGCGCCCGATACCTGGCTTTCGGCCACCAGAACGCCGGTGCTTTCAACCGGGTAAATGCCATAGGCGCCGTTGGTGCTGAGCGGCCCGCCGGTCCAGGTGACGCGGATGCCCTGGTAAACGATATTGTCCGCGCCCTTGGACTTGATCCCGTCGCCCTTTGGGTTCTCGACCGCGAAATCGCGCAGGGTGACATTGTCGGACGTAACCAGCAGCCCCTCGCCCGCGTCTTTCTGCGCGGTGAAATCGAGCACTGTGGCGTCAGCCCCCGCACCGCGCAGCGTTACCCCGTCGACATCGAGGCTGAGCCCGTCGGTCAGTTCGAACCGCCCCGCTTCAAGTTCGATCTCGTCACCCGGCGCGGCCAGGATCAACGCTTCCTGCAAGCGCTCCTGCGCGCCTTCGCCGGGGGCAACCGTGTGGACTTCTGCCAAAGCCGGTGTCGCGCTTGCGAGCAGCGCCGCAGCAATTGAAATTCGGATCATCTTAAGCTCTCCCCTGCAACACATAGTGCCGCAAGGGAGGCGAATTGCAAGGGCGCTAATCCAGCGCTTTCACGATTTCCTCGACCATCTTCTTGGCATCGGCCAGCAGCATCATGGTCTGGTCCATGTAGAACACATCATTGTCCACGCCGGCATAGCCCACCCCGCCCATGCTGCGCTTGATGAAGAAGACCTGCTTGGCCTTGTCGACATCGAACACGGGCATACCGTAGATGGGGCTGCTCTTGTCCGTCTTGGCGGCTGGGTTCACCACGTCGTTCGCGCCAATGATGAAGGCCACGTCCGCCTGCGCGAATTCGCTGTTGATGTCCTCCAGCTCGAACACCTTGTCGTAAGGCACGCTGGCTTCGGCCAGCAGCACGTTCATGTGCCCCGGCATGCGCCCGGCCACCGGATGGATGGCATATTTTACCTCGACGCCCTTTTCCTCCAGAAGATCGGCCATTTCCCTCAGCGCGTGCTGCGCCTGCGCCACCGCCATGCCATAGCCGGGGATGATGATGACCTTTTCCGCCTGTTCGAGCATGAAGGCCGCATCCGCCGCGCTGCCCTGCTTGTAGGGGCGCTGTTCGCGCCCCTCACCGCTTGCTGCAGCGCCGCTGTCGGTGCCGAATCCGCCTGCGATGACCGATATGAAGCTGCGGTTCATCGCCCGGCACATGATATAGCTGAGGATCGCGCCCGACGAGCCTACCAGCGCCCCGGTGATGATCATTGCCGTATTGCCCAGCGTGAAGCCCATCGCCGCCGCTGCCCAGCCGGAATAGGAGTTGAGCATGCTGACAACCACCGGCATGTCCGCCCCGCCGATGGGGATGATCAGCAGGAAGCCGATGGCAAAGGCGAGCACCGTCATTGCCACGATCAGCGGCAGCGTTTCGGCAGGCCCGGCCATCGCGAACAGCGCGGTCAATATGATGATCGCCGCCAGCGTGCCCAGGTTGATAACATGCCGCATGGGAAGCAGGATGGGCGCACCGCTCATCTTGCCTGCCAGCTTGGCAAAAGCAATTACCGAGCCGGAGAAGGTGATCGCGCCGATGGCAATGCCGAGGCCCATCTCGATCTTGCTGACCGGGGCAATGCCGCCTTGTGGCAGCAGCAAGCCGAAGGCGCCGGGATTGAGATAGGCCGCCCAGCCGACCAAAACAGCGGCGAGGCCGACCAGCGAGTGGAACGCGGCGACCAACTCGGGCATCTGTGTCATCGCGATGCGCCGGGCGATGGTGAATCCCACTATTCCGCCCAGGAGAATGGCAATCCCGATTTCGGCGATATTGGCAATGTCGTGGGTAACCAGCGTGGTTACCACCGCGATCAGCATGCCTGCCATGCCGAAGCGATTGCCGGTGCGGCTGGTGGCGGGGCTTGAAAGCCCGCGCAAAGCGAGGATGAAGAATACGCCCGCCACGAGATAGGCCACGGCGACCCACGGGTTCACCGGGCCGTGTGCGGCCCCGCTTGCAAGGAAGGAGAACATCACTTCTTCTCCTTCTTCTTGTACATCGCCAGCATTCGCGCCGTCACCGCAAAGCCGCCGAA
>LOET01000137.1 GCA_001515985.1 Sphingomonadales bacterium BRH_c3 | reverse complement strand
TCGGGCGGTATCGAGGATGCAGCGACCGGCTCGGCGCATGCAGTGCTCACGCCTTATTGGTGCGCGCGGCTTGGGCGCGGGGATTTCTCGGCCTGGCAGGCGAGCGAACGCGGCGGGCGGTTCGAGTGCCGGCTTGATGGCGAGCGGGTCTGGCTCGGCGGGCAATGCGCCCCGGCGGGGCTTACCTGACCGGGTAAAGCTCGATCACATCGGCAAGCTGTTCGAGCATGGCGATGCGCTCGTCACGATTGGAATGGCCCAGCCGCACCACCGTGAGTCGTTGCTCGGGCGAGACGATGACATATTGGCCCATGTGCCCGATCAGCGAGAACAGCGTGGAGGGCGCGCGATCGGGGAACAGCGGATGCTCGGCCTCGGGATCGTCAAGCTTGCGGTTGAGCCAGATCTGGAAGCCGTAATGGGGGCTGCGCGGGCTTGGCGTTACCATCTGCTCGATCCATCGGCTCGGCACCAATTGCTCACCGCCCGGTGCGGCGCCCTTGCGGCGCAGGAATTCGCCGAGTTTTGCCCAGTCGCGCGCATTGCCATGGATCAGCGATCCGCCGATCAGCGTGCCCGAGCGGTCGAACTCGGGCACCATGCTGTCCATCCCCAGTGGGCCAAACAGCCGCGCTTGCAGAAAGTCTGCCACCGCGCTTCGCCGGTCATCCGGATCCTCGCTATCCGTCAGTGCGCGCGCGGCGATATCGGCCAGGATCACGCTGGTATTGGATGAGTATTCGAACTCAGTGCCCGGTTCGGCCTCCAGCGGCTGCTCCTCTGCCCATTGCGCCATGTCGTCGCGCCCATCGAGGAACAGCATCCGCACTTCGCTGGATTCGTAAGGTGGATCGCCCGCCTCGGTGTGGCGCAGGCCGCTACGCATCTGGAGCAATTGCCGCAGCGTGATCTCGCCGCGCGGGTCGCCCGGGCGCTGCCACATAGGAACCGGGGCGCCCTCGTCGAGCCGCAACCGCCCGTCAGCCACCAGCATGCCGATCATGATGCCGGAGATCGTCTTGGCCATCGACCAGCTTACGAAGCGGGTGTCGGCGCCATAACCCGGAGCATAGCGCTCGGCGGCGATCCTGCCGTTCTGCATCACCAGAAGCGCGCGGGTCTCCCCCAGCCCTTCGCGCGTGAAAAGATCGTCGACCTCGCGCGCCAGCTCGCTTGTGGGGGCACCAGCATCCTTGGTGACTGCGGCAAGGGCTTGCTCGCTTAGCGGTGGCGGCGACTGCGGAGCCTCCCCGCACGAAGTCAGGGCTGGAAGGAGCGCCAGAGTGGCGATAGGGAGCAGCGACCGCAAGTTCTTCATCGCGCCCCACTCGCGCACAAAATTTCAAATGGCAATGGCAGGAATGGCAATGGCACAATCCAGGACTAAATCGCGCAGCCGCAGCCCGGCAGGTCCGACTGTGGGGCGCGGCGGCTGGATCTTACTGGCGATTCTCGCCGTGCTGGCCGCGCTGGGATGGCGTTATTATGCGCCCGCGCAGGCCTATGCCCAAACCGCCACCGCCTATTCGGCGCGGGTCGTCTGCTCGTGCCGTTTCGTTGCAGGCCGCAGCCTGGAAGATTGCGAAAAGGACAAGCTGGAGGGCATGGAATTCGTCACCCTGGTTGACGATCCGGCGGCGCAAAGCGTCACTGCGCGCTTCCCGTTGATCGCGGTCGACCGCGCGAGCCATCGCGAGGGCTATGGCTGCATGCTTGAGAAGTGGGAGGGCTAGTGCTCGCGGGAGCCTAGGCCGCGCTTTCTGTTTCCGCGATCCAGCCGCCGCCCACCACGCGCTCGCCGGCATAGATCACTGCTGCCTGCCCTGGTGCGACCCCGAATTCGGGCTCGGCAAAGCGGATCGTAGCGCTCGCACCGTCGCCCAGCGTACCTTCGAGCGTGACCGGCACGGGCTTCGCCAGGCTGCGTACCTTGGCAGCCAGCGGCGCATCGGGCAGCGGGCCGATACGGTTGGTTTCGATGATCCTTGCGGCGCGTACTGCCAGCATGTGCCTGGGGCCAACCCTGACCGCGCGATTATCGGCATCCAGCCCAACCACATAGAGCGGCTCGGCCTGCCCGCCGATCTCGAGCCCGCGGCGCTGGCCAACGGTATAATGGATAATGCCCTTGTGCTGTCCCAACACCTCGCCGCTTGCGGCATGCACGATCGGGCCGGGTGCGCCGCCTTCGGGCCGCATCTTCTCGACGATCCGGGCATAGTCGCCATCGGGCACAAAGCAGATGTCCTGGCTGTCGGGCTTGGCGGCATTGCGCAGGCCCGCCCGTTCAGCCAGCTCGCGCACCTGGCGCTTGGGCAGCCCGCCCAAGGGGAAGCGTAGATAATCGAGCTGGGCCTCGGTGGTGCCATATAGGAAGTATGACTGGTCACGCGCCGGATCGAGCGCGCGGTGCAGCTCGGGGCCGGCTGCCCCCATCACCCGGCGCACATAGTGCCCCGTGGCGAGGCAATCCGCGCCCAGTTCGCGCGCCATCTTGAACAGGTCGGTGAACTTGGGCCCCATGTTGCAGCGGATGCAGGGCACCGGAGTGCGCCCGGCGAGATAATCGTCAGCGAACTGCTCGACCACTTCCTCGCGGAAGGCGCTTTCATGGTCAAACACGTAATGCGCGATGCCCAGCCGGTCAGCTACCGCGCGCGCATCGCGGATGTCATCACCCGCGCAGCATGCGCCCTTGCGCCCGGTGGCTGCGCCATAATCGTAAAGCTGCAGGGTGATGCCGATCACTTCTGCACCGCTGGCCGCCGCCAAGGCAGCAACCACCGAACTGTCGACACCGCCGCTCATCGCCACGACCACGCGGCTTTTGCCTGCCGGCTTGGGCAAGTCGAACAGGGCTTCGGGCGATAGCCCGGCGGCAAGATCGATCGCAATGGTCATGATCGGCTGCGCCCATACACGGCTCTCTGGCCCTAATCCAGCATTGCATCAGAGCGGCTGCGGGTGCGGGGAGCGGGTGTGTAATCCTAAATACAGGGTAAACTGCGGCTTTACCTGATCTTGACGGGCTTGGGTCTAGAAGCACCGACATGATGTTTGACAAGCGACTCACAACTCCCGGACCAATGACGGGATCGACCGGCAAGGCGCTGAAGGCGTTCGGCTGGTCCGAACTGACTGCGCGGATCAATGCCGCGCGCGATCTGCGCCAGATTTTGCTGGAAGAAAGCCCGCTGCTTACGAGCAGCTTCGGCGATGCAGCGGCGGGTTATTTCGCTTCCGGCGAGGAGGTCAAACGCTACGTTAACCATAAAGCTTTAGGTGGACGAAAATGCCCGGGTGGCATGGAGAATTCTGCTGAAGGTAAAGCGGCAACAGGTGACCGAGAGAAATAGATGATTGAGAACCAAGATATTCGTCCCGCTCAGGTTATCGGCCCTCTCGGCGAGCCGCTGACGCTTGACGACCTTCCTTCGCCCGAAACCAGGCGCTGGGTTGTGCGGCGCAAGGCGGAAGTCGTTGCGGCGGTTAATGGCGGCTTGCTGACCATCGACGAGGTGCTCGAGCGCTATAACCTTACGCTGGAGGAATTCGCTTCCTGGCAACGCGCGGTCGACCGTTCGGGTATGCAGGGGCTGCGTGTTACCCGCATCCAGCATTATCGCGACCTTTATGAGCGCCAGCTGAAATACTGACGGCAAACAGAAAATTCACGCGCGCGGCGTGGGAGGCGAAGCTTCCCGCGCCGCTTTTCTGTTCATGCCTCAGCCCATGCCAATCTGCCCCTGCCCTTGCGTCAACGGTTCTAAAGGGGCCATAAGGAGGGCATCCGAACAAAAGGAGGATGTCGAAATGGGTTGGATTATCGCTTTGATAGTGGGGGGTGTGGCCGGGTGGCTGGCCAGCCTGGTGATGAATCGCGACGCTTCGATGGGGGTTTTCTGGAACATCGTGGTCGGCTGCGTCGGCTCGATCATCGGCAATATGGTGGCAGGGCCCTTGCTGGGGATCACTGGCAGCGTGCAGGAATTTTCGATCACCGGGTTGATTGTGGCTATTCTGGGTGCGGTCATCCTGCTGGGGATAGTAAACCTGATCCAAAGGGGCCGTGTGCGCTAAAGGCACGTGACCGGCAGTTCACTAATCGATTGAAAAAATCTGGGCGGGGCGGCATCAGCTGCCCCGCTTTTTATTGGTCGGCGGGGAACCAGGCGCCAAGCCCCTCGTCGTAACACTATGTCGCTGGTCGAGCGGCGCATTGCCGCCCTGCCGGGCGCAGCATAAGAGATCTTGCGCATGGTGCCTTATGCGGATAATACACCGCGTGCAAAGGAAACGCGATGAATTACGAATCAACGATCAAATCCGAATCTGCGGATTCGATCTCGTCGGAATATAGCCTAGCGGGCCGGATCGAACGGCCTTCGCGCCTCAAGTGGCTTGCGCTTGCCGGGCTGTTGATCGTCGCGATCATCGGGGCGGCCTATTTCTTCTTCGGCAATGGCGATGCGGCCAGCGTGGCCGGCGGTGATGACCGCTCGCAGGCTCCATCGATAACGGTGGTCGCGCCGGGCAAGACCCGGATTCAAGGTTCGATTGTGGCGACCGGAACGATCGCTGCACGGCGCGAGATGCCGGTGGGCGTGGCTGGCGAGGGTGGCCGTGTGGTGTCTGTGTCGGTTGAGCAGGGCCAATGGGTGCGCGCGGGCCAGGTGCTGGCCTCGATTGACCGTTCGGTACAGTCGCAACAGGCGCGCAGCGCGGCGGCGCAGATCGAAGTGGCCCGGGCCGATGCCGAACTGGCACGAGCCAATCTTGATCGTGCGCTGCAACTGGTCGAGCGCGGTTTCATCTCCAAGGCTGATGTCGACCGGCTGACCGCAACTCGCGATGCCGCGCGCGCGCGGGTCGCCGTCGCCCAGGCGCAGTATAACGAATTGCTGGCGCGCAATGCGCGGCTCGATATCGTCGCTCCGGCGGCAGGGCTGGTGCTTGAACGCAATGTCGAGCCCGGACAGACGGTGAGCGCGGGCTCGACCCCGCTGTTCCGCATTGCCAAGGGCGGCGAAATGGAACTGCTGGCGAGTGTTGGCGAGGCACAGCTGGCCAAGCTTACCCCCGGTGTCACAGCGGAGGTCGTGCCTGTGGGCACCGACCAGACTTTTATTGGCCAGGTATGGCAGCTTGAACCTACGATTGACGCGCAAAACCGGCAAGGTGTGGTACGAATCGCGCTCGCTTATGCCGAAGGTCTGCGGCCGGGCGGCTATGCCACCGCGACGATCAACAGCGGCACCGTTGTGGCGCCGGTCTTGCCCGAAAGCGCGGTGCTTTCGGACAAGGAAGGTGCCTATGTCTATATCATCGATGCGCAGAACAAGGCGCAACGCCGCGCGGTCAAGACCGGGCTCGTCACCAGTGAAGGACTGGCGATTGTCGAGGGGCTTGATGGCACCGAACGGGTTGTGCTGCGGGCGGGCGGGTTCCTCAACCCCGGTGAGTCGGTGAATCCCAAGGTCCACAAGGCCAGCGGAGAATAATCGGCCATGAATTTCCGCAATATCTCGGCATGGTCGATCCGCAATCCGGTGATCCCGTTGGTGTTCTTCATCGCGCTGTTGTTTGCCGGCCTGGTAAGCTTTGCGCGGATGGACGTGGTCAACAACCCGGATATCGAATTTCCAGCGGTCAATGTCTCGATTTCGCAGCCGGGCGCCGCCCCAACCGAGATCGAGAACCAGATCACGCAGCGGATAGAGTCTGCGGTCCGCTCGATCAACGGCGTCAATTCGATCAATTCGACAGCGCGTGAAGGCAATTCGAACACCACGGTCGAATTCGAGATCGGCATCGATCCCAACGACGCGGTGGCCGAGGTCAAGAATGCGGTCGACACCGTGCGCGGCAGCCTGCCCGAAGGAATTCTGGAACCGCGCATCAGCAAGATCGAGATCGCCGGGGGCTTTCTGGGCATCTTCGCGGTCGAAGCCGATGACATGACCATTGAACAGCTGAGCTGGTTTATCGACGATACGGTGGCCAAACGCCTGCTCAGCATCGAAGGCCTGGCCGAAGTCAACCGTTTCGGCGGGGTCGACCGAGAGATCGAAGTGGTTCTCGACCTGCCGCGGATGCAGGCTTTCGGGGTTACTGCAAGCCAGATCAACAATGTCCTGCGGCAGACCAATGTCGATGCTGCCGGCGGCGCGACCGAGATTGGGGGCACGCGGCAGTCTGTGCGCGTGCTGGGCAATATGGCCAGTGCCTATGAATTGTCGCAGCGTCAGATCCAGCTGGGCGATGGCAGCACTATCAAGCTGGCCAATGTGGCAACTGTGCGCGATGGCTATTCCGAACGCACATCGATCAGCAAGGTGCGCGGCAAGGAAGTGGTCAATTTCGCCATGTCGCGGGCCAAGGGCGCGTCCGATGTGACCGTGTTTGAAGGCGCCAAACAGGTTATCGCCGAGATCGAGGCTGAAAATCCCGGCGTCAATTTCATCCCGCTGTTCGACACGGTCCGTTACACCGAGGAACAATACACCAGTTCGATGTCAGCGATGATCGAAGGCGCGATCCTGGCTGTGGTGGTGGTGTTCTTCTTCCTGCGTGACTGGCGGGCGACGGTGATTTCCGCGATCGCCATCCCGCTTTCGGCAATACCCACGTTCTGGTTCATGGATCTCATGGGCTTCAACCTCAACCAGCTTTCCCTTCTGGCGCTGGGGCTGGTCGCGGGGGTACTGGTGGACGATGCGATCGTCGAGATCGAGAACATCGTGCGACATATGCGCATGGGCAAGAGCGCCTATCAGGCCAGCATCGATGCCGCCGACGAAATCGGCCTGCCGGTGGTGGCAACCAGTTTCTGCATCGTTGCGGTATTCCTGCCGGTGGGTCTGATGCCCGGTATTTCAGGGCAGTTCTTCAAGAATTTCGGCCTGACCGTGGTGGTGGCAGTGCTGATGAGCCTGGCCGTTGCGCGCATGATCACGCCGATGCTGGCGGCCTATTTCCTCGAAGCCAAGGGCCATGCCGCGCACGGCGAAGGCAAGTGGATGGACCGCTATATGGCGGTGCTGGCTTGGTCGCTCAACCGGGGTAAGCTCTATGCCCGCCGTGAGGGCCTGGACCCGCCGAGGCACCGCTTTTGGTACATTCTGTCGGCCATCCTCGTCGTTCTCGTGCTGCTTCTCGTGCCAATGCTGGTGACTTTCGGTCCCGGCGGCGGTGTGCCGGGGTCCTACGGGCTGGTCCAGCAGCTGGCTATTTCGCAGACGATCGCAGGCGAGGCTGGCGGTGCGGATGCCGGCCTGATCCGTTCGCTGATCACAAAAGTCGCCCAGATCTTCGAAATGGCAGTAATTGTCGCCATTGCGATTGCCTCGGGCTGGCTGGCGCTCAAGGCGCTCGGATTGCCCTGGCGCCTGATCGGCGGGCAGATTCACCAATCCTGGCGCTGGCTCGAGGCGCGGTTCTATGACCATCGCGCATGGATGCTGATGATCGGCTATTTCTCCCTGTTGCTCACCGTGCTGCTGTTCATGAATGTTCCGGCGCAGTTTCAGCCGACGATCGATGACGGGCGCAGCCGGGTCGAGATCGAAATGGTGCCCGGCACGACGCTGGAAACAACAACGCAGGTAACCAAGCAAATCGCTGATCTGCTGTATCAGGAGCCCGAAGTTGAACGGGCGCTGGAGCGGATCCGTGAAGGCGATGCCACAATCTTCGTCACGCTCAAGGACGAACGTGAGCGAACGCTGATTGATTTCGAGCGCGATCTAGCGCCGGTCTTTGCCCAGATTCCCGATGCGCGGGTGCGGTTTCAGTCGCAATCGGGCGGGTTTGGCAGCGGCCGCGACTTGACGGTCATGCTGGCCGGGTCTGATCCTGTCCTGCTGGAACAGGCCGCTGCTACGCTGGTCGAGCAGATGAAGGGACTCAATACACTGGTCGCGCCGCGGGTCAGCGCGGACATCAACCGGCCGGAAATCATCATCACGCCGCGTCCCGGCATCGCCGCCGAACTGGGTGTGACCACCAGCGCGCTGAGCCAGACAATCCGTATTGCGACAATGGGCGAGATCGAGCAGAACGCCGCCAAATTCTCACTCGCTGACCGGCAGATCCCGATCCGTGTCAAGCTGCCGCGCCAGTCACGCAGCGATCTGACCACGATCGAGAACCTGCCGGTTCCCACGCGAACCGGCGGCACTGTGCCGTTATCGCGCGTGGCCGAAATCAGCTTCGGCTCCGGCCCGACTGCGATCCAGCGCTACAACCAGAACCGCCGCGTGCTGGTGGGGGCCGACCTCGCGCGAGGGGTTATCAAGGGCGAAGCACAGAAGGAACTCGACGCGCTGCCCATTCTCAAGGATCTGCCGCAGGGCGTGATGCGCGAGGTGGTGGGCGAGGAAGAATGGCAACAGGAACTGATCAAGAACCTGATCATCGCCATCGTCGCCGGGGTGCTGCTGGTATTTGCGGTGCTGGTGCTGCTCTACAAACGGCTGATGAGCCCGCTGGTCAACATGACCTCGCTGGCGCTAGCTCCACTGGGCGGCATATTCCTGGTGTGGCTTGCGGGGCAGCCGCAAAGCATGCCGGTCTATATCGGCATCCTGCTGCTGCTGGGGATCGTCTCGAAGAACTCGATCCTGCTGATCGATTTCGCGATCGAGGAAATGGACCGGGGCACGCGCAAGCTCGATGCCATCATGGAGGCGGGGCACAAGCGCGCACAGCCGATCGTGATGACCACTGTCGCCATGACCGCGGGCATGATCCCCACCGCCATCTCGCTCTCGGGCGACGGGGCCTGGCGCGCGCCGATGGGCACAGTGGTGATTGGCGGGTTGATCCTCTCGACGGTGCTCACGCTGCTGATCGTGCCGGCCGGTTTCAGCCTGGCTGACGGGTTCGAAAAACGCATTGGCCCGTGGTTGCGCAATCGCCTGCTGACCTACAAGCCGGGTGACGAGCATGGCGATCACAGCGGGCCAGCCAGGCCACAGGCAACTCCGGCTGAGTAACAGCGCGCATAATGTGCTAGGCGGCTGGCCATGACAGACAGCACGTCAGCATCCTACAGATTCGGCGGCGCACCGCTCAACCCCGATCGTGCGCGCCGCATGCGCTGGACCGCGACTGGCATGCTTGCCGCGATGGCGGTGGTGTTCTTCACCACGCATGGCCTGCTCGGCGCCCATCCGGCCTGGGGCTATGTCAACGCCTTTGCCGAAGCGGCGATGGTTGGCGGGCTGGCTGACTGGTTCGCGGTGACCGCGCTGTTCCGCCACCCGCTCGGCCTGCC
>LOET01000136.1 GCA_001515985.1 Sphingomonadales bacterium BRH_c3 | reverse complement strand
TTGGGATCGGCTGGCGCGGCAGGGCGCGTTCATTCTGGGCTTCGCGATAGCGGCGTTCCTTATCCGGCGCCTGATGGCCCGGCTTAGCGAGGCGGACCGATGGCCCGTGGGGCTGATCTGGCTGGCGCTGTGCGGGCTGGCGGGGGACTGGTCAGGCCTGCATTACATGGTCGGCGCATTCCTGGCGGGCGTGGTGCTGGACGCGCGCTGGTTCGGGCACGATGCGATGGACCGGTTCCGCGGCGTTGTGCTGCTTACGGTGATGCCGGTGTTCTTCCTCTCGACCGGCCTCAGGACCGAGTGGGAGGGCGGCGGGCTGCCGGTATTTGGCGCGGCTGCCTTGCTGCTGGTGGCGGCGGTGGGCGGCAAGCTTGCGGGTCTGCACCTTGCCGGCCGGATTCTCGGCTGGGCCAAGGGCGAGGCAAGCCTGATCGGCTGGCTGCTGCAGACCAAGGCGCTGATCATGATCATCTTCGTCAACATCCTGCTCGACAAGCAGGTGATCACCGGAACCGCCTTCACCGCCCTGCTGCTGATGGCGGTGGCGAGCACCATGCTGACCGTGCCGATGGCGACGCCGCTACTCAGAAAGCTGGGGGCGGTGCGGGGGCGGGAAGCCTAATCCAAATTCGGGCGGAGCCACCGTTCGGCTGTAGCTATATCGACGCCGCGGCGCGCGGCATAATCTTCCACCTGATCGCGCCCGATCCGCGCAACGCCGAAATACTGGCTTTCCGGGTGGCCGAAATAGAACCCGCTTACTGCCGCAGTCGGCCACATGGCAAAGTTCTCGGTCAACGTTAGGCCGGTGTTCCGCTCTGCTTCGAGCAGGTCGAACAGGATCGGCTTGAGGCTGTGATCCGGGCAGGCGGGATAGCCCGGCGCCGGGCGGATGCCGCGATATTGCTCCTTGATCAACGCTTCATTGGTAAGCTGCTCGCCCTCCGCATAGCCCCACAGATCGGTGCGGACATGCCGGTGCAAGGCTTCCGCAAAGGCTTCGGCAAAGCGGTCTGCCAGCGCCTTGAGCAGGATATCCGAATAATCGTCCTTGTCAGCCTGGAAGCGCTTCGAATGCGGCTCGATCCCGTGGATGCCGACAGCAAACCCCCCGATCCAGTCCCCCGCCGGATCGATGAAGTCTGCCAGGCACATATTCGCCCGGTCGCGGCTCTTCTTCACTTGCTGGCGCAGGAACGGCAGCACGATATGTTCCTCGCGGTTGACGTGGTGGATGGTCACGTCATCACCGTCGCGCGCGCAGGGCCACAGCCCTGCCACCCCGCGTGCGGTCAGCCATTTCTCGGCGATGATCCGGTCAAGCATGGCATCGGCATCGGCCTTGAGCTGGCGCGCGGTTTCGCCCACCAATTCGTCATCCAGGATACCCGGATAGGTGCCGTGCAGCTCCCACGCGCGGAAAAACGGGGTCCAGTCGATATATTCGCGCAGATCGGCGAGGTCCCAATCCTCGAACACGTGCAAGCCGGGCTTGGTCGGCGGTGCAGGCTTGTCGCTGAGATAGGCGTCGTAATAGTTTGCGCGCGCCTCCTCCAGCGAGAGGAGGACGCTGGGTGACTTGCCCGCACGCGCATCGCGCACCTTCGCATATTCGCTGGCCGTATCGCTGACAAAGCCATCACGCTGGGTATCTGACAGCAGCCGACTGGCCACCCCCACCGCGCGGCTGGCGTCAAGCACATGGATCACCGGGCCTTCATAGGCGGGATCGATCTTGAGCGCGGTATGAACCTTGCTGGTGGTGGCCCCGCCGATCAGCAGCGGCATGGTCATGCCCGAACGCTGCATTTCCTCTGCCACGGTCACCATTTCGTCAAGCGAAGGGGTGATAAGGCCCGACAGGCCGATCATGTCCGCCTTGTTGTCATTGGCGCTCTTGAGGATGTCCTGCCACGGCACCATCACGCCCAGGTCGATCACGTCATAGCCATTGCACTGCAGCACCACGCCGACGATGTTCTTGCCGATATCGTGCACGTCGCCCTTCACGGTTGCCATCACGATCTTGCCCTTGGCCTTGCGTTCAGCCTCGGGCAGCAAATCCTTTTCGGCCTCGATGAAGGGGATGAGATGCGCCACCGCCTTCTTCATCACACGGGCTGACTTGACCACCTGGGG
The DNA here is from genome assembly GCA_001515985.1 of Sphingomonadales bacterium BRH_c3. GTDB lineage: Bacteria > Pseudomonadota > Alphaproteobacteria > Sphingomonadales > Sphingomonadaceae > Erythrobacter. The sequence continues at coordinate 17,458 of LOET01000136.1, read as the reverse complement.
CAAGAACATCTTGCCGCTGCCGAACAGGTCGCCAACTACATTCATGCCGTCCATCAGCGGGCCTTCGATCACTTCGATCGGGCGCCCGCCGTTTGCCGCGCGCGCCGCGCGCGCTTCCTCGGTGTCTGCTACCACATAGGCGTCGATGCCCTTGACCAGCGCATGTTCAAGCCGCTTCTCGACCGGCCAGCTGCGCCATTCCTCGGCCTCCTTCTCGGCCTTGACGTCCCGGCCCTTGTAGCTCTCGGCAAGGTCGATCAGCCGCTCGGTGGCATCGGCACGGCGCATCAGGATCACATCCTCGCAAGCCTCGCGCAGCGCAGGCTCGATATCGTCATAGATGTCGAGCTGGCCCGCATTGACGATTGCCATGTCGAGCCCCGCCGGAATGGCGTGATAGAGGAACACCGAATGCATCGCGCGGCGCACAGTCTCGTTGCCGCGGAAGCTGAAGCTGAGGTTGGAGAGCCCACCCGATATCTTGGCAAAGGGGCAGTTGGCCTTGATCTCGCGAACCGCCTCGATGAAGTCCAGGCCATAGCGGTCATGTTCTTCGATGCCGGTCGCGATGGCGAAGATATTGGGATCGAAGATGATATCTTCGGGCGGAAAACCGATCCCGGTCAGCAGCTTGTAGGCACGGGTGCAGATCTCGACCTTGCGCTGTTTGCTATCGGCCTGGCCAGTCTCGTCGAAGGCCATCACCACGGCAGCCGCGCCATAAAGCATGCACTTGCGCGCTTGTGCCAGGAAGGCTTCCTCGCCTTCCTTCATAGAGATCGAATTGACGATCGGCTTGCCCGATACGCATTTGAGGCCGGCCTCGATCACCTCCCATTTGGAACTGTCGATCATCAGCGGCACGCGCGCGATATCGGGCTCGGCCGCGATCAGCTTGAGGAATGTGGTCATGGCCTCGACCGCGTCAAGCAGGCCCTCGTCCATATTGACGTCAACCACCTGCGCGCCGTTTTCGACCTGCTGGCGTGCGACTTCGACGGCGGCAGCATAATCGCCCGCCATGATCAGTTTCTTGAAGGCCGCCGATCCGGTGACATTGGTGCGTTCGCCAATATTGACGAAACGGGCAGTAGAAATCTCGGTCATCAGGCAGCAATCGTGAAAGGTTCGAGCCCGGCAAGGCGCATTTCGTGGGCAAGCGAGGGTACTTCGCGTGGCGCAATACCCGCAACAGCCTCGGCAACGGCTGCGATATGCTCTGGCGTCGAGCCACAGCAACCGCCCAGGATATTCACCCTTCCGCCTTCGGCCCATTGCCGCACCAACCGCGCGGTGGTTTCAGGTAGCTCGTCATATTCGCCAAGTTCGTTGGGCAGGCCGGCATTGGGATAGGCCATAAGCAGCGTATCGGCGATCTGGCTTAGCAGCTGCACATGCGGGCGCAGCTGATCCGCGCCAAAGCTGCAATTGAGCCCGATCGTGGCGGGCCGTGCATGGCGCACCGCATACCAGAAGGCCTCTACCGTATGGCCCGACAAATTGCGGCCCGAAAGATCGGTGAGCGTGAGCGAGATCATCAGCGGGATATCCTGCCCTCGCTCTGCCTCAAGCTCTTTCACCGCCATGATCGCGGCCTTGCAATTGAGCGTATCGAATACCGTTTCGATCAGGATGAATTCCGCCCCACCCTCTAGCAGCGCGGAGGCCTGTTCGCGGTAAACGTCCTTTACCTCGTCAAAGGTAACTTCACGAAAGCCGGGGTCTTCGACATCGGGCGAAAGCGACAGCGTCTTGTTGGTCGGCCCCATCGCGCCGCACACGAAGCGCGGCACGCCATCCTTCGCCGTCGCCTCATCGCAGGCCTGGCGGATGATCCTGGCCGCAGCAACATTGATTTCGTGCACCAGTCCTTCGGCGCCATAATCGGCCTGGCTGATGCGGTTGGCGTTGAAAGTATTGGTGGCCAGCACGGTGGCGCCAGCGGCGATATAGCGGTCGCAAATCGCCCGGATCACCTGCGGCTGGGTGAGGTTGACCAGATCATTATTGCCCTTCTGATCTTGCGCCAACCCGGTGTTCCCGGCGTATTCCTCTGGCGAAAGCTTCGCGTTCTGGATCGCGGTGCCATAGGGACCGTCCTTGATCAGGATGCGTTCTGCCGCAGCGGCGTTCAGTCTTTCGCGCGCGTTCACGATGCGCCTCCCGTCGGCCTGCGGCCCAGCAAATGGCAGACCGCATAGCTCAGTTCTGGCCGGTTGAGCGTGTAGAAGTGGAAATCGCGCACCCCGCCCGCATAGAGCCGTCGGCACAGTTCGGCCGCGATGGTCGCGGCGACCAGCTGGCGCGCGGCGGGGCGCTCGTCCAGCCCTTCGAACAGGCCATCCATCCATGCGGGGATCGCCGCGCCGCAGGCCCCGGCAAATTTGCGTGCCTGCGCCACATCGGTCACCGGCAGGATTCCCGGCACCACCGGGGCATCGATTCCCTGTCTGGCCAGCTCGTCGCGGAAGCGGAAAAAGGTATCGGCAGAGAAGAAGAACTGCGTGATGGCGCGGCTGGCCCCGGCATCGAGCTTGCGCTTGAGATTATCGATATCGGATTGCGGGCAATCGGCATCGGGGTGCGTTTCGGGATAGGCGGCAACCGAAATCTCGAAATCGGCGATCTGCTTGAGCCCTGCGACCAGCTCGGCCGCGTTGCGATAGCCCTCTGGATGCGGCACGAAGGGTGCACCGGGCTCACCAGCATCACCGCGCAGCGCAACGATATGGCGCACGCCCGCTTCCCAATATTGCTCAGCCACCTCGCGGATTTCGGCCTTGCTGGCATCGACACAGGTAAGATGCGCCGCAGCGGGAAGGCCCGCCTCCGTTATGATCCGCGCCACGGTGGCGTGGGTGCGTTCGCGGGTCGAGCCGCCAGCGCCATAGGTTACTGAAACGAAAGCTGGATCGAGCACCTTGAGCTGCTCGACCGTATCCCACAGCTTGGCTTCCATCTTCTCCGTCTTGGGCGGGAAGAATTCGAAACTGATCGACAGATCACCCGGCAGCGCCGCGAACAGCGGGCTGTCATGGGCGGTGAATTCTTCGTGGCGCGGATCGAGAATCTCGCTCATGCCGCAGTCTCCTTCAGCGACCTTTCGCTTGCCGTATCGCGCCGCTGGCCAAGCCAGATCTTGACCACCAACTCACCCCCGTCAAGCGCGACGGGGGCGCTGGCAGAATAGCCCGCATCGCGCAGCAACTGGCGGATCTGGCGGTCGGCGAAGCCAAGCCGGGCATGCGCGTGGCGTTCGCGCAATTCCTCGCGCCCATGCGCGGCAAAATCGACGATCGCAATGCGTCCACCGGGCCGCGTGACCCGCGCGGCTTCTTGCAGCGCGATCTCGGGATGCTGGGCGAAATGCAGCACCTGGTGCAGCAGCACAGTGTCAAACTGCGCTTCGGCAAATGGAAGGTCCGTAAAGTCACCCTGAACCAGCTCAAGCTTGTCGGCAGGCAGGTCCTGCAATCTCGCCCGCGCCAGCCTGAGCATCTCCAGGCTCTTGTCGAGTGCGGCAATCCGATCGGCACGCCCGGAGAATAGCTCAGCCATACGGCCGGTGCCCGTACCAATGTCGAGCAATTGGCCCAGCGGTGCATCCCCCAGCGCCGTGACCAGCGCCTCTTCCACTTGGCGGTCAGGGCTGTGCATGCGGCGCAGTTCATCCCACTCGCCGGCATGACGCTCGAAATAGGACTGCGCTGCCTGTTCACGCGCTGCCCGGATCGCGGCAAGCTTGCGCCGGTCTTCCAGGCACTGGCGGGCGAAACCTTGATCCTCGTGTTCCGCCGTCGACAACAGGCTGGCAACAGCTGCGGGAAGCGGGGCGAGCCCGTCCGCCGTGGCCGGTGTGTGCAGGAACACCCAGCTGCCTTCGCGGCGGCGCTCGGCAAGGCCGGCATCGCAAAGGATCCCGACATGGCGCGAAACGCGCGGCTGGCTTTGCCCCAATACCTGAGCGAGTTCACCCACGGCGAGCTCCATCGCCGCCAGCAGGCGCATGATGCGCAGCCGGGTCGGGTCGGCCAGGGCCTTGAGGATGGTTTCCAGATGCATTGCAGAACGAGGATATAAAGATATTTTTATATCTGTAAATCACTCGATTGTCCGGCCAACGAATTTTCGCCCCGCCGGCAAGATGTCTGGTGCGCAGGTTTTCACCCGAAAAGCAAGGGGTACCGTGGTGCAAGGGGCGTGTCCGCCCGCCATGATTGCGGCCACCAAGTTGCCTGCGCAAATCGCTGTGTCTAAGGGTTGTCGGGATGCCAGGTGCGCAGCACTTCGCAGGCAGCCTACGCCAATACCCACCGTCATCGGGAGCTTTCATGACCAGTCCTTTTGCTTGCACCGATCCCGCCGCGCTCGGCTTTGATCCGGAGCGGCTCGATCGGATCGGCCCGTTCCTGCAGCAAAACTATCTCGATAGTGACCGCCTGCCGATGACCCAGCTGGTGGTCGCCCGTGATGGCCAGCCGGTCTACTACGATGCCCGCGGCCGCATGGGGGAAGGCCGCGAAAGCTTGCGGGATAACGCGATCTTCCGCATCGCATCGATGACCAAGCCGGTCACCTCGATCGCATTCATGCAGCTGGTCGAGCAGTGCAAGGTGGCACTGGAAGAACCGGTAACCAAGGTTCTTCCCGAATTCGGGAAGCTCAAGGTCTATGGCGGCGGCGGGGGCGGCATTCCCTTCGCGCCCGGACAACCGGCCCCGGCCATGCGCTTCGTTGACCTGATAACCCATATGTCAGGCCTTACATACGGATTGCAGAACCGCACCAATATCGATGCGATCTATCGCGAACATAATCTCGATTTCGCCCGCAGCCGCCACAGCTCCGACGAATTCATCCGCATTCTGGCCGATCTGCCGCTCGAATTCGCGCCGGGGCAAGGCTGGAACTATTCGGTCGCTACCGATGTGCTGGGAATTTGCGTTGAACGGATCAGCGGCATGCGGCTGGGAGATTATTTCCGCGAGCATATCTTTGGCCCGCTGGGAATGACCGACACGGCTTTTGGCGTCGGCCCCGGGCAGCAGCAACGGCTGGTCGATGCCTATCAATACCGGCCAGGCGAGCCGCCCGCGATGATCGATGCCGGCCCGGCCAGCAAGCTCACCGGCCCCGGGCGGTTCGACAGCGGCGGCGGCGGGCTGTGCGGCACCATTGCCGACTATCACCGCTTCACCAGCATGCTGCTTGGGAACGGCGAACTGGACGGTGCGCGCATCATCAGCCCCAAAACCTTGCGTTTGATGCGTACGAACCACTTGCCGGGCGGGGCAGACCTCACCGAAATGTCACGTAGCCTGTTTTCCGAAAGCAATAATGCCGGAACCGGATTCGGCCTCGGTTTCGCCATGGTGATCGACCCTGCCAAGACGCTGATCCCGTCAAGCCCCGGTGAATTCTATTGGGGCGGCGCTTATTCCACCGCCTTCTTCGTCGATCCGCTGGAAGGCATCACATGCGTTTTCATGACGCAGGTCTATCCCTCCAGCACCTATCCCATAAGGCGCCAGCTCAGGACCCTGATCTATTCGGCGCTCTCGGACAGTCGGCTTTGAACGGCGTCGGAACGGGCGGCGCGGAACCCCTGCTGCTTCCGGCAATGTCAGGGGTGAGTGGTGCCGCTTACGTGACTCGAACACGTGACCCCATCATTACGAATGATGTGCTCTACCAACTGAGCTAAAGCGGCACTCTCGCATCCGGCCCATAATCGCCTCGCAGCCTTGCCGCAACGCCATCATGCGCCAAATGAAGTGGAGGCCCGAGCCGGAATCGAACCGGCGTGCAAGGATTTGCAGTCCTCTGCGTAACCACTCCGCCATCGGGCCTCGCCCCGCCCTCTCGGGCCGGGAAGCGGCGCACTAGCGATTCATCGCACGAATGGCAATCGCATTGATGCCTTCCGTAACGTCAGTCTGGACGCGCTCGCGGAAAATCGACAGGACGATCGGCATGAGCGTTGCAAGACTTCTTGAACCGATTACCGGCCGCACCGACACCGTGACCCTGGCCGATGCCGAGGACTGGCTGCAGGGGCGCACGCTTTATGGCGGCGCGTCTGCCCTGATCGCCTATACTCAGGCGATTCGTGCCTTCCCCGATCTGCCTCCACTGCGCGCGGCGCAGATCGGCTTTGTCGCACCGGTGGGCGAGCAGGTGGAACTGCACGCGGAGATCGTGCGCCAGGGCCGCAATGTCGCGCAAGTGCGCAGCGAGATTCGCTGCGATGGCCAGATTGCCCTGACTGCATTCTTGCTGTTCGGCGTAGCACGCCAAGCCAACGCACTTTTCCCGGGAGCCCCTCCGGAGGATTTCCCTCCACCGCCCGAACAAAGCGACAGCGCCATGTCGGACAAGGGCCCAGGCTTCATCCGCAAGAATTTCGAGCTGCGCCGCGCGCAGGATTTCAGCGGCCCCGGCGCGCCCGTGGTGAGGCGCTGGGCGCGGTTGACCAGCGCCGAAGGCCTGGATCCGATCAGCAGCCTGGTGTTGATGGGTGATGTCCTGCCGCCCGGGGCGATGCGCGCGATGCGGCGGCAGGGCCCGATCAGTTCGATCAACTGGAGCTTCAACCTGCTCGACACCGCGCCTGCAACCCGGGACGGATGGTGGCTGTTGGAAAACGCCAGCCAGCATGCCGACGAGGGCTATTCATCCGAGCGGCTGCGCTTGTGGAACACCGAAGGCAAGCAGGTACTGGACGGGCTACAATCAGTAGCAATTTTCGGCTGACCTGCGCGGCGCCATTTGCGGAGCGCTAGACGTCCTCGAAATTGGGCTTGCGCTTTTCCATTCCCGCCATCACCGCTTCAACCTGGTTCCTCGAACGCATGATCGCATGCTGCTCGATACTTTCTTCCAGCAGGATCGCATCGGTGCCGCGTTCAACCATGCCGGCATGCAGCCGCTTGGCAGCGCGGATCGCATGTGGGTTGCGATTGGCGATCTCGCTGGCGATCGCCGTAGCCTTGGCCAGGGGATCTTCACTCACATGCGTGGCAAGGCCAAGGCCCTGCGCCTCGGCTCCGGTAAATTCGCGATTGGTATAGACCAGTTCGCGCAGCACATCGTCACGCACCAGGCCGCGCCATAGCGCATATCCGCCCATGTCCGGCACAAGGCCCCATTTAAGCTCCATGATCGCCATACGCGTATCAGGATGGACCACGCGGATGTCCGCCCCGCTGGCGATTTGCAAGCCGCCCCCGAAGCACACCCCGTGAACCGCGGCGATCACCGGCACCGGCAGCTTGCGCCACAACATCGCCGCCTGCTGGGCGCGGTTGGAATTACCGTGGGTACGCTCTGTCAGTCCGGGCTCATCGGGGCTTGGCGCTCGGGCGAAATTGGACAGATCGAGCCCGGCGCAAAACGCGCGTCCTTCCCCTGACAGGACAACCGCGCGCAGGCCCTTCATCTTGTGAAGCGCGCGACCTGCATCGATGATGGCGTTAAACATTGCCTGATCAAGCGCGTTCATCTTGTCAGCGCGAGTGAAGCGTACTTGGGCCACGCCGTCAGCGCCCAGCTCGATTGAAATCCGGTCATTGTCCTGCATTGTCATATCGCCTCGTGGCATTTGCTGTTGCGGCTCAAACTGGACGATGGCGATCAGGCTGTCCAGCTACCGCTTCAGGCGATCTTGTCATTTGGCGTTGCCACGCGAAAGCGAAACACGCTCGGGCCTGGTGGTGCATCAAGGTAATATCCACCTTCGGGATGTGTCACGAGCATCCAGCCCAGGCCGAACTGGCCAAGCTTTCCGCGTACTCGCGCCACATGAACTGCCACGCTGTTGGTTCCCGGTTCCTGCTTGATCCGCCAAACTTCCGCCAACAACTGCTTGCGCGTCAATGGCTGCCCGGGGGACAGAGCCAGCCGCCACAGCAGTTCGAACTCGCGCGGGTGCAGGTGCAACCAGCGATCATCCACCCGGCCATCGCGATGGAACAGGTCGAGCGTCACGTCGCCAACCTCGATAAAACGCGGGATCAGCTCTTCATTGCCCGGCAGCAGGCGGCGGGCACGGGATGAACTCATAATCTTCCCCCTGCCCGCATCGAGTAGAGTTTCTCGCGGGTAAGAATCAGGTGATCGAGCAATTCTATGCCGAGCGCGCGGCCGATCTGTGCCACGCGCCTGGTGGCAAGGATGTCGCTTTCGCTCGGGCGACAGTTCCCCGACGGATGGTTGTGCGCAACGATGAGAAAGCGCGCACCCAGCGCCAGTGCCCGGGCGAAGAGTTCGCGCAACTCGATCGTCAGGTGTGCCGATTGCCCACTGCCCAATACGCAATCGTCGAGATAACCGCGCCCGCCGTCGAGGAAGATCGCGTGGAAGCGCTCTTCATCCAGGTTCGCGGTGGCAAATATTTCCTGCAGATAGAGGATGAGCGCTGCCAGCTGTTCGAGCCGGGCCGACGGTGCAGTATCGGGATCGCAGGCGAGATCGGTTGTGATCATGCACGAAACTCGAAGCGTGAAAGGAACAGTTGCCAGCCCGCCGCGCGGTTACCCAGCCGCCAGTCGCGATAGGCGCCATGCAGGCGTTTGCGCCGGGCGTGAAGGATCAGCCCGCCAGCCATCAGGCCCAGCTGGAAATAACCGGGCGCGAAGGCCAGGATCGTATAGGCTATGGCGCTAACCTGGTCGACCAGCTCCCTCACAACATGCGCAAGCATTGCCAGGACCTGGAAGGCAGCGATCCACAAGGCATAGAGCCGATTGGCGTTGAGTGCGATCACGACAAAGGCCACCAGTGCCATGAAATCGTTGATCGCACTCAATATTTCCAGATTGTTATGACTGAACTGCGCGCCCCAGATCGCCCGATATACAGTATCGAGCCCTTTGAAGAGTACGAGCCAGGTCAAGGCGATTGCCTTTTCCGGTCCGCCACCCCAAACGAGTGCCGCAAGGCAGATCATCCAGGCGGCGATCGATTGCGCCTCGGCGCGATATTCCAGAACCAGGCTCAGCATATCGGTCTTTGTACAATCACGCCGGAACGGGCGTGCGCTCTTCAATGGCCGAAGGTTCAATCACGGTGGGCGCGCCTGTGTCTTCGGCAGCGTAGACATGGGCGACCTTGCTCAGTTCGTCATGCACACGCAAAAGGCTGGTCGACATCGCCATGGCTTGCTGCTCGGCTTGCGTCAGCCGCATCAGTGCCTTCTGCCCGGCATCGACCCCGACCGCGGGATTCTGTCGCGCGGCGAGCATTGCCTGCTTGAGTTTGGCAAACGCCAGCATGGATTCGTCTGCCAGCGCTTCCGCTTCACGAACCAGCTTCTTGAGATTTCGGGTGTCATTGAAAATACGGTCAGACATGAGCGGTCTCCGGGTCTGCCACGCTCGTCAAGCAGCCTGATAATAATCCTCGGGGACGGCCGCCTTGCCATCCATCGCTTCGGTCAGGCTCAAGGCGGCAGTCACCATAAGAACGACCGCTGCCAGTATTGCAAACGCGATCCCCGCGATCGCCGCCAGACGAAGCAGGACGGCATTGTCGCCATCGAGCACCCCGGGGACGATCCTTGGCTCATCCATTATCTTCCATGGAACCAGTCCGCCAAGCGGCATTACATCGCTCAGCACGATCTCGCCTGGATCGACCCGGGGCTGATCTTCATGCGAGTTGGCACCCTCAGCGAGCTGATTTTTCCTGTATGCAGATTCGCTCAAGCCCCCTTCATATGGGGTTGCGCCCAGTCGAAGCTCCTCATTTTCCTCGGTAAATTCTTCACCAAATTCTTCGCGGTAGCATTCGACCAGCTCATTGAGGCTATCGACCCGATAGAAATCCTTAAGTGCCCGGATATGCTGGTTTATCCTGGTTTCAGATACATTGAGCTCTTGCGCGATGACCTTGATCGGAACCCGACGGTCGATTCGCTCAAGTACAGCCAGCTGGCGCTTAGTCAGTGTTCGCCGTTGGGCGGCCCCCATCAATAACTCCAATTCGCAGCGGACGACCAAACGGCAGCGACCCTACCATGTTCTCGCCGGAATGGCTCCGAATTTTCGCGACTGACAGTCGCCTTCAGCCGATCCGATGCTCAAGCCGCCGAGCTGTTGACGCCCAGGCTGGTGAGGTAGCGGCGGATGTTGCGCGCTGCCTGGCGCAGGCGCTGCTCATTCTCGACCATCGCAATCCGCACGAACCCTTCGCCTTTCTCGCCATAGCCTACACCTGGCGCAACCGCGACCTTCGCCTCGGTCAGAAGCTGCTTGGAAAATTCCAGACTGCCCATATCGGCCAGCGCCGGTGGCAGCGGAGCCCAAGCGAACATCGAGGCTGGCGGCGCGGGAATTTCCCACCCGGCGCGGCCGAATGCCTCAACCATCACATCGCGCCGCTTGTGATAAAGCTCACGGTTCTTGTCGACGATATCCTGCGGGCCATTGAGCGCGGCGCAAGCGGCCGCCTGGATCGGGGTGAAGGCACCGTAGTCGAGATAGCTCTTCACCCGCGTCATCGCCGCGATCAGCTGCTGGTTGCCAACAGCAAAACCCATCCGCCAACCAGCCATGGAATAGGTTTTCGACATGCTGGTGAATTCGACCGCGACATCTTTCGCGCCCTTGACCTGCATGATCGATGGGGTCGGCTTGCCGTCAAAATAAAGCTCGGAATAGGCCAGGTCGGACAGGATCCAGACCTTGTTGTCACGCGCCCAGTCAACCAGCCGTTCATAGAACGCCAGATCGACCACTTCGGCGGTCGGGTTCGATGGATAATTCACCACCAGCACGCTGGGGCGCGGCACGGTGAAGGCCATCGCCTTCTCAAGGCTGGTGAAATATTCCTCGTCCGGCGTCGTGGGCACGGAACGGATTGTCGCCCCGGCTATGATGAAGCCGAATGTGTGAATCGGGTAAGAGGGGTTGGGAGCAAGCACCACATCGCCAGGCGCAGTGATTGCCGTGGCAAGGCTGGCCAACCCTTCCTTCGATCCCATGGTCACCACCACCTCGCGCTCGGGATCGAGCTCGACGCCGAAACGGCGGGCATAGTAATTGGCCTGCGCCCGGCGCAGCCCCGGAATGCCCTTGGACTGGGAATAACCATGCGCATCGGGCTTGCGCGCCACCTCGCACAGCTTGTCGATCACATGCTGGGGCGGCGGAAGATCCGGATTGCCCATGCCCAGATCGATAATATCTTCACCGGCCGCTCGGGCCGCTGCACGCATCGCATTTACCTCGGCGATGACATAGGGCGGCAAGCGCTTCATGCGGTAAAAATCGGTATCCATCCGGGTCCTTCCTAGGGGCCAATGCACGATTGCTGTGCCCATTGCATACGAATCTACGCTAATAGTAGTCGAACTGAAACGCCAATATTGCTATATTGCATCGCAGCATGAAAAAACAGGATCGAGCAGCCGATGGGCGATGACGCCAATGACAAGGGGGGCAGCCAGGGCGAACCCTTCCGCGCATTCTTCGATATGCAGGGCGAAGCCATGCGCGAGCTGATGGGCAATTTCATGCCCGCCGGGCGCGATATGGCACTTCCCGGGCTTGGCGATGACGCGGCACTGGCGGCGGATGCGCGCGAATTTGCCCAGGCTGCGCGCGAGATCCAGTCAATGTGGTTCGAATTCATGGCAGAGCGCACGCAAGGCCAGCCAGAAGGGGCCAACCCGTTCGATCCGACGCAATGGCTCACTCTGGCGCAGGGCATGGCCAGGCAAATGCCGCGGGAGCCTATGGATACAGCTCAGAAATTTGCCACCGACACGATGGCAGTCTGGCAAGGTGTGTTGGGCAGTTTCCTGGGCGGCGAAGGCGCAGACGGGAAAGGCTCCGCTGATGCATTGCCGCGCAAGGACCGGCGCTTTGCCGCCGAGGAATGGCGCGCCCATCCCGCCTTTGCGCTGTTGCACCAGACCTATCTGATGATGGCGGAATATTTCGTAGGCGCGGCGAAGCAGGTTGAAGGGATAGCGCCTGAAAAACGCAAGCAACTGGAGTTTGCCACCACCGCGCTGGTCGAAGCGATGAGCCCGGACAATTTTATCTTCACCAATCCCGTGGTGCTGAAACGCACGGTCGAAACCAGGGGCCATAACCTCGTCAAGGGTATGCGCCATCTGATCAATGATCTGAAGCGCGGTCAGCTGACCCACACCGATGCCCAAGCTTTCGAGCTGGGCGTGAACCTGGCGGCCACCCCGGGCAAAGTCGTGCACGAAACCGCGCTCTACCAGCTGGTGCAATACAGCCCGTCCACCGCGGATGTGCTGGAAGTGCCGCTGGTGATATTCCCGCCGTGGATCAACCGCTTTTACATCCTCGACCTGACGCCCCAGAAAAGTTTCATAAAATGGGCGGTGGACCAGGGGATCACAGTGTTCGTGGCAAGCTGGAAATCGGCCGACGCGAGCATGAAGGACGTGGTGTGGGACGATTACATCCGCGCCCAGATCGATGCGATCGACAAAGTGCGCGAACGGCTCAAGGTGCCTGCCGTCCACACCATCGGCTATTGCGTGGCTGGCACCACACTGGCCGCCACGCTGGCGGTGCTGGCGAAGCGCGGCGAAGCAGACAAGGTGAAGAGTGCAACATTCTTCACAGCGCAGGTCGATTTCGAGAAGGCGGGCGAGCTAAAATCCTTCATCGATGACAGCCAGCTCGAGATGATCAAGGGCCTGTCGAGCGACGGCTATCTTGACGGGCGGTATCTCGCCGCAGCCTTCAATTCACTGCGCGGCAAGGACCTGATCTGGAACTATGTCGTCAACAACTACCTGCTGGGCGAAGATTATCCCGCTTTCGACCTGCTGCACTGGAACGGCGATGTCACCAATCTGCCCGGCAAATGGCACATCGATTACCTGCGCGACCTGTATCGCGACAACAAGCTGGTGGTACCCGGCGCATTGAGTGCAGACGGTACGCCGATCGACCTGACCGAGGTCACAACGCCCAGCTATATCCAGGCCGGGCGCGAGGATCATATCGCCCCCGCGCAAAGCGTGTGGCGTATCACCGAGCACTTCAAGGGGCCGCTTACCTTCGTGCTGGCGGGTTCGGGCCATATCGCGGGCGTGGTCAATCCACCGTCCGCGGGCAAATACCAGTACTGGACCGGTGACAGCGAAGCCTGTTCGCTCAAGGAATTTGTCGCGAGCGCGACCGAGCACCCGGGCAGCTGGTGGCCCCATTGGCTCGAATGGCTTGAAAGCCAGGATGACAAGCGCGTGCCCGCAACCGGCAAGCGCAAGCCTGGCGGAAAAGGCGATCATGTGATCGAAGACGCCCCCGGCAGATATGTGAAAACGCGCTAAGGCATTAATCCAAAGCCCGTTTCCGATTTATTGTGCGGTGCACAAAAAATCCTTGACTTCGCAGCTGCAATGCCTATTTTGTGCAGTGCAACATAAAGCGAGGTTCCCATGGCAGAAGAAGCCAAATCGAAGATCGATGCCGCTGCAGAAAAAGCATACGCTGAAGCAGCTGCAAAGAAGGGTGTGAGCGAAACAGCCGTCGAGAAGGCGGTTGAGGCTGACGCGCCCAAGGCGCCGGTGAAGCCCGCCGCCGTGAAAAAAGCGGTAAAGGCCCCGGCCAAGAAAAAGACCGCGAAGAAGGCCGTCACCAAAAAGGTGACTCCGAAGAAGGTTGCCGCCAAGAAGGCTGCGCCCAAGAAAACCGCCGTTGCCGCCAAGAAGGCTGCGCCCAAGAAAACCGTCAAGGCTGCCGCGAAAACCGCAGCGCCTGCCAACACGCTCATTCAGATCAAGGACAAAATCATGGCCACTGCCAAGAAAACCGATTTCACCACCACCGCCAAGGAAGCCTTGGCTGACGTCCAGACCCGTGCGAAAACCGCTTTCGCCAAGTCGGGCGAGCTCGCTTCGGAAGTAACCGAATTCAGCAAGGGCAATCTTGATGCTGTTGTCGAATCGGGCAAGATCTTCTTCGCCGGCGTCCAGAGCATGGGCCGCGAGCAGGTAGAAGCAACCAAGGGCGCGGTTGAAACCGTTACCGAAGATTTCAAGAAAATGGCTGCCGTCAAGTCGCCGACCGAGCTGCTCCAGCTTCAGGGTGAACTGGCACGTCGCAACTTCGATGCCGCCGTTTCGTTCGGTTCGAAGAACACCGAGGCGCTGGTCAAGCTCTATAACGACGCATTTGCACCGCTTTCGAGCCGCATGAGCCTCGCAGCCGAGAAGTTCAAGAAGGCTGCCTAAGCCTTTTATCAAATCCAGAGTTCTGACCGGGTCTCTCTCCTCTCCCATTCCCGGCAGAAACCCGAAGGGCCGGTTGGACTATTGTCCGGCCGGCCCTTTTCCTTGCGCACCGAACTTCGTATCCGCACCCAGTGCCGCGTGAATTGGCAAAGCCTTAACCTTCTGGCGCCAAGGCGTTGGCGCTCTGTTCTTGCGCTACAGCCAAGGCTTACGATATTGCATCAGCATATGCAGACTGAATTACCCCGCCCTTGCGCCGAACTGGCGCGCTACAGCCTCCGCTTTGCCATGGCGAACGGGACTGACGGCGATTCCGGCAGCGAGAACGAAACCGGCATCGCCACCAAGACCAAGGCGCGCCCCAAAAAGCCGAGCCAGTACAAGGTTCTGATGCTCAATGACGACTACACTCCGATGGAATTCGTGGTGATGGTGCTAAAGCGCTTTTTCGGGATGGACCTGGAACAGGCGACCCGCGTGATGCTGCATGTCCACCAGAAGGGTGTCGGCGTGTGCGGCATCTTCCCCTATGAAGTGGCCGAAACCAAGGTCAATCAGGTGATGGATTTCGCGCGGCAGAACCAGCACCCGCTGCAATGCACGCTGGAAAAGGCCTGATCGCCGAACATTCGCGCTTGAGGGCATGACCGCGGTCAATTTTCGCGCTAGGGGTTAGCCCCATAATAACCAGTTAGCGAAACATCCGGCGAAACAGTGCTCAAATTCCTACCCAGCATTGACCGTTATATCCTGCGCCTCGTGGTGGTGCCGATGCTGGGTGTGTTTGCGCTGGCTGCATCGCTGCTGCTGCTGGACAAGATGCTGCGGCTGTTCGATTTCGTCGCGGTCGAAGGCGGGCCCATCTCGGTCGTGTTCAAGATGCTGGGGGCGCTGATCCCCGAATATGCCAGCCTGGCGATTCCGCTTGGGCTGCTGCTGGGCGTGCTGCTTGCATTCCGCAAGCTCGCCATTTCGAGCGAGCTCGACGTGCTGCGCGCGGTCGGTCTGGGATATGGCCGCTTGCTGCGCATACCCTATGTCATCACGCTGCTGCTGGTAGGGCTGAATGTCGCACTGGTGTTCTATATCCAGCCGGTCAGCCGCTATTATTACGAGCAGATGGAGTATGAGCTGCGATCGGGCGCACTGGGCGCCTCGATCAAGGTCGGCGAATTCACCACGTTGAAAGACCGGATGGCGCTGCGGATTGAGGAAAGCGAAGATGATGGGCGCCGGCTCAAGGGCATTTTTGCGCGCGTGGCCAATGACAAGGGCCAGGTGCTGTCTATTTCCGCCCGCGAAGGCGCCTTCCTGGCCACCAGCGACAGCCCCGACACCATCATCCTGCGCTTGAGCGACGGCACCATTGTACAGGAAGCGGGCGGCCGCAATCCGCGCGTGCTCAGCTTTACCCGGCACGATCTGCCGATCGATCTTCCACGCATAGAGGAGTTCCGCGAGCGCGGCGATGCCGAACGTGAATACATCCTGCCCGAATTGCTGCGCATCGGGTGGAATGACGAACAGCCCAGTGCCAAGCGTGCCGCCAGCCAGGCGAGCTTCAATTTCCGCATGGTCGAAGTGGTGATGATGCTGCTGATGCCGCTGCTGGCCGTGGCGCTGGCGATTCCACCCAAGCGATCAACCAGCGCGCTGGGTGTATTCGTGTCGATTGTCATGGTGGTTTCGTACCACAAGGTAAACCAGTACGGGGAAGACATCGCCGCGCTGGGCAGGTTCGATCCAATCCTGGCGCTGTGGGTGCCCTTCGCGCTGTTCGCCCTGCTGATCATGTGGATGTACTACCGCGTGGCGCATGTGCCCGGCGGCCAGGCAATCGGCGCGCTCGAGACTGCTTCGTCAAAGCTGGCCAAGCGGCTGCGCAAGCTGTTCAAACGGCGCCAGCCGCGCCAGGTAACCGCATTCGAAACCTCTCCGGCGGAATAAGGCATCCAGGCCATGCAACTCGAATTCTTTCCGTCGCGCACACTCACGCTTTACCTGGCCCGCATGTTCGTGGTGCGTATCCTGGCCGTGCTGGTGATGCTGGTTCTGGTTCTGATGATGCTCGATCTGCTGTCGACCAGCGGCGATATTCTGGCGACCGAAGGCAATGGCCAGGGCGAACTGGTAACCTATGCCGCCTTGCGCATTCCCCAGTTGGTGGCGCGTTTCCTGCCTTATTCGGTGCTGCTGGCGACAATCATCACGCTGGTCACACTCAACCAGAACAGCGAAGTAATCGCGATGAAGGCTGCCGGGCTATCCGCGCACCAGGTGCTGGCGCCGCTGCTGCTGACTGCAGCGATCGTGTCGGTGGTGAGCTTTGGTTTCAACGAACGGGTGGTAACCCGCGCCACCGCAACGCTCAAGGCGTGGGAGGCAGCCGATTACGGGCCGGTTCCGCAAGATTCGGGTGTGCGCGCGAATGTGTATCTCACCGATGGCGCCAGCGTTCTCGCTGCCGCCACCATGACCGGCACTGGCAACGATATCCGGATGGCCGATGTCACCTGGTACGAACGCAGCGATAGCGGCATGATCCTCAAGCAGGTGCGCGCCGAATCCGCCACTTACGCCGCCCCGGGATGGCGGCTCGAAGATACAGTCAGCTTCGATGTCGGTACCGCTGAGACACGGCAACAGCCGGTGATGGTGGTTGGCAAGCAACTGACCCCGGACAAGATCGAGCTCGACACCGTCGATCCTGATGCCGAACCCTTTTGGCGCCTGTCGCAATCGATCGATGCCTATGAGGCCGTGGGCCGCCGAACGGCAGAACTGCGCGCCAAATGGTGGCATAAGCTGTCCGGCCCGCTCTCTGCCTTCCTGATGCCGCTTTTGGGTGCAGTTGCTGCTTTCGGGCTCGCCAGGTCGGGCCAATTGTTCCTGCGCGCGCTTATCGGCATGGCGCTGGGTTTTGCCTATTTCGTGATCGACAATGCCGCGCTGGCGATGGGCAGCTTCGGCGGCTATCCGCCGCTACTCGCCGCCTGGGCGCCGTTTTTCCTGTTCCTGCTGGTGGGAGAGACGGTGCTGGTCAGAACTGAGGAATAAGGCTTCGCCATAAAGCCCTGCAACATCACAACGGCCGCGCAAGCAAGCCGATCAGAAAGGAATATCGTCGTCTAGATCGTCATAGTTCGATCCACCGCCCGAACCCTGGCCGCCCGAACCCTGGTCGCCGCTCTGGCCGCCGCTCTGGCCGCCGCCATAGCCACCGCCCGAACGGCTGCC
>LOET01000135.1 GCA_001515985.1 Sphingomonadales bacterium BRH_c3 | reverse complement strand
CGCAGCAGGCGATCGAGCGCAAACTGCGCCGCGCTGCCGCCGCGCGCGGGCTCAATGAAGCGATCACCTGGTCCTTCATCACCGAGGCGGAGGCGGCACATTTCGCTGACCTTCGCCAAGCTGAGGATGAGCGGGCGCAGTTGTGGGCGCTCGAAAACCCGATCAGCGAGGATATGAAGGTCATGCGGCCTTCGTTGCTGCCCGGCCTGATCAGCGCGGCCAAGCGCAATCTCGATCGCGGGGCGGACGGCCTTCGCCTGTTCGAAATCGGGCGGCGCTATTTCCGCGGCAAGGATGGCACGAGCGACGAGCGTGCGACGCTGGGCATTGTGCTGGCGGGCGAAAAGACTCCGCGCGGCTGGGCATCAGGAAAGGCGGTGATGTTCGACGCCTTTGACGCCAAGGCCGAGGCGCTGGCACTGCTCGAAGCCGCCGGTGCGCCGATCCAGAACCTGATGGTGATGGGTGAGGCGGGGGATCAGTTCCACCCTGGCCAATCGGCCACCTTGCGGCTTGGACCCAAGAATGTGCTGGCGCGCTTCGGCATGCTGCACCCGAACACCTGCAAGGCATTCGACGTCGATGGCCCGGTTGCGGCGGTCGAGATATTCCTTGACGCGATTCCGGCAAGAAAGGGTGGAGGCAGCTTCGCGCGGGCGCATTACTCGCCGCCCGCCTTGCAGGCGGTGACGCGCGATTTCGCCTTCCTGGTTCCGACCGAATTGGCTGCAGGCGAACTGGTCCGTGCCGTGCGCGGCGCCGACAAGCAGAACATCGTCGATACGCGCGTGTTTGACGTGTTCGCCGGCCAGGGTGTGCCCGAGGGCAAGAAATCCATTGCCATCGAAGTGACACTGCAGCCGGCCGGGAAGAGCTATACGGATGCCGATCTCAAGGCGATTTCCGATGCGATCGTGGCCTCGGCCGCCAAGCAGGGGGCGGAGCTGCGTGGCTAGACACACAGCCATCGGTGCCGCCGTGCTGCTGACGGCGTGCGCTTCTACCCCCGCGTGGGCGCAGTGCGATATGGACGAGGATGATCGCGCCTGGCTGGCACAGGCGCTCGAAACATGGCGCGGTGCGGAACCGAGATGGCTTGGTCTGGCGCCGCAACCTCTTCCGACGGTCGCAGCAGTCGACAGCCAATGCACCTACCTTCTGCTGCGAGGCGAGATCGAGGGAATGACGGCAGAGCCACACAGCGGCGTCGCCACCTTGCCCGACGGCGCAGAAGTACCTCTGGGGCCAATTTCCTTCGCCAGCGGCGAAGGCGGCTATTTTGCCATGAGCCTGCCGTCGGTTTGGCGTGCTGCAGGGGTCAGCAGCGAGGTTGGTCTTGAGCGGATGATGAATGGCGTGCTGCTGCACGAAATGATGCACATCCGCCAGACTGAGCTCGCAAATCAGGCACTGACAGGCAAATCGAGCGCGGTGGGCGTTTCCGACGATGAGCTGACCGACGACATCGTCCAGGATCGTTTCGGGGGCGATGCGGAATATGTTGCCGCCTGGTCTCGCGAGCGCGATGCGTTGTTCGCTTCCGCAGGGGCGACGGACGACTCCAGGGCGCGCGATCTCGCCGGTGAGGCCCTCGCAATGATGCGCAGCCGCCGCGCAAGCTGGTTCACCGGCGAAAAGGCTGGCTTTGCTGTCATGGATGATGTGTTCCTGACGATGGAGGGCATGGGCCAGTGGCTGATATACCAGTACTTCCTGTCGCCGGAGGGCGGAGGCCATGCATCGTCCGATGCTTTGCGAGCGGTACGCCGCAATGGCCGCTGGTGGAGCCAGGACGAAGGCCTTGCCCTCATCCTTGTGGTTGACCGCCTGCTTCCAGACTGGCAGCAGCGCGCCTTCCGCGACCCCGACTGGCGTGCCGAGCGCCTGCTCGCCGCCGCTGTCGGTGAATGATCGACCAGTCACAGGATACCAATGACCTCCAACCCCGGAAATTCCAGGCGCACCTTCGCGATCATCTCGCATCCTGACGCTGGCAAGACCACGCTGACCGAGAAGCTGCTGCTGCAAGGCGGCGCGATACACTTGGCGGGCGAGGTGAAGGCACGCGGGCAGGCCCGGCGCGCGCGATCGGACTGGATGAAGATCGAGCAGCAGCGCGGTATTTCGGTCACATCCAGCGTGATGACCTTCGAACGCGATGGCGTGACCTTCAACCTGCTCGACACGCCGGGCCACGAGGATTTCTCCGAAGACACCTACCGCACGCTGACCGCGGTCGATTCCGCCATCATGGTGATCGATGCGGCCAAGGGTATCGAGCCGCAGACGCGCAAGCTGTTCGAAGTCTGCCGGCTGCGCAGTGTGCCGATCATTACCTTCATCAACAAGGTGGACCGTGAAGGCCGCCCGGTGTTCGAGCTGCTTGACGAGATCGCGGATATGCTCGCGCTTGATGTCTCGCCGCAGATGTATCCCGTCGGCATGGGCGGCCAGTTTCAGGGCATTCTCGACTTCGCCAGCGGCAGCGTGGCGCGGCCCGAGGGAGGGTCAAAGGAATTTCTCGGCAAACGAGATACGAATGCAGACCTGCCTGCTGAAATCGCCGAGAATGTCGAGCTGGCGCAGATCGGCTATCCCGAATTCGACCTCGAGGCCTATCGCAATGGCGACCTGACCCCGGTCTATTTCGGATCGGCGCTGAAGAATTTCGGGGTCGAGGAACTGATCGACGCGATCGCGAAATATGCCCCGCCGCCGCGCCCGCAGCCGGCCGGGGAGGAGCAAATTCCGCCGACCCGCGACGAGGTGACCGGCTTCATCTTCAAGGTCCAGGCCAATATGGACCCCAACCACCGTGACCGGATCGCCTTCATGCGCATGGTTTCAGGCACATTCAAACGCGGCATGAAACTGACCCCTTCGGGGCTGGGCAAACCGATCGCCATCCACTCACCGATCCTGTTTTTCGCGCAGGACCGCGAGCTGGCCGACACCGCCGAGGCGGGCGACATCATCGGCATTCCCAACCACGGCACCTTGCGGGTGGGCGATACTCTGAGCGAGAAGAACCAGATCCGCTTTACCGGCCTGCCCAATTTCGCGCCGGAGATCCTGCGCCGTGTGGTGCTGAAGGATCCGACCAAGACAAAGCAGCTGAGGAAGGCGCTGGACGATCTCTCGGAAGAAGGGGTGATCCAGGTCTTCTATCCGGAGATCGGAGCGCAATGGATTGTGGGCGTGGTCGGCCAACTTCAGCTCGAAGTGCTGATTTCGCGGCTGGAGGCGGAATACAAGGTCGAGGCCGGGCTCGAAGCATCGCCATTCGCCACGGCGCGGTGGCTGAAGGGGACAGAAGCGGCGCAGAAAAGCTTCGAGGACTTCAACCGCGCCAATCTGGCGCGCGACCGCGATGGCGATCTGGTGTTCATGGCCAGGAGCCCGTGGGACGTGAGTTACCAGGCTGAGAAGAACCCCGAGCTCACCTTTTCCGCCACCAAGGAACGGTAGGCTTGCAGGCCGTGTGGCTTCGCGGCATGGATGCGCCATGATTTTCGCCGGACCAAACTCTCAAACCTTTATCTCGCAGCGCCTGCGGCTCAACTATGTCGATTGGGCCCAGACTGAGAAGGACCGCGGCAAACCGCCGCTGGTGCTGGTACATGGCGGTCGTGACCATGCGCGCAGCTGGGATTGGGCCGCCGAACAATTGTGCCAGGATTGGCATGTGGTGGCGATGGATCACCGCGGGCATGGTGACAGCGATTGGGTCTCGGACGGCAATTACCGCGCCAATGACATGGTCTATGATCTGGCGCAGTTGATCCACCAGCTGGGCGTGGGGCCGGTAACGATCGTCAGCCATTCGATGGGCGGCAATGTCGCGCTGCGCTATGCCGGGGTGTTCCCCGACATGGTCAGGAAAATCGTGGCGATCGAGGGGCTTGGCCCCAGCCCGCAGCGGCAGGCGGAAATGCGCTCTACGCCCTATCCTGAGCGCTTCGCCGAATGGATTGGCAACAAACGCGCCGCATCGGGGCGATTGCCGCGCAAATACAAGTCGATCGAGGATGCCTTCGCGCGCATGATCGAGGAAAATAGCTATCTCACCGAAGAGCAGGCGCGGCATCTCACCATCCACGGCGTCAACCGCAACGAGGATGGCACCTTCAGCTGGAAGTTTGACCCGCATCTCAATGTCTGGGGTGTGGAAGACATTGCCGACGAGTTCCTGCACCAGGTCTGGGGCGCAATCACCTGCCCCACACTGCTGCTCTATGGCGCGGACAGCTGGGCTTCGAACCCGGCCAGGGACGGGCGGATCAAGCATTTCAACAATGCCGAAGTGATCGAGTTCGAGCAGGCGGGGCATTGGCTCCACCACGACCAGTTTGACCGCTTCATGGCAACCCTGCGGGATTTCCTCTGATGGCTGACTTCTTTGACTCCCTGAACGACAAGCATGTCGAGATGATCGGCAAACAGCCGGTGTTCTTCGTTGCCACGGCTGCCGAGGGCGCGCGCATCAACCTCAGCCCCAAGGGCTATGATGCCTTCCGCGTGCTCTCGCCCACACAGGTCGCCTGGCTCGATCTTGGCGGTTCAGGCAACGAGACCCATGCCCACCTCGCCGCCGATGGCCGCATCACGATCATGTTCTGCAATTTCCAGCAGCCCGCGCTGATCCTGCGCATCTATGGCCGCGGGCGGGCGGTCTTGCCGCAGGACGATGAATGGGGCGATCTGGCGGCGCATTTCACGCTGCTGCCCGGTACGCGCCAGATCTTCGTGATCGATGTCGAGAGCGTGCAGACCAGCTGCGGCTGGGGTGTGCCGGTTATGCAACTGGAGCATGAGCGTGCAACGCTGGTCAAATATCATGCGCAGCAGGACCCGGACAAATGGGTTGCCAAGGCTGGTTCGCGCGACCGGAGCATCGACGGTTTGCCTGCGCGCCCCACCGATCGCTACATTGCTGGCGAGCCGCAAGCAGAACCGGGCTGAGCGCCGCCAGGTGGAGCTGACTTTCGCCAGCTACAACATCCACAAGGCAGTGGGCCTTGACGGGAATCGCGACCCCGATCGGATCATCGCTGTGCTGCGCGAGATGGACGCCGATATCATTGCCTTGCAAGAGGCTGACCGTCGCTTTGGCCAGCGCGCATCGGTTCTTCCGCGCGCGCTGCTTGATGACACGCATTGGCGACCACTGGCTGTCGCTGAGCGGCCGCGAAGCCTAGGCTGGCATGGCAATGCCTTGCTGGTGCGGCGCGAGATTGACTGCACGCTGGCCGAGCCGCTTGACCTGCCCACACTCGAACCGCGCGGAGCGGCGCTGGGGGAACTTGTCGTCGAAGGGCGGAGCCTCAGGATTCTTGGCGCGCATCTCGATCTTTCAGGCCTCAGGCGCAGGGACCAGATCCACGCCATGCTGAAACAATGCGCGGGCAGGCTTGCGATGCCGACGGTTATCATGGGCGATTTCAACCAGTGGGGGCGCCTGACCGGCGCCATGCAGGCCTTTGGCGTGGGCTGGCAGCAGATCACTCCAGGGCCAAGCTATCCCGCGCGGCGACCGGTTGCCCCGCTCGACCGGATCGTGGCGACGCCCCACTGGGACTATATCGATAGCGGCGTCCATCACAGCGCGCTGGCGGCACAGGCATCGGATCACCTGCCGGTCTGGGCGCGGCTGCGCTATGCCTAAAATCTAGGCGTGAGATTAATAAATAGGCATTATATCGGCTTTTGCCTTATTTACAGGCAGGCCTCGTTACGCCGTAAATCATAATTTATCAGCAGCTTGCATAAAATGGCACGGCTTTTGCTGTTCTCTTCGAGCCGGGATGGGCCCGGTGCGCAGAAGGGGGCAGAGATGAAGTTCATCATCGCCGTAATCAAACCATTCAAGCTCGATGAAGTCCGCGATGCGCTGGGCAATATCGGGATCGCGGGCATGACCGTGTCCGAAGTCAAGGGATTTGGCCGCCAGAAGGGCCAGACCGAAATCTACCGCGGGGCGGAATATTCCACCAATATGCTCCCCAAGGTGAAACTGGAAATCGCAGCCAGCGACGAGATTGCCGCGCAGGTCGTCGAGACGATCCAGCAAGCCGCCAACACCGATGCCATCGGTGACGGCAAGATTTTTGTCCTCGATCTCGCTTCCGCCACCCGGATCCGCACCGGCGAGACCGGCGACACGGCGCTATAATGACAAGGGGTTCACCAATGATCCGCAAATTCGTTACCGGCACAGGGGCGCTTGGCGCCTCGATGTTTGCCGCAAGTGCTGCCTTCGCGCAGGATGCCGCCGAGGCGGTGGCAGAGACGGTGGCCGAAGCCGTTCCGGCCGAGGCTGTCGAAGCAGCCGCCGCTGTCGCCAATCCCGGCAATAATGCCTGGATGATGACCGCGACCATCCTCGTCCTGCTGATGATCCTGCCCGGGCTGGCGCTGTTCTATGGCGGCCTGACCCGGCAGAAGAACATGCTCAGCACCATGACGCAGGTCGGCGGGGCGGCCTGCCTGGCCATGCTGATCTGGGTTGGCTGGGGCTATTCGCTCTCGTTCGGGCCCGCCGCTCCCGAGGGAATGCTGGGCGCCTTCATCAGCGGTGGCAGCTATTTCCTCTCGAGTGTCACGCCTGACAGCACGGCTGCGACCTTTTCTGACGAAGTGATCAGCGAGTATGTTTTCGTCAGCTTCCAGATGACCTTCGCCGCCATTACCGCGGCGCTGGTGCTGGGCGCCACAGTAGAGCGCATCAAGTTTTCGGCTGCGATGCTGTTCACGGCCATCTGGCTGACAATCGTCTATTTCCCGATCGCGCATATGGTGTGGGCGGGCGGTGGCCTGATCTTCGAATGGGGCGCGCTCGATTTTGCCGGCGGCACCGTGGTGCACATCAATGCCGGTGTCTCGGCGCTGGTGCTCGCCATGTTCCTCGGCAAGCGCAAGGGTTACCCAACTGAACCCATGCCGCCGCACAGCCTCACGCTGACGCTGGTTGGTGCCGGTTTGCTGTGGGTGGGCTGGTTCGGATTCAACGCAGGTTCCGAACTTGAAGCTGACGGCATTGCCGGGCTGGCCATGATCAACACCTTCGTGGCCACCGCCGCAGGTGCGCTGGGCTGGATGTTGATGGAAAAGCTGGCCGGTCACAAGGCTTCGGCGCTCGGCTTTGCCTCGGGCATCATTGCCGGCCTGGTCGCGGTGACCCCGGCTGCCGGCAATAGCGGACCGCTTGGTGCGATTGTGCTGGGCCTGGTGGCTTCGGCAATCGCCTATTACGCGGTTGCCAAGCTCAAGCCGAAGCTGGGTTATGATGATGCGCTCGACGTGTTCGGCATCCACGGCATCGCCGGGATCGTTGGCGCCATCGGCACGGGGATCGTCTATTCCCCGGCTCTCGGCGGACCGGGCGATGCAGCGGAATATGTCATGAGCGCGCAGGTCTGGATCCAGATCAAGGCCGTGGTCGTGGCAATACTGTGGGCCGGAATCGGCTCGGCGATCGCCGCCATCATCGTCAAGGCAGTTATCGGCCTGCGGGTTACGCCAGAGACCGAACATGACGGCCTCGACATCGGCGAGCACGGAGAGCGCGCCTATAATTGATCAACCAGTTTGGCGGGGTGAGGAACCTCTCTCTCACCTCTCCCTCCTCCCCCGCCTCACCTTGTTCCTCCTGCGAACAAACCAACTTGGAAGGGCCGGAGCCAGCCGCTCCGGCCCCTTTTTTTGTCAGCCACTTAAGTGGCAGAAATATCACATGGCTGTGGCCAGATAGCGTCGGTATGAAGCGCGCTATTGTGTCGGCACGCAATTCGAATCAATTTCCGCGCGTTTCGGGATGCAACGCCCGATTTTAGTGGAGAGACCCCATGCAGAAATTGACTACCCTTCGTGCCATATTGCTCGCAGGTTGTGCCACTGGCCTCGTCGCAAGTCCGGCAATGGCCCAGGACGCCGGAAGCGAAGAGGCCGAAACCGGCAACGTTATCATCGTCACGGCTACCAAGCGCGATTCAACAATTCAGGATGTGCCTTTCTCGATCAACGCGCAGACGGCTGAGGACATTCAGCGTTCGGGCGCAGTGACACTGGAAGACCTGTCGCGCAATGTGGCTGGTCTGTCGGTGCAGAACCTCGGCCCGGGGCAGAGCCAGGTTTCCGTGCGCGGCGTATCCGCCGGCCAGGTCGTGCGCGATCAGCCTGGGGTGAAGGAACAGGTTGGCGTCTATCTTGACGAATCGGTGATTTCGCTCTCGCTGTTTACGCCCGATCTCGATCTGTTCGATCTCAACCGGGTGGAAACCCTGCGCGGCCCGCAAGGCACGCTGTTCGGCTCCGGTTCGGTTGGCGGCACCATCCGCTACATCACCAACCAGCCCAAGCTGGGCGTCACGGAAGGTGCGGTTGAAGCCAACCTCAACCTGATCGATGGCGGCGACGTAGGCGGGCATCTCAAGGGCGCGGTGAACGTGCCGCTAAGCGATATGGCGGCGGTTCGTGCGGTTGGATACTACACCAAATATGCCGGCTTCGTTGATGCACTCGGCCCGGCAGGCGGGGAAGACGTCAATGATGGCGAGCGTTACGGTGGGCGTATCGCGCTGACGCTGGAGCCAAGCGACGGCATCTCGATTACGCCGCGAATCGTCTATCAAAAGGTAAGTGCGGACGGCTTCAACCGGCAGGAATTCTACAGCCTGTTCGCCAACCCGTTCACCACCACCCGCCCTCCGGTGCAGCTGGGTGAGCGCGAGCAATATCTGCTCCTGCGCGAAGGGTTCGAGGATGAAACGATCATCGCGGACCTGACGATGAATTTCGATATCGGCGGCGTCACGCTGACCTCGGTATCGAGCTACATCGATCGCAATATCGTGGTGAGCCGCGATGCCAGCGCGCTGACCGGTTCGGTCTCGGTTGACCTTGGCTTTCCCGATGAAGCGGTATTGCTGCCGTCAAACCTGATCGACACCACCAAGCTGGAAACCTTCACCCAGGAAGCGCGGCTTGCGTCGAACACCAGCGGGCCTCTGCAATGGCTGATCGGGGCGTTCTATTCCGATACCAAGCGCGACTATAACCAGCGCCTGCCAACACCGGGTTATGATGCCTTTACGGATCAGGTGCTGGGCGCGGGAACCTCAGCCGCGGTGGCCAACGGCTTCCCGGCCGATTCACCGTTCAATTCCGATCTACCCTACGATATCGAACAGCTTGCGATCTTCGGCGAGACTAGCCTGGCCGTGAGCGATGCTCTCACGGTCACCGTTGGCGGGCGCTATTACGATTTCGAAGAGACCCGCACGATTACATCCGGCGGCCTGTTCGCCAATGGTGACAGCGGGGTGGTGGACGAAACCTCTTCCGATGGTTTCACGCCGCGTTTTCTGGTCAGCTACGAACTGAATCCGAATGTCACGGTGAATGCCCAGGTTTCGCGCGGCTTCCGCCTTGGCGGGGTTAACGATCCGCTCAACACCCCTCTGTGCAATGCAGAGGATCTGGCGCTGTTTGGCGGCTTCCAGGATTACGACGACGAGAAGCTGTGGAACTACGAAGTGGGGGTCAAGACGCAAGGGAGCGGCTTTACCTTCAATGCGGCTGGTTTCTATAATGATATCAGCAATCTGCAGGTCACACTCGATGCCGGAAGTTGTTCGTCACGGATTGTCTTCAACGTCGAGGAAGCCCATACTCTCGGGCTGGAGTTCGAGCTTGGGGTAAACCCAGTGCAAGGCCTGAATTTCAACCTGTCAGGTAGTGTGATCGAATCCGAATTCGACACCACGTTGCCCGGTCCGCTGGCCACGGCTACGGGTATTCGCGAGGGCAACCGCCTGCCTTCCGTGCCCGAGTTCCAGCTGACCGCCAGCGGCAGCTACGAATGGGATCTGGCAAGCGGCACAATCGCTTTCGTCGCCGGATCGTTCCAGCACGTCGGCTCTCGTTTCACACAGCCTGCGGACCAGGAAAACAACCCGCGCACTTTCGTGCACGGTCTGCCATTCGGAGGCGCTCCGGCGAATGCATCGACCACTGTCGATCTGCTGCTGCCTGATTATCAGCTGGTCAATATCAGCGCCGGGTTGGAGTTTGACAGGGGCCTGTCATTGACGGCTTACGTCAACAATCTGTTTGACGAGAACGCCCTGCTCTCGTTTGACCGCGAACGCGGCGGACGGGCGCGGCTTGGCTACAACATTGGCCAGCCGCGGACCTTCGGTATAACTGCCCGCCAGACCTTCTGACCGGAGGTTAGTTCGGAGAATTCGGGGGGCGGGCCGAAAGGTCCGCCCCCTTTTTGTTTGGCGAGGCTCAGCCTGCGGCGGCTTTCACGAAATCGGCGCAGCGCTCGCCGATCATGATGCCGCGCACCCTTCAGCGAAAGTGGGCACCGGTTTCGCGCCCGGAAGGGTGGGCAACGGCGATCAGAGCATCATGCTGGTGCGGCTTTCACGAAATCGGCGCAGCGTTCGCCGATCATGATGCTCGGCGCATTGGTATTGCCGCTCACGATCTTCGGCATGATCGATGCGTCGGCAATCCACA
Organism: Sphingomonadales bacterium BRH_c3; assembly: GCA_001515985.1. Lineage (GTDB taxonomy): Bacteria > Pseudomonadota > Alphaproteobacteria > Sphingomonadales > Sphingomonadaceae > Erythrobacter. The sequence continues at coordinate 5,441 of LOET01000135.1, read as the reverse complement.
GCCCCTCGATCCCGCGCGCCTTGAGCTGCGTGTCGACCACGCTCCCCTCGTCGGCGCCCATGCGGCAGGTGCCGACGGGGTGATAGACAGTGTCGGCGCGGCTCCGGATCAGCTCGTCGAGTTCGGCATCATTGTCGATATTGATCGGATGCCGGTCGACCGGGTGATAATCGGCCAGTGGCGGGGCACTGACGATCCGGTGCGACAGCCGCACGCCTGCGCGCATCACCGCCATATCACGCTCGTCATCAAGGAAATTGGGATCGATCCGCGGCGCATCGGCGGCGTTGGCTGAATTCAGGCGCACCGTGCCCCGGCTTTCGGGGCGCAGCGCGCAGGCATGGAGCGAGAAGCCATGCCCGTTCACTTTCTCGCGGCCATGATCTTCCAGCACGGCGGGAACGAAATGCCACTGCACATCGGGTGCGGGGGCATCAGGCATTACCTTCCAGAAGCCGCCGCTTTCGGCATAACAGGTGGTCATGATCCCGGTGCGGTGGCGGCGATGCTCGATGATCGCCTTGATCATCCGCCAGGTACCCGCCAGCGAATTGCCGATCGGATCGGTCGATTCAGTCGCCCAGCCCGAGACGTAATCGATATGGTCCTGCAATTCGCTGCCGACAGCAGGCTTATCGAGCGCAACTTCGATCCCGTGCTGTCTGAGATGCTCGGCCGGTCCGATGCCCGAAAGCATCAGGATCTGTGGACTGTTGAACGCGCCGGCAGACAGGATAACCCCATGCCGCGCGTTTACCACTTCGCGTTTGCCGCCGCGCCTGATTGCGACACCGGTGACCCGGCCTTGCTCGATCACGAGCTTTTCGACCAGCGTGCCGGTGCGGATATCGAGATTGGGCTTGCCCCGCAGCGGCTCGACATAGGCGCGCGCAGCTGACCAGCGCTCACCGCCCTTCTGCGTCACCTGGTAAAGCCCGAAGCCTTCCTGCTTCTCGCCGTTGAAATCCGCATTGCGCGGCAATTGCAGCTGCGCCGCGCTGTCGACAAAGGCGGTGCTGGTGGGATTGGGCCACTTCTGGTCGGCAACCGACAGCGGGCCATCGGCGCCGTGATAATCGCTGCCGCCCCTGATGTTGCCTTCGCTGCGCTTGAAATAGGGCAGCACGTCATCATAGGCCCAGCCGCTGCAACCCATCGCGGCCCAATTGTCATAATCCCACTTGCCGCCGCGAATATAGACCATGGCATTGATCGCGCTCGAACCGCCCAATCCCTTGCCGCGCGGCTGGTAGCCGATCCGGCCATTGAGCCCTTTCTGCGGAACGGTTTCATAGCGGTAATTGGCGTTCTTGAGCAGGAAGGGCATGAAGCCTGGCGTCTTGACGAGTATGTTGTTGTTGCGCCCGCCTGCCTCAAGCAGGCACACCGTCTTGCTGCCATCCTCGGCCAGCCGCCCGGTAACCGCGCTGCCCGCGCTGCCGCCACCGATCACGATATAATCGAACGTGTCCATGCTCTCTCCTCTAGCGCGGACTTCGCTCTGATTGCGTCAGACCGACCGCTCTAGCCGTTTGTTTTACCGCGATTTCCAAGTCGCGCAGTGATTCCACTGCGCTCGAAATCGCTCTAAGGAAAGAGTGTTAGGCAGGCTCGCCCTGTCCCGCAATCGGGTTTTGATAGGCCACTGGATTTTGGATAGCCGCTGCGCCTTCCTGCCGCGCCTGCCAGCGCGCGCGGATTGTGTCGGATGTGTCGCGGCTGCCGTCATGGCTCCAGCCCGGTTCGCGCAGCAGGTATGACAATTTGTGCTGCCAAGGCGCGCGCCAGATATCCTGGACCATGCCGACCCATTCGTGGAACACGGCCCACAGCAGGTTGAAGCTGCCCAATTGCCTGATGATGCCATAGCGGATCGGCTCCCGGTCATCTTCAGGCTCGAAGGTGCCGAACATCTTATCCCACACGATGAACACGCCGGCATAATTGCGGTCAAGATAGCGCGGGTTGGTGGCATGGTGAACACGGTGGTGGCTTGGCGTGTTCATCACCGCTTCGAACCAGCGCGGCATCCGGCGGATCGCCTCGGTATGGATCCAGAACTGGTAGATCAGGTTGAACCCCGCGCAAATGGCGATCATCACGGGGTGGAAACCGATCAGCACCAGCGGCAGGGCGAAGACGAAGCCGAAGGTCAGGGCCCCGGTCCAGCTTTGCCGAAGCGCGGTCGAAAGGTTGTAATGCTGGCTTGAATGGTGGTTCACATGCGCCGCCCACATCCAGCGAATGCGGTGCCCGGCACGGTGGACCCAGTAGTACTTGAGATCGTCGAGCACGAAGCACAGCGGCCAGGCCCACCACAGGCTCCACCATTCGGGGCCGAAATCGAACAGGCGAAATTCCCACGCAGCCAGGAACAGCGCGAAAAAGGCCCCGCCGGTGAGCAGGCCTGCAACCGTGCTGCCGAGGCCGAAGGCCAGGCTGGTAAGCGTATCGCGCGGCTCATAGGCGTCGGGGCGCCTGCGCCAGGCCCAGATCATCTCGATCAGGACCAGTGCAACAAATCCGGGCACGGCATAATCGGTAGGCGAAAAATCAGGCATGACTCTGCGATCCTAATGCATTTACAGCGTCAGCCCAAGCGTCAGGGTCAGCGATGTCCAACGAAACTGTGCCATAGCGGCGCTCGCCGCTGTCAACCACCAGCATTCCGTCTGTCTGCCATGCGCGCGCCGTCGGCCCCAGGATTCGCCCCGCAAACTTGTTTCCGTGCGGCTTCAGCAACAGGATCCGGCCAGCAGTATCGCGCAGGATCGCGGCCTTGCCATCGCGGTCGACGCAAGTCTCGCGTGGCTGGAAACCGTCCGCCGCTTCGCCCGCAGCTTTGTGCGCCGCATCCGCATCGGTCAGCTTGGGCATGCCGCCAAGCCCCAGCGCATAGGCAATCCAGGCCAGCGCGAGGATGGCGACCAGCGAGCCAAGGAACTGGAGAATTTCAGGCGGCAAATTCATCATCTTGCCAATTGGCACGGCGCGAACTTTGCGGCAAGCTGCGATGTAGAAGGGGAATTCCGATGAAATCAATTTCCAGACTGCTTGCCATCACGGCATTGGTCGCTGCGCCGCTCGCCGCACAGGAAGCAGATCCCGTTGCGCAAGTTACAGCGCAACAAGAGCGAACCGAGCGCGTTGCCCGGCAGCTGTGGGATTGGGCCGAGCTGGGCTATCTCGAGCAGCGATCAAGCGGCCTGATGATGGAAGAGCTTGCCGCAGAAGGTTTCACCATCCGCGCAGGCATTGCCGAAATTCCTACTGCCTTTGTGGCCGAATGGGGCCCAAAGAACGGTGCGGGCGGTCCGGTGATTGCGATTCTGGCGGAAATGGATGCGCTGCCCGGTATAAACCAGTCGGCCTCGGCAGCGCGCGATCCGGTTGATGGAAAGGGGGCTGGTCATGCCTGCGGCCACAATCTGTTTGGCGCGGGATCGCTGACTGCTGCGATTGCGGTCAAGAACTGGCTCGAGGCTACCGGCACGCCGGGCCGCATCCGGCTGTATGGCACTCCGGCGGAAGAAGGCGGATCGGGCAAGGTCTACATGACCCGGGCCGGGCTGTTCGACGATGTCGATATTGCGATCCATTGGCACGCCGATGATGAAAACAGCGCCGCCGCGCAAACCAGCCTGGCCAATCGTTCGGCCAAATTCCGTTTTCACGGCATTTCGGCCCATGCCGCAGGCGCGCCCGAGCGCGGCCGCTCGGCGCTTGACGGGGTCGAGGCGATGAATATGATGGCCAACATGATGCACGAACATATTCCGCAGCAGGCGCGGATGCATTACGTGATCACATCAGGCGGCAATGCGCCCAATGTTGTGCCCGATTTCGCCGAAGTATTCTATTACGTGCGCCATCCCGATCCCGCGGGTGTCGAGGAAATCTGGGCAAGGCTGGAAGACGCAGCACGCGGGGCTGCGCTGGGCACCGGGACGAAGGTCGATTGGGAAATCATCCACGGTAACAATCCGTTGCTGGTCAACGAAACGCTGGCGAGGGTGATGGATGCCAAGCTGCGCCAGGTGGGCGGGGTCGATTATACGGACGAAGAACGCGCATGGGCAGCCGAGATCCAGCAATCGCTGGGAGATGCAGCCAAGCCGCTCGAAAGCGCAGCTGAAGTCCAGCCATACGAAAAGAGCCTGGGGTACGGCTCGACCGATGTGGGTGATGTTTCATGGGCCACACCGACTGTGGGCGTGCGCACCGCGACATGGGTGCCCGGCACCAGCGCGCATAGCTGGCAGGCGGTGGCGGCAAGCGGCCATTCGATTGGCGTCAAGGGAACGCAGGTCGCCGCCAAAGCGATGGCACTGATGGCGGCCGAGCTGTTCACCAATGATGAATTGCGCGCGGAAGCCAAGGCCGAGTTCGACCAGTCGCGCGGCCCGGACTTCCAGTATCGCTCACTATTGGGAGATCGTGCGCCTCCCCTCGACTATCGCAAATAGGGCTTGCGGATTGCCCTTGGCTAGCCCCGGTCCTGCGCGGCGAACATGTCCATAACCGGGCGGACCGGCGACACGTCATAACCGGCGTTTCGCGCTGCAGCGGCGATTTCATCGGGATCAACGCCGCTGCGCGCCTGCGCCAATGACCACAGCAGCGTCGATCGCGTCCCGCTGCGGCAATAGCCCAGTGCCTTGCCCCTGGCCCCGGCCAGCGCTTGCTCCATTGCCTCTACTTGCGGTTCGCTGAAGCCCGAATGGCCGATCGGGATGGCAATGTAATCCATCCCGGCGGCACGGGCGGCGGCTTCGATTTCGGGGCCTTGCGGCTCGTCGGGCGCCTCCCCGTCAGGCCGGTTGTTGATCACCAGCGTCACGCCTGCCTGGGCCGCTGCTGCGATATCGGCCGGCCTGATTTGCGGGCTGACCATCATGGTTGGCGAAAGTTCGCGAAACTCGCTCATCGCATTGTCTCCGTATTTGCGCACAGGATTGGTGCGATTCGCTTGACTCATCACCCAATTGCAAGCCCCGGCGCAAGCATTTGCAGCAACGAACAGAATGCGAAAATGTCACATTTTTGCGGCAATAAGGGAGGCGATGTTAAATTATTCGCCTCGCAGGGCTTTGTGCGCTATGTTACATGCATTCAGGTAGGGGTTGCGGCATTTATGTCGTGATGTCTGCCGAGCAACGATACCGTCTTCCGTTCACGGTATCGATGTGAGTTTGTTCGGGCGGAGAGACAAGGTACGAATTAAGTTATGGGTTACGATAGAGGGCGCCGCCGGGGCCGGGACAAGCGCGACGGATTCGGCGAAGACGGCTTCGATCCCTTCGGTGGCGGCGATAATTTCCCCCCACGCGACAATTTTGGACAGCAGGATCGATTCGGTGGTGGGGGCCGTGGATTTGGTGAAGATCGCAGCCCCGGTGGCGGTGATCGCTTCGGCGGAGGCGGCGGGCGCGGCCCCGGGG
>LOET01000134.1 GCA_001515985.1 Sphingomonadales bacterium BRH_c3 | reverse complement strand
CCGAAGCCGAGATGCTGCGCACGCCGAACTTTGGCCGCAAATCACTGAACGAGATCAAGGAAGTTCTTTCCAGCATGGGTCTGCGCCTTGGCATGGATATCCCTGGCTGGCCGCCGGAGAACATTGAGGAAATGGCCAAGAAGCTCGAGCAGGAGCTGCTGGGCTAAGTCAAAATTCGTCATCCCCGCGAAAGCGGGGATCCAGAGCGGAGCCACGAAGGTTGCATATGGATTCCCGCTTTCGCGGGAATGACGAGAATGGGCAAAGGTTCGAAGCCCTGATTTGGACCGGAACTGGGGTACCTGAAACGGCCCCTTTGCAAACGAAGGAAGAATACAATGCGTCACGGTATTTCACAGCGCAAGCTGGGCCGCAAATCGGGCCATCGCACGGCCCTGTTCCGCAATATGGCAGCCGCGCTGATCAAGCATGAGCAGATCCTTACCACGGCCCCCAAGGCCAAGGAACTGCGCCCCTATGTCGAAAAGCTGGTCACGCTGGCCAAGCGCGGCGGGCTTTCCAACCGCCGCCTGGCGATGAGCCGTCTCGGTGACGAGACCCAGCTCAAGAAGCTGTTTGACGTTCTGGCAGAGCGGTATGCTGATCGCGATGGCGGATACACGCGCGTTATCAAGGCCGGATATCGCGGCGGCGACGCTGCGCCGATGGCGATTATCGAACTGGTTGACCGCGACGTGGATGCCAAGGGCCAGGATAGCGGCCCGGTGCAGGCCGAGGACGAATTCGAAGAGGCCTGAGCGCCTCACCCCGATAGGAGCAGGGCCGGTGGAGCGATCCATCGGCCCTTTTCTTTTGTAATGGCAGGATTAAGGTCGCCGCCATGAAAACCCTGATTTTTGCCGCCGCCGGTGCGGCGCTTGCCTTTGCTTCGCCCGCTCCCGCACAAACCGCGCAAGAACAGCTCGATACCCGCTATGACCGCGCGCTCGCCGCCGGTTACAAGGCGTTGATGCTGTGCGGCGGCATCGCCAATGCCGAACGGGTTGGGGAGGATAGAACTCCTGAAAGCGTGGTTGAATGGGAACTTGCCGGCATCCAGGCACCGCTTGATGCGATCATCGGCGGACTCCCGCAGCAGATCGTACGCAATGCAAACGGCGTGATTGACCATGTCGAGGTTCAATGGTCTGACGATATGCCGCCCAGGGTGGCGCGATATCGCGGAGAAGCCGGCTGCGCTGTCATGCCCATCGGGCAGGAGCCGCCGAAGGTCGCGGGCCACGATTATCCGCCTTACCGTGACGCCTTGGCGCGCAATTGGCACGAGCGTGCCACAACGCCGATCCGTGCGAATTTGCAGGCTGCCCTTGCAGGCGATTACGGTGCGGGAACGCGCACAACGGCGGTGATCGTCGACCAGCGCGGGGAAATTGTCGACGGGCTATTTACGCACGGTTTTGGCCCGTTCATGCCCCAACGCACATGGTCGGTCGCCAAGAGCATCGCGGCAACGCTGGTCGGCATGGCGGTGCATCGCGGCGAGGCCGATGTGAATGCATCTGCCGGGCTGGGAGCGGACGCAAGCGACCCCCGCCGTGCGATCACCGTGGATCACCTGCTGCGCATGGCCTCGGGCCGCTATTCCGACACGCCGGGCAACCGCACCGACCCGCTCTATTTCGGCGGAGCAACGGTTGATGAGGTGGCGCTCGATTGGCCGCTGATTGCCGCGCCGGGAAGCACCTATCGCTACGCCAACAACGATACCTTGGCCGCAATCGCCGCGATCAAGCCGACGTTCGAAGCCCACCCGCCTGCGGATTTCTTCGCCAGGCTCGCCATGCACGACACCGTTGCCGAGACCGACTGGCAGGGCAATTACATCCTCTCTTCGCAAGTCTGGTCCACCGCGCACGACCTCGCCCGGCTGGGCCAGCTCTACCTCAACGATGGCAAGCTGCGAGATGGCACCCGGGTGCTGCCCGAAGGCTGGGTCAAATACGTCTCCACGCCAGCCGGCCCGCAGCCCGATGGGCCGTTCGGCTATGGCGCGGGGTTCTGGCTGCTCAACAAGTCGGATGGCGTGCCGCCCGATACTTTCGCCGCCTTTGGAAATCGCGGGCAATATGTCGTAATCGTGCCGAGCCGCAATGTCGTGATCGTGCGCCGCGGCGAGGATCCGGTGGGCGCGCGGTTCGATATTGCTGCCTTCACCCGCGATGTTCTGGCGGCGCTGGAGTAGCATTCGTTCATAAAAAAATGGATAAACCTGAACAATCGCTGCAAGCCCGATTCAGCGTCGTATCAGCGCGAATCGCTTAGGAGGTTCCTCACAGCCGCGGCAATCCCGCCACGGCCCAGATGAGGAGAGCCTCAAATGAGCAAGACAATCAAGACCATTGCGAAGGGTGGGATCGCAACCGCAGCTCTGGGCGCCATGGCGCTGGTTGGAGCGAGCCCGGTACAGGCGCGCGACCGCGACGGTATCAGCACAGGCGATGTAATCGCCGGTGCATTGATCATCGGCGGAATCGCGGCCGTGGCCAGCGCGGCGAGCAAGGACCGCTATCGCGATGGATATGGCTATCGCGACAGCAATTATCGTGACAATCGCTTTGGGCACGGCAATTCGCGCGCCGCAATCCAGCGCTGTGTAACTGCTGTCGAGCGTGACGCGCGCCGCGCCGGTTATCGCTATGCCGATGTGACCGAGATCCGCGATGTCGACCGCGAGCGGCGCGGGTGGGAAGTCACCGGACGGCTTGTGGTCGATGATGGATACCGTCGCGGATATCGCGGCTATCGGGACGATTATCGCTACCGGAGCAATTACGGCGATCGGCGTGACGGCTATCGCCACGGTGGTCGTAATCTCGATCGGGGCAGCTTCAAGTGCGAAATCCGCCGCGGCCGGATCGTCGACATCGATTACCGGGGCATCCGCGGGCTGGGCTAGCATCGCGTGGAACACAGGTTGAAGGCATGGGCGGTTCAGGCTTCGGTAAGCCTGGACTGCCTAATCCAATCGCCATCATCCGGGCGGTGGTGGCGCTCGCTGCAAAACTGAAGGCACCGATATGGCCCAATTCTACCGAGTCGCCGCATTCAGCGGTTTGGTCGCGGCACTTTCCATGGCTGCTGCGCCTGCCGCCGCCACTGAACTTCCCGCCCGCAGCCTGCTTGTCCAGCCTGCTTACGCCGCCCCCACTGCCTTTGATGAAGGCAGCCTTACTTCCCAGCGCCACCGCTATTGGCGCTATCGCCGCCACCATGGCCGGGTCGATGGCGGGGACGTGCTGGCAGGGATTCTGATCATTGGCGGTATTGCCGCGATTGCCAGTGCCGCCTCGAATTCGGAGCGGCGCGATCGCGATGTGCGCTATCGTGACTACCGCGAAGACCGCAATGATTACCGCGATCGGCGCACCACGCGCCGTTCAGGCAGTGGCCGCGGGATCGAAGGCGCGGTTGACATGTGCCTGACTGAAATCGAGCGCGACGTACGGGTCGAGAGCGTCGACAGTGTCGATCGCTCCGGTGACGGGTGGCGTGTGATCGGCACGATCTTCAATGGTGACCGCTTTACTTGCGAAATCGGGGAGGACGGTCGCATCGAGCAGGTCGACTATGGCAGGGGCCTGGCCGCTGCCAGCCCTGCGGAGGACGGCCAGTACAGCGATGATCGCTATCGCGCTGCCTGGGCGCGGGTGGACAGCGAGAGCCCCCCGGGCCCGGCTGGCGAAGGCGCTGAACAACTGGCCCCATATCCTGGCGGTCCGGTTGATGGCGACCTTGAAGGCGAAACGCCAGATGACCGTTATACCATGGCGCAGGCGCCAACCGATTGATCAGCGATCCGCGCTGCTTTCCTCGTGGTAGGAAGGCAGCGCGATCTGCCAACGGATAGCTGCGCTGCGCAGGGCGAAACCAACGATCCACGCGCCGCCCCACACCATCGGATTGGCCAGGCCCAGCGCCATCCCGCCAACGGTGAGCGCGGCAGTGGCTGCGGCTGCGGTGACATAAAGCTCCGGCCGCATGATGATCGACGGGCGCCCCGCCACGACATCGCGGGTGATTCCCCCCACGCAGCCGGTAATGATACCCATCAGCGCGGCGGGCACGGGCGGAATGCCATAGGACATCGCCTTGGCGCTGCCGAGCACAGCATAGGCGGTAAGCCCGGCGCCATCGGCATAATCCAGCAGCTTGCCTTCCCACCAGCGCACCGGTGTAAACCACGCGATCAGCGCGGTGCCCAGGCAGATTGGCGCAACCCAGGGATCGGTCATCCAGAACACCGGCGCCCCGATCAGCAGGTCGCGCACCGTGCCGCCGCCAACGCCCGTTACCAGAGCGAAAAACGCCATTGTTACGAAGGTCTGGCGCAGCTTGGCGGCCAGCAGCGCGCCGGTGAGCGCGAAAATCGCCAGCCCCAGGATGTCGAGCACATCGAGGACCGGGGTGAGAACCTCCGTCCCGGTCATCGTGCCCTTATCCGTGCCTTGCGCCGCCGGAACATCAACACGCAGCCGAATAGCGCCCCGATCACGCCGAGCAGCGCGAACACAATCAGGATCGGGTGGCTGGTATCCTCGCGGGTCTGCAAATCCATGATATGCAGGCCCCACATGAAATCGAACGCCCGCCACCAGCGCGTGCGCACCGCTTCGATCTGGCCGGTATCGCGCCCGACATAGACATGCGCGCCATTTTCCAGCGCCACCTGCCACACCGGCATGGGTCGGCGGAAATCGAATGGAACCCGGTCAGCTGCGAACGCGGTGACGCTGCGCACTTCGTTGCCGCCCTTGACCCGCGCGGCCACGATGGCCCGCGCATCACTGGCGGTGAGCGCCGGCAAGGCAGCGCCACTTGCCATGTCGACCCGCTGCACGTTGCCGTCCATTCCCGTCAGGATCGCCACGGCGCGGCCATCCTGCATCACCGCGCGCATTTCTCGCAGCGGGAATTCGGCGCTAGCCAGTGCGCTGCCGGGCAGCACCAACGGCTGCGCCTCCTGTTCGGCCAGCAGGTGGTTGCCGCGCACTTCCTCGATCGGCCGGGCGGCCATGAACAGCCCCGTCACCATCCACATCAGGATCGGGAAGCCGACCAGCCAGCCGAGCCAGATATGCCATTTGGCAAGGCGTAGCATCATGCGGCTCTATCCGTTTACGATCAGATCGATGTCGCGCGCAGCGGCCACGCAGTCGAGATCGCGCCAACGCGGGCCCATCACCTGCATTCCGCAAGGGAGGGTGGAGCCGAGATAGGAGCCCTGGCCGATCGGCAGCACGGTTGAGGGCAGGTTGGGGAAGGTTGCCAGGCCCGCCCAGGCCAGCCCGCCCGAGGCCGGGTGATCTGCGCCATTGATGTCAAGGTCACCGCGAAACACCGCTTCATTGCGGTGCGGCACGGCCAGCACCGGTGCGGGCGGGGCCAGCACGAAATCATAGGCTTCGAACACCTGCTCCCACGCCAGTTCGTTGCAAGTCTGCCGATCAAGCAAATCGAACCAGTCGGTTGCGCTTGCGCGCTTGCCATCGGGCGAAGGCATGCCGCGGGCCATGGCGATGTTGAGCATGCGCAGATAATCGGCCTGCTGCGCTGCAAGATCGGGTACCAGGTCGCTTGCGCGGTCGATCTTGACGCCGGCCGCCTCGAGCGTGTCCAGCGCAGCCTCCATGGGGCCGCGCACGCTGCTGTCAAGCGGGCTGTCAGGGTGGTCGAGCAGCGCCAGAAAGCGGCATTGCCGGATCGGCTTGCGGCGTTCGAACACCGGGAAATCGGCGGTGAGACGCAGCAGAATTTCGATATCGGCGGCATTGCGCGCCAGCGGCCCCGCAATCGAGAGCGCACCGTCATGCGCGTCCTTGCCCGCCATAAGGGGATGATCGTGGCCATGCTTGCTGACCAGGCCCCAGCTGGTCTTGTGCCCCCACACGCCGCAGAAATGCGCCGGCACCCGCACCGAGCCGCCGATATCGGTGCCATATTCGATCGGCACCATCCCGCTGGCCACTGCTGCGGCCGAGCCACCCGAAGAGCCGCCGGGCGAACGGGAATGATCATGCGGGTTGTTGGTGCGGCCATATACAGCGTTGAAGCTCTGCCAGTCCGCAAGGTCGATCGGGACATTGGTCTTGCCCAGCAAGATCACCCCTGCAGCCTTGAGCCGGGAGACAACCTTGGCGTCGCGCCGCGCGATATTCTCGGCATGTTCGGCATGCCCCCAGCAGGTTGGCAGCCCGGCGATATCGAAGCTTTCCTTGATTGTCATCGGGACGCCGAACAGCGGCTGGTGTTCGCCGGGAACCTTACCGTCCATGGCTTTTGCGGCAGCAATGGCGCGTTCGAAATCGCACACGGCAACGGCATTTATGTGCACGTCGAGATGTTCGATCCGCGCGATGGCATCTTCCACCGCTTCGTGCGGGCTCAGCTCGCCAGCACGGATGGATGCAGCGATCTCGAGCGCGCCGGGCTGATCGGTCAGTTTCGGATAGGCCAAGCGAATCTCCCCTCGGATTGCTTGATGCTGTGCGCCTGCCGGTGCGTCAATGGGGCCGGTGCAATTGGTGGCAATTGCATTCACCCCGCCCTTGCGCTTAATGGGCGTTGACCCAAGGGCACGAAAACCAATCGAGGATTTCCATGCGCATCGCGATACTTCCCCTGCTGCTTGCCACCGCCGCCTGCGCCACTGTTGCGCCAGAAGCGCCGGTTGAAACCGCCGCCGCAACTGCACCCGCCTATGATCTGCGCGCGCAGATGGGCAAACTTGCCGTGGTCGAGATGGCGCCCGACACCAGCTATCTCAGCGCCGAGGAGCGGCAGGTGGTCAATCTGCTGATCGAGGCGTCAGGCTATATGAGCGAGATCTACAAGCGCCAGCGGCTGGTGAATTACGATCAGGCCCGCAGCGCGGTTGCCAACAATCGCCGCGCTGACCGGGATTTGCTGCTGACCATGTTCGATCGCAATTTCGGCCCATGGGACGAACTGGCCGAGCTCCACCCCTTCTGGGGGACAGAGGAAATGCCGCTGGGTGCCGGTTTCTATCCCGCCGATCTCACGCGCGCAGAATTCGATGCCTATCTGGCGGCGCATCCGGATGAGGCGGCGGCGCTTACCAGCGACTATACTGTGGTGCGCCGACAAGGCGACCGGCTGATCGCCGTGCCCTATTCGCAGGCTTATGCGCAGTGGCTGGTGCCCGCCGCCCGCCTGCTGGAGCAGGCGTCACAGGTGACGAGCAATCCCAGCCTGAAGAAATTCCTGTCGCTGCGCGCCAAGGCTTTCCTGGCTGACGATTACTTCGAGAGCGAGCTGGCCTGGATGGACCTGGAAGGCACGCCGATCGAAGTCGCGATCGGGCCTTATGAGGTTTATACTGACCGGCTTTATGGCAAGAAGACCGCGTTCGAGAGCTTCGTGACGCTGAAGGATCCCGAAGCATCCGCCGCGCTTGACAAATACAAGGGTTATCTCCGCGACATGGAGGCCAACCTGCCGATCCCCGACGAGCACAAGAATTTCCAGCGCGGCTTTGCCAGCCCGATTGCTGTGGCGGACCAGGTCCAGGGCGGCGGTGACAATGTTCCGGGCGTGCAGACGATCGCCTTCAACCTGCCCAATGACGAGCGTGTGCGCGAGGCCAAGGGCGCGAAGAAGGTGATCCTGTCGAACGTGCTGGGCGCCAAGTTCGACCGCATCCTCGATCCGATCGCCGATGTCGTGCTGAGCGACGCGCAGGCTCCGCTGGTGGTGAAGAAATATATGCAGCTCGAAACGCTGTTCCACGAACTGTCGCACAGCCTGGGGCCGGGCACGATCACGGTTGACGGCCGCAAGACCACGGTGAACGAGGAACTGAAGGATCAGTATTCGCAGCTCGAAGAATCAAAGGCCGATTTGATGGGCGTGTGGAACATCCTTTACATGATGGAGCGCGGTGAATTGCCCGCGGCAGAAAAGGACCAGCTGTTCGCGACCTATTTCGCTGGCATATTCCGTTCGGTCCGCTTCGGCACCGAAAGCGCACATGGCAATGGTTCGGCGCTGCAATATGGCTATCTCAAGGACTACGGCGCATTCCGCTGGGACGCAGCGCAGGGCCATTTTGTGATCGATCCGGTGAAGATGGAGGCGGGCATCAAAAGCCTGCTCAACAAGGAGCTGATGCTTCAGGCCACGGGCGATTACGATGGCGTGAAGGCGTTCTTTGCCAAATATGCCCGTCTCGATGAGCATGCGCGCCAGGCCATTGCGCGGATGGACGCCATCCCGGTCGATATCCTGCCGGTCTATCCGAATGGGGTCTGAAAGGCGCACTGCGGCGAAGGGGTGCTGAGGCATCCTCGCCCGTAATGTGCGGAATCAGGCCGAAGCTTGAAAATAATTCTGGCAAGCCCTTCAGCCGCAGCGCAAAGGCAGGCTTATGGTTGAGCTGATAAGCAGCATATTGCCCGCAGCTGCGCCCTACGTGGGGCTATTTCTTCTGATCGCAATGCTTGCCGCCTTTGCTTTTGAGCGCAGGCCGCCGGTGGTCGTTGCGAGCATTGGCGGGCTGCTGATGATGGCTGCGGGTTTTCTCTCTCCCGCTGAAATGCTCGGCGTTTTCAGCAATTCCGCGCCCATTACGATTGCGGCCATGTTCGTGCTCAGCGGAGCTCTGCTGCGCACCGGGGCGCTTGAAGAGGTTTCAGGCTGGGTGATCCGCCGCACGTTGCGCAAGCCCCGCCTGGCGATCGCGGAAATCGGCGGCGGAACAATCCTTGCTTCTGCCTTCATGAACAACACTCCTGTCGTGATCGTCATGATCCCGATCATTCAGCGTCTTGCTCGTGTAATTGGCGTTGCCGCAACGCGCTTGCTTATTCCCTTGTCCTATCTCTCGATCCTTGGCGGCACGCTGACACTGATAGGAACTTCAACCAACCTGCTGGTGGATGGCGTTGCACAGGAGCAGGGGCTTGAAGCCTTCGGTATTTTCGAGATCACCATTGTAGGCATTTTTGCCGCGTCGGCAGGCGTGCTGCTGTTGGTCCTCACAGGAAAGTTCCTGTTGCCCGACCGTCCTGCGCATAGTCTTGACGAACAGGGCGAGAGTGACACGTTTCTTTCGCATCTCACGCTCACATCGGGCAGCGATTACGTTGATCGCAGAATCGGCGAAATCAGCCTGTTCCGCAGACCAGGCCTGCGATTGCTGGGGGTCCAGCGCGGCAAGACTATCGAACGTCGCGGATTCGATAAGTGGAAATTGAGGGGCGGCGACCAGCTGATTGTTGCCGCCAGTCCTGTTGAACTGGCTTCCCTGGCTGAAGCCCATGACTTTCGGACGGGCCTGATGGGCGTTGGCGGCGGAGTGGCGACGGCCGGAACCGGACGGCCAGAGGATTTGCGGCTTGTTCAGGCTGTTATCTCGCCCACGCATCCCATCATCGGGCGAAGGCTGGCCGATATCCCGCTTCTATCGCGTTTGAAGGTACGTGTGCTGGGCCTTGCCAGACCGCGCCATCTTGCAGGGCCCGATCTTGCCAATGTGCGGGTGAGAGCAGGTGACCGGCTCTTGATTGCCGCGGGGAATGACGCCGCGCAGGCGTTGCAGACAAATGCCGGGCTGGTCGACGTAAGCAAGGCATCCGTCAGAGCGTTCCGCCGCACAAAGGCCCCCATAGCTATCGGTACCCTTGCCGGGGTCGTCATTCTCGCGGCTCTGTTCAACTTGCCCATTTCAGCCTTGGCACTTGGCGGGGCAGGGGTGGTTTTGCTCTTGAGGTGCCTCGAGCCGGAAGATGCCTGGAGTTCGATCGACGGCAACACGCTCGTCCTGATCTTCGGTATGCTTGCGTTCGGGAAAGGGCTTGAGAATGCCGGCACCGTCGATCTGATTGTATCCGGCTTGCTGCCCTTGCTTTCTACCCTGTCGCCACTTTTTTTGCTGATAGCGGTTTATGCGGTTACAAGCATTCTGACCGAAACAGTGACCAATAATGCTGTGGCGGTTATCATGACACCTATTGCAATTGGCCTTGCCAGCGCGCTGGGGATCGATCCGCGCCCGCTGGTCGTCGCAGTGATGTTTGGTGCAAGCGCCAGTTTTGCGACACCGATCGGCTATCAGACCAATACGCTGGTCTACGGTGCGGCGAATTATCGCTTCATGGATTTTGTGAAGGTTGGCTTGCCTATGAATATCGTGGTCGGAATTGCAGTGTGTTTCGGGATCAATCTGGTTTTCTTGGGTTAAAGGCAAAACTGCCCTGGCTCTGGCCAAGGCGCCGATCACATATGGATCGGCCTAAATGTGAATAGGTTTCCCCCGCACCGCCATCGCCGCTTCCTTGGTGGCTTCGGGATGGGTCGGATGGGCGTGGCTGGTATAGGCGATATCCTCTGAGGTGGCGCCGAATTCCATGGCAATCGCAGCTTCGGCGATCATCGTGCCGGCCACGCTGGCGATCGCCCACACGCCCAGCACGCGGTCGGTTTTGGCATCGGCTATCACCTTCACGAAACCGTCGGGCTCGTGATTGGTCTTGGCTCGGCTGTTGGCCAGCATCGGGAACTTGCCAACCTTGATTTCGCCCTTTTCCTTCGCTTGCTCCTCGGTCAGGCCAATCCCTGCAATCTCGGGCATGGTATAGACCACGCTGGGAATCACATCGTGGTTCACAATGCCGGTTTCACCAGCGATGTTTTCCGCCACCGCAATGCCTTCATCCTCGGCCTTGTGCGCCAGCATGGGGCCGGGGATCACATCGCCCACCGCCCACACGCCCTCGACCGAGGTGCGGAATTCGTGATCGGTCTCGATCTGTCCGCGATCATTGGTTTCAAGGCCGATATTCTCAAGGCCGAGGCCATCGGTATTCGGCTTGCGGCCGATCGACACGAGCACGCAATCGGCCTCGATCTTTTCTTCATCGCCGCCGGCAGCCGGTTCTAGCGTCAGCGTCGCCTTCTTGCCCTTGACCGTCACGCCGGTAACCTTGGTCGAGAGCTTGAAGGTGATCCCCTGTTTCTTGAATATCTTGTGCGCTTCCTTGCGCACATCGCCGTCCATGCCAGGCAGGATCTGGTCGAGAAATTCAACGCAGATGACTTCTGCGCCCAAACGCCGCCATACGCTGCCGAGCTCGAGCCCGATCACACCGCCGCCGATCACGACCATCTTTTTGGGGACCTTGGGCAGTTCAAGAGCGCCGGTGGAATCGACCACCACGCCCTTGTCGTTGTCAATCTCGACGCCAGGGAGCGAGGTGACAGAGGAGCCGGTGGCGATCACGATATCCTTGGCCGTGACGGTCTCGTCACCGATTTTGACGGTGTGCGCATCCTGGAAGCTGGCGAAGCCCTTCTTCCAGTCGACCTTGTTCTTCTTGAACAGGAACTCGATGCCGCCGGTCAGCCCCTTCACCGCATCGCGGCGCTGGTCATGCATCTTGTCGAGGTTGAGCTTGGGCGTCACATCCACGCCCATGCTCGCCATCGTGCCATTGGCGGCCGCGTCGAAATATTCGCTGGCGTGCAGCATGGCCTTCGACGGGATGCAGCCGACATTGAGGCAGGTGCCGCCCAGTGTATCGCGGCTTTCCACGCAGGCGGTTTTCAGGCCCAGCTGCGCCGCGCGGATCGCCGCGACATAGCCGCCGGGGCCGGCACCGATGATGAGGACGTCGTAGTCAAAATCCTTGCTCATGTTTCTTCTCTCGTCATCCCCGCGAAAGCGGGGATCCAATTGGCGCCCTTCGCATATGGATTCCCGCTTTCGCGGGAATGACGAAGGGTAGCTATCAAATCACAAATCGATCAGCATCCGCGTCGGATCCTCGATCGCTTCCTTGATGATCTTGAGTGCGGTCACCGCCTCGCGGCCATCGATCAACCGGTGATCATAGCTGAGCGCGATATACATCATCGGGCGGATCACGATCTCGCCGTTCACCACCACAGGGCGCTCGTCGATCCGGTGCAGGCCCAGCACCGCGCTTTGCGGCGGATTGATGATCGGGGTCGACATCAGCGATCCGAATACGCCGCCGTTCGAGATGGTGAAGGTGCCGCCGCTCATGTCTTCCATGGTCAGCGTGCCTTCCTTGGCGCGCTGGCCGAAATCGGCAATATCCTTCTCGATCTGTGCGAAGCTCTTTCTGTCGGCATCGCGCACCACCGGCACGACGAGGCCGTTCGGGGCCGAGACCGCGACCGAGATATCGACATAGTCGTGGTACACGATCTCGTCACCCTCGATATAGGCGTTGACCGAAGGCACATCCTTCAGCGCTAGGCAGGCAGCCTTGGCGAAGAAGCCCATGAAGCCCAGCCGCACATCGTGCTTCTTGGCGAAGGTATCCTTGTAACGGTTGCGCGCCTCGATCACCGCCGACATGTCGCAATCGTTGAAAGTGGTGAGCAGCGCGGCATTGTCCTGCGCGCTCTTGAGCCGCCTGGCGATGGTCTGGCGCATGCGCGTCATCTTGACGCGCTCTTCCTTGCGCTCTCCATCGCTTGCCGCAGGTGTGGGGGCGGGCGGCGGGGCGGGCGTGCTGCCGCCGCTTTCCTTGGCCCTGGCTGCTTCCAGCACGTCTTCCTTGGTCAGCCGGCCATCCTTGCCGGTGCCCTTGATGGTGGTGGGGTCGAGCCCGTGCTCGAGCACCGCGCGGCGCACCGCAGGTGACATGGTGACAGCGTCGCCGCTGCTTTTCGGGTCTTCCTTGGCCTTCGAGGCCGCGCTCTTCTCTTTCTCGGCCGGCTTGGCGGATTCTTCCTTGCTCTCCGCTTTCTTGGCAGGTGCGCCTTCGCCTTCTTCAACCGTCGCGATTACCGCGCCGACTTCGACCGTATCGCCAACCTTGACCTTGTGCTCGCCGATCACTCCGGCGACCGGCGAGGGCACGTCGACCGCGACCTTGTCGGTTTCGAGGCTGGCGATCGGCTCATCGGCGGCAACGCTGTCGCCGGGCTGCTTGAGCCATTCGCCGAGGGTTGCCTCGGTGACCGATTCGCCCAATGCGGGAACCTTGATTTCAGTGGCCATGTGCTTGTTTCCTCAGGCCTTCTTCTTGGGGGATTTGGTGGAATTGGCGGCGCCATCGAGCCCCAGCGCAGCGGCGACCAGCGCCTCCTGCTGCTGCTGATGCCGTTTGGCCAGGCCGGTGGCAGGCGAAGCGGAAGCGTCGCGCCCGACATAGCGGGGGCGCATGCCCTGATGCCCGGCATTGGTCAGCGCTTCCTCGATCTGGCTTTCGACAAAGTACCAAGCGCCGCTGTTCTTCGGTTCTTCCTGGCACCAGATGACCTGTTCCAGATTGCTCATGCGCTTGAGCCTTACGCTCAGCGCTTCGCCGGGGAAAGGATAGAGCTGTTCGATCCGCACGATCGAAACGTCATCCAGCCCTTCCTCGTCACGCTTCTCCATCAGGTCATAGGCAACCTTGCCGCTGCACAGCACCAGGCGATGCACTTTCTCGTCATCGATCTTTTGCAGATCGGACTTGATGCGCATGAAGTGCTGCTCGCGCATGAACTCGTCGGCGCTGCTTTTCGCGTTGGGATGGCGCAGCAGGCTCTTGGGCGTCATGATGATCAGCGGCTTGCGGAACGGGCGCAGCATCTGGCGGCGCAGCACGTGGAAATAGTTCGCCGGCGTAGTGATGTTGCAGACCTGGATATTGTCATTGGCGCACAGCTGCAGGAAGCGTTCGAGCCGGGCCGAGCTGTGTTCCGGCCCCTGGCCCTCATAGCCATGCGGCAGCAGCATCACCAGCCCGTTGGCGCGCAGCCATTTGGCCTCACCGCTGGCGATGAACTGGTCGATCATGATCTGTGCGCCATTGGCGAAATCGCCAAACTGCGCTTCCCATAGAACCAGTGTCTTGGGATCGGCCATGGCGAAGCCGTATTCGAAGCCGAGCACGCCATATTCGCTCAATGGGCTGTCATAAACCTCGAACTTGCCGTGCGGCAGCTGGCATAGCGGGATGTATTTCTCTTCGGTGTTCTGGTCCACCCATACCGCATGGCGCTGGCTGAAGGTGCCGCGGCCCGAATCCTGGCCGGACAGGCGCACGCCGAAGCCCTCGGTTACCAGGCTACCGAAAGCGAGCATTTCCGCGGTGGCCCAGTCGAATCCCTCGCCTTGCTTGAACATTTCGGCCCGCCCGTCGATCACGCGGCGCAGCGTCTTGTGCGCTTCGAGATCGTCGGGGATGGTGGTTATCGTGCGGCCAATGCTGTCGAACAGCTTCTTCTCGATCGCGGTTTCGACATTGCGCCGCGCGCCTTCGGGATCGGCCGGCTTGTTAAGGCCCGCCCAGCGCCCCCCGAACCAGTCGGCATGGTTGGGCTGATAGCTCTTGGCGGCCTCGAATTCCTCATCCAGCTGGGCGATGAATTCTTCGCGCAGCTGTGGCGCATAGCCCTTTTCGATCACGCCTTCCTCGATCAGCCGGTCGGCATAGATCGAGCTTACCTTGGGGTGCTGGCGGATCGCGTCATACATCAGCGGCTGGGTGAATTTCGGCTCGTCGCCTTCATTGTGCCCGAAGCGGCGATAGCACCACATGTCGATCACGATGTCGCG
>LOET01000133.1 GCA_001515985.1 Sphingomonadales bacterium BRH_c3 | reverse complement strand
CCCTTGGTCGGCTTGCCCCACGGGGTCACCGGATGGCGGCCCCCGCTGGTGCGGCCTTCACCGCCGCCGTGGGGGTGATCGACCGGGTTCTTGGCGACGCCGCGGGTCAGCGGCTTCACGCCCATCCAGCGCTTGCGGCCGGCCTTGGCAAAGTTCTGGTTCTGGTTGTCGGGGTTCGACACCGCACCAACCGTGCCCATGCAATCCGCACGCAGGTAACGCTGCTCGCCCGAGTTCAGGCGCACGATCACCATACCGCGGTCACGGCCGACGATCTGCACATAAGTGCCCGCCGAACGCGCGATCTGGCCGCCCTTGCCCGGCTTCATCTCCACATTGTGGCAGATGGTGCCGACCGGCATCTGGCCCAGCAGCATCGCATTGCCCGGCTTGGTGTCGGTCCGCTCGCCGGCCACCACCGTATCGCCAACAGCAAGGCGCTGCGGGCAGATGATATAGGCCAGCTCGCCGTCCTCATACTTGAGGAGCGCGATGAAAGCAGTGCGGTTGGGATCGTATTCAATACGCTCGACCATCGCGGGAGCATCCCACTTGCGGCGCTTGAAATCGATAAAGCGGTACTTCTGCTTGTGACCGCCCGCCATGCCGCGCGAGGTGACATGACCCTTGTTGTTCCGGCCACCGGTCTTGCGCTTGCCTTCCGTCAGCGACTTGACCGGCTTGCCCTTATAGAGCCCGGACTTGTCGATCAGGATGAGGCCGCGGCGTGCGGGGCTCGTCGGTTTGTAGTTCTTGAGTGCCATCTTCTCTGCCCTCAGATCCCGCTGGTGACGTCGATCGAGTCACCCTCTGCCAGGGTAACGATCGCCTTCTTCATATCGGAGCGCTTGTAGGCCTTGCCCTTCCAGCGCTTGGTCTTGCCCTTCACGACGATGGTATTCACCGCCACGACCTTCTTGTCGTAGATCGCTTCCACCGCTTCCTTGATCTGCGGCTTCGTCGCATCGCCAGCCACCTTGAACACAACTGCGTTCTGTTCCGAGGCCAGAGTCGACTTCTCGGTGAGGTGCGGAGCCAGAATCACGTCATAGTGACGCGCATCGATTTCCTGCTTCTTAGCCATTGAAGCGCGCCTCCAGCTTGGCGACAGCGTCCTTGGTCAGGACCAGCGTGTCGTGGTTGAGGATGTCGTAGACATTGGCACCAATGGCGGGGAGCACATTGACGCCCGGCAAATTGCCAGCGGCTTTCTTGAAGCCTTCATCCACGCTTTCGCCGTCGATCACCAGAACCTTGCCGGTCAGGCCAGCCTTGTCGAGGTGACCCTTGAGCACCTTGGTCTTGGCGTCCTTAAGCGAGAGGCTGTCGACAACCACCAGGCCGTCCTTCACCTTGCTCGAAAGCGCCATCTTCAGGCCGAGCGCACGCAGCTTCTTGTTGAGCGACTGGTTGAAGTCACGCTTGCGAGCGCCGTGAGCCTTGCCGCCGCCGATGAAGATCGGGGCCGCGCGGTCACCGTGACGGGCCGTGCCGCCGCCCTTCTGGCGACCGAACTTCTTGCCAGTGCGGGCAACATCGCTGCGCTCGCGCGTCGGACGTGCGGTGCCACGGCGGTTTTCAAGCTGCCAGGTGACGATGCGATGCAGGATGTCGGCACGCGGCTCAACCCCGAACACGGCATCATCGAGCTCGATATCGCTCCCTGCACCCGAAACGGCCTTGCCGTCGATTTTCTGGACCTTCACCTTCACGGCTCAGCCCTCCTTGTTTTCGTCGCTTGCCGGAGCGTCAGCTGCGGGAGCGTCTGCTTCGGGAGCGGGTGTTTCAGCTGCGGTATCTACAGCGGTTTCTTCAACCGGTGTTTCCACTGCGGGCTCTTCAACCTGCGGCGCGTTCGTATCGATCACCGCTCCGGGGAACGGCAGATCCTCGGGCAGAGGCAGCTTCACCGCATCGCGGACCAGCAGCCAGCCATTCTTCGAGCCTGGGACCGAACCCTTGACAAAGATGAGGCCGCGGGTCGCATCGGTGCGCACAACCTCAAGGTTCTGCTGGGTACGTTGACGGTCGCCCATGTGGCCGGCCATCTTCTTGCCCTTGAACACCTTGCCGGGATCCTGGCGCTGACCGGTCGAACCATGCGAACGGTGGCTCAGCGAAACGCCGTGCGTTGCGCGCAGCCCCCCGAAGCCCCAACGCTTCATCACACCGGCAAAGCCCTTACCCTGGGTGTGCCCGGTGATGTCGACTTTCTGGCCGGCAACGAAGTGGTCCGCGCTGATCGTGGCGCCAACCGGGACCAGCCCGTCTTCACCTTCGACACGGAATTCGGCGACGCGCTTTTTCAGGCCGACCTGGGCCTTGGCAAAATGCTCGCGCTGCGGCTTGTTGACGTTTTTCTGCTTGGCTTCGCCCGCACCCAGCTGGACCGCGAAATAGCCATCGCGATCGGCGGTCCGGTGCGAAACGACCTGGCAGTCTTCCAGCGAAAGAACTGTCACGGGAACGTGACGTCCATCCTCCTGAAACAGGCGGGTCATCCCGACTTTCTTTGCGATAACGCCTGTGCGCATCGTCAAAACTCCTACACAGAGGCACACGAGGCCCATCCCCGCGTGCGTGCCAGCCCAAATTGTTGTGCATCGCCCCGTCCGGGCTGAATGCTCACCGTGCCGGATGGCATGGTAAGCGAGACGGGGGACGCAGACCCGGATCAAATCCGGCGGTATCCCAATGTCTGCGGGAAGTTGACCTTCCCACTGTGCGTTCCTGTTAAAGCAGGAACCCAGAGCCTTGGTGCCCTGGACCCCGGATCAACTCCGGGGATCGCTCACCAATCAGGCGAGCTTGATCTCGACGTTTACGCCCGCAGCCAGATCGAGCTTCATCAGCGCGTCGACGGTCTGGGCGTTAGGCTGCACGATATCGAGCAGCCGCTTGTAGGTGCGCACCTCGAACTGCTCGCGCGACTTCTTGTCGATATGCGGGCCGCGGTTCACGGTGAACTTCTCGATACGCGTCGGCATGGGAATGGGGCCGCGAATAAGAGCACCTGTCCGGCGCGCGGTGTCTGCAATCTCGCCAGTAGCCTGGTCAAGAACGCGATGATCGAACGCCTTGAGGCGAATGCGGATATTCTGAGCTTCCATTACCTACACCGATGCGAAAGAGCCAAAGGAGCGTTCCAATCTCTTGGGCGACCCCTTAAAAAAACAAAGGCCCGCCCCGCTTATGCCCGGTTTCCCGGAAAGGGCGGCCCTTCAAAATTCTTGTTACGGCAGCGACGAATCCCCGCCTGTTGGCGCGCATATACGTAGGAGGCCTGCTTCTGGCAAGCCCTGAATTGCGCGCCTTCGCCGCAATCGGGGCCTGCTGTCAGCCGGGGCGCTTGCGCCCCACCCTCATCCGCAAAATGCAGCCTTCATAAAAAAGAACCCGGCGCCCATCTCTGGGCACCGGATCCTTTTCAAACCTGCGTGCACCCGTGGGTGCAAACGCGATTTACTTGGTGATTTTCGAAACCACGCCCGAGCCAACGGTGCGGCCGCCTTCGCGGATAGCGAAGCGCAGGCCTTCGTCCATGGCGATCGGCGCAATCAGCTTGACCGAGATGGTCACGTTGTCGCCCGGCATCACCATTTCGGTGCCTTCGGGAAGGATCACTTCGCCGGTCACGTCAGTCGTACGGAAGTAGAACTGCGGACGGTAGTTGGCGAAGAACGGCGTGTGACGGCCACCCTCGTCCTTCGAAAGGACATAGACTTCCGCGCTGAATTCGGTGTGCGGCGTAACCGAGCCCGGCTTCGCCAGGACCTGACCACGCTCCACATCCTCACGGCCGATGCCGCGGATCAGCG
This sequence comes from Sphingomonadales bacterium BRH_c3, assembly GCA_001515985.1. Classification (GTDB taxonomy): domain Bacteria; phylum Pseudomonadota; class Alphaproteobacteria; order Sphingomonadales; family Sphingomonadaceae; genus Erythrobacter. Next base: position 7,544 of record LOET01000133.1, on the reverse strand, counting down.
CGCCGATGTTGTCGCCAGCTTCGCCGCGATCGAGCAGCTTGCGGAACATTTCAACGCCGGTCACGGTTGTCTTGGCGGTGTCCTTGATGCCGACGATTTCAACTTCGTCGCCCACGTTCACAACACCAGTTTCGACGCGGCCGGTAACCACCGTACCACGACCCGAGATCGAGAACACGTCTTCGATCGGCATCAGGAACGGCTTGTCGACCGGACGGTCGGGCTGCGGAATGTGCTCGTCCACGGCTTTCATCAGCTCGAGAATCGAATTCTTGCCGATCTCGTCGTCACGGCCTTCAAGCGCAGCCAGAGCCGAACCCTTCACGACCGGAATGTTGTCGCCGTCGAAGTCATAATATGACAGCAGTTCGCGGATCTCCAGCTCGACGAGTTCGAGGATTTCCTCGTCGTCAACCTGGTCAACCTTGTTCATGTAGACAACCAGCGCGGGCACGCCCACCTGGCGGGCCAGCAGGATGTGCTCGCGGGTCTGCGGCATGGGGCCGTCAGCAGCGTTCACAACCAGAATCGCGCCGTCCATCTGCGCCGCGCCGGTGATCATGTTCTTCACATAGTCAGCGTGGCCCGGGCAGTCGACGTGGGCGTAGTGGCGGGCAGCGGTTTCGTACTCGACGTGTGCGGTCGAGATGGTGATGCCGCGCTCGCGCTCTTCCGGAGCCTTGTCGATGTTCGCAAAGTCGACAGCCGAACCGCCATAGGTCTCAGCCATAACCTTGGTGATAGCCGCAGTCAGCGTGGTCTTGCCGTGGTCAACGTGACCGATGGTGCCGATATTGCAGTGCGGCTTATTGCGCTCGAATTTTTCCTTAGCCATTTCTCGAATAACCTCTGAGTTGAAATTGAATCTCTGCGGGACGAGGACGGCACCCGCTGAATACGGCGCCGCCCCTAGACCGTGTCGCTCGCTTAGGCAAGCTTCTCCTTGACTTCCTGCGCGACATTCGCCGGCACTTCGTCATAGTGGCTGAACTGCATCGTGTACTGGGCACGGCCCTGGGTAAACGATCGCAGCTCGTTGACGTAGCCAAACATGTTGGCCAGCGGCACGAAGGCATCAACTGCCTGGGCATTGCCACGGGTATCGGTTCCCTGGATCTGGCCACGGCGGCTGTTGAGATCGCCGATCACATCGCCAAGGTAATCCTCTGGCGTGACGACTTCTACCTTCATGATCGGTTCGAGCAGCTTGATCCCCGACTTGCTGGCGACTTCGCGCATGGCACCGCGACCAGCGATTTCGAACGCGATCGCGCTCGAGTCGACGTCGTGATACGCACCATCGAACAGCGTGATGGAGAAGTCGATGATCGGGAAGCCGACGAGGTGGCCGCTTTCGGCCTGTTCGCGGAAACCCTTTTCAATCGCAGGGATATATTCCTTCGGAATGTTGCCGCCCTTGATCTCGTCCTGGAAGATCACGCCCTGCCCACGCTCACCGGGCGTAACCCGGACCTTGACGCGGCCGAACTGGCCCGAGCCGCCCGACTGCTTCTTGTGGGTGTAGTCAACTTCGACTTCGCGAGCGAGCGATTCGCGATAGGCCACCTGCGGCGCGCCCACGTTCGCTTCCACCTTGAATTCGCGTTTCATGCGATCAACCAGGATGTCGAGGTGAAGCTCGCCCATGCCCTTGATGATCGTCTGGCCACTTTCGTGGTCCGTTGAAACACGGAAGCTTGGATCTTCGGCAGCCAGGCGATTGAGCGCGACGCCCATCTTTTCCTGGTCGGCCTTGGTCTTGGGCTCCACCGACAGTTCGATAACCGGTTCGGGGAACTCCATCCGCTCGAGTATGATCGGCTTGGCTGGATCGCACAGCGTATCGCCGGTGGTGGTGTCCTTCATGCCCGCCAGCGCGACAATGTCACCGGCGAATGCTTCTTCGATGTCCTCGCGATTGTTCGAGTGCATCAGCAGCATGCGGCCGATCTTTTCCTTCTTGTCCTTGACCGAGTTCAGAACCTGCCCCTTGGTGAGCTTGCCCGAATAGATGCGGGTGAAGGTAAGCGAACCGACGAACGGGTCGTTCATGATCTTGAACGCCAGCGCGCTGAAGGGGGCATCGTCGCTCGACGGGCGTTCCGCTTCCTCGTCGCTGTCAGGCAGCACGCCCTTGATCGCCGGAACGTCAAGCGGGCTCGGCATGTAATCGACCACTGCATCAAGCAGCGGCTGCACGCCCTTGTTCTTGAACGCCGAACCGCATAGCACCGGCACGAAAGCCTGCGCCATGGTGCCCTTGCGGATCAGCCGCTTCAGCGTTGCCGCATCAGGCACTTCGCCTTCAAGATATGCTTCCATCACGTCATCGTCTTGCTCGACGACAGTCTCGATCAGCTTTTCGCGATATTCGGCAGCCTTGTCGGCAAGATCAGCGGGGATATCGACATAGTTGAATGTCGCACCCAGATTTTCATTTTCCCACACGATGCCGCGATTGTTGACGAGATCGACCACGCCCTGAAGGTCGCTTTCCACACCGATCGGGAGGTAAAGCACCAGCGGGTTCGCGCCGAGGCGGTCGATGATCGACTGCACGCAGTAATAGAAGTCGGCACCGGTGCGGTCCAATTTATTGATAAAGCACATTCTGGGTACTTTATACTTGTCGGCCTGGCGCCACACGGTTTCGGACTGCGGCTCGACGCCGGCCACCCCGTCGAACACCGCCACAGCTCCGTCGAGCACGCGCAGCGAACGTTCGACTTCGATGGTGAAGTCAACGTGGCCGGGCGTGTCGATGATGTTGATGCGGTGCTTGGGCCCCTGGCCATCCTCGGCCGACCAGAAGGTCGTCGTCGCGGCAGAGGTGATGGTGATCCCGCGCTCCTGCTCCTGCTCCATCCAGTCCATCGTCGCCGCGCCATCGTGCACTTCGCCGATCTTGTAGGACTTGCCGGTGTAGTAGAGGATACGTTCGGTAGTCGTGGTCTTGCCGGCATCGATGTGGGCCATGATGCCGATATTGCGGTACCGCTCCAGCGGATATTCGCGTGCCATGTTGGGTTCCTTGCTTGCCTCCGCTTCCCTTCGACAGGCTCAGGGTGAGCGGAGAAATTCCTGTTACCAGCGGTAATGCGAGAAGGCGCGGTTGGCGTCAGCCATGCGGTGCGTATCTTCGCGCTTCTTGACGGCATTGCCGCGGTTGTTGGCCGCATCCATCAGCTCGCCCGAAAGGCGCGCGCTCATGGTGGTTTCGGGCCGGCCGCGCGCGGCGGTGATCAGCCAGCGGATCGCCAGCGCCTGGGCACGCTCGGGGCGGACCTCGACCGGCACCTGGTAGGTGGCACCGCCCACACGGCGGCTGCGCACTTCAACCTGCGGCTTCACATTGTTCAGCGCTTCGTGGAACAGCTGCACCGGATCGGCCTTGGCCTTGGTTTCGACCGTGTCGAGCGCGCCATAGACGATGCGCTCTGCAATGGACTTCTTACCATCCAGCATGAGGTTGTTCATGAACTTCGACAGCACCTGATCACCAAACTTGGGATCAGGCAGGATTTCCCGCTTCTCGGGACGACGACGACGTGACATTTCCGTTTAACTCCTTCGGAGTGCGGCACCACCTCCGTGGTGCCTTGCGGCTCCAGCCCGCTCCCCCACCCGGCCACCCAAATGCTACCCTGTAGGTAGCCGGGTGGAGTATCGGGCCGGAACCAGACCTCCCGCGTTGATCCTTACTTCGGCCGCTTGGCGCCGTATTTCGAACGGCTCTGCTTGCGGTCCTTCACACCCTGCGTGTCGAGCACGCCGCGCAGCACGTGATAGCGCACACCGGGAAGGTCGCGCACACGCCCGCCGCGGATCAGCACAACGCTGTGTTCCTGCAGGTTGTGGCCTTCGCCCGGAATGTAGCTGATGACTTCGCGCTGGTTGGTCAGGCGCACCTTGGCAACCTTGCGCAGGGCAGAGTTCGGCTTCTTCGGCGTCGTGGTATAGACGCGGGTGCAAACGCCGCGCTTCTGCGGGTTCTGCTCCATCGCAGGGACCTTGCTCTTGGCCTTCTGCGGGGTGCGGCCCTTGCGGACCAGCTGGTTGATCGTCGGCATAGTTTCTCGCTTCACCTCGTTTTCCGGTCCGGCGGATTTGCCGGATCGGGGTCACCTCATCCGGGCGGGAAACCGGTTCCCACTTTCCCTGATGAGGTTCCGGCACATTCCTTCGCGCATGCGAAGGCGTGGCCGGTTCTGGCGACACCTGGGCGATGTGGAGGGAGGTTTGCTCGCCTATGCAGCCCGTTCGTGCTGAGCCTGTCGAAGTATGACGGGCTGCAACGCGGCGGCATAAACAAGCTGAAACGCTCCACCCAAACCGGCCCTTCGGCCACCGGGTTACTTTGACGGCTGCCCCCAAACCCACTTTCGTCATTCCCGCGAAAGCGGGAATCCACATAAGTGAGTCCAATAGAAAAGAGCCTCGGCGCAAGCGCACCAGGCCCCCGGGACTAAACCGGCAATGTTCAGCTCTATTGCCCGATAGGGACTCGAAAGCCCCGCTCGGTTGGCGCGCCTTTATGTTGGAATGTTGGAAAGGTCAAGCGGGTGGGGTATTTGCCAGTTCTTTGCTTCTGAGACTTCAGCCTGCTGGCGCATGAGCCTAATACTGCCAAAGTTCCAACTCAAAATCACCAACCCTCGCCACAAGAGTCCACCTTAGAAACCCAACACGTGTCGAACACTTAGGTTGAGGTACTGACGCCCAAAGAGGAATCTGTTCTCCATCTGCGAAATGGTCGTCTAAGCGCGCACCCACAAGATAGGCGACTCCACCCTCTAGAACCAAGGAGCCTAATGGCGATCCGGTCGAATTGGGATTAAAAGCAGAACCTAGATCGACTCTAAACTCCGGTGTGCGTATTAAGAATCCGGAGGATCGGTGGTGCGCATCAATCTTGAAAAATCGATTGGCTTTGGGGCCCTCTAAATTGAAATTGTAGCCATCACCGTCCCAATCCAGAATTAGAGAACTTGGTAAGTGTGATTGGTGGTAAAACATGAAGCCCGCAAAACCAGCTCCATCTGGCGAGGCTGGTTCAATTTTCTCAATCGGAAACCCATTTATCTTGGTCAAAGGCTTCACTCCCATCCATCTCGAAGATCAGTTCTTCCACACTCTGGGCACCTTGCTGGGCTGGTCGGCTGACATTGATCTTCTGCTTCACGCACCTCATCTTCGGTTAGAAGTTCGATTTCGAACCTTTTGCCGCAATTGTTACATCGTTTCATAGATAGAATCGTCACTTTAAATCTCGCTTGACTTTGAGTTGGTCACTCGAAGAGACATCTATCGTATAGAGAACTTTCTTCTCCGATCTCGCGCCCTTGACGATTGACCACTTCGTAAACGCTGCGCCAGTTCCATTGGGACATTCAGGCAAGCCAGTGATCAACCTGACTGAATAGCCGAACCCGCCTCTGCCTTGACTTGGCTTGCATCGCAGGAATACGCCATCACGCTTTCTCTCGACAGCCCCGAGCGGGCAAGGCCCCAAATTTCTATCGGGATCAAGATCCAGATCAACTTCAATTCCTATGTCATCAATAATTAGTCCTCCGTAATCATCTACATCTCCGACCGGAAAGGAATTAAATTCACCTTCTGGGTTAAGAATGATAGCCAACATTCCATCATTGCTCTCCGCAACGATGAAATCGTATCCGTATGGATCTGTTCGAAGTACAAGTGACAAACTGGATACATCAGAAAGCTGCCCAATCTTAAAATCTGGAGTAATCCACGTCACTACACTCATCCTTGCAATGGTTGGATAAGAAGAGACCAGTACAATTCAGCCGCGCCTTGCTTGGAAAGTTTTTGCTCGTCGCCCCCAAAGATGGCAGACATACCAAAAGATGTCAGGTACATCTCGATTTCATCAGCTGCCACACTGATAGACTCATTGTAAGAATTCGATTCAGTTGTCTCACCATGTACGAACGAGATACCTTGCCCCGTAAAGCGATCACCACCCAAAAAAACAGTACAGCGCGCAACTGCATTTCCATGTTGATAAATTGAAGCGGTGAATCGATTGGCGTCAACCTGACGAAAATCACATTCGATTCCATCATTTCTTCGTTCAAGTTCATCAAGTGAGTTCTCAAAGAACTTCGCCATATATTCAAACGTTTGAACTTTGAATTTGTCTTTGTCTCGTTCGCTAAATTCCTTCTTAATTCGAAGGTTGCTTGAGCGTGGCTTCTCAATGGGATCGACAGGAAGTTCATCATGTCCCGAAGCCTTGGCCTTGTACTCTAGGCTAGGACTTGATGCCTCACCTACTACTTCCCTGACGGCACGTGCCACCTCGAGAAAAGCCGAGTCTGGATCCGGCCACATCGTGATCGGTTTTCCATCTTTCGGGACCGCCATAAGTTTACCAAATGGCGCATTATGCCAGTCACAAGGCCGCAGAATCACCGGAATCACTTTCGCACTGCCGTCTTTATGTCGCTCCATCGCGCGCGTCATCTCACGGTCATAACAGTAGTCAGATGCAAGAAAGTCTGGGCTGACCAGCAACAGAATAATGGACGAAGATTCCATGTTGACGTCGATCGAACCATCGATTTCGTTGCCAGCGCCAATTCGGCGGTCATGCCAAGCCTCAATCAACCCTTGTCGCTTGAGCATGGAAAGCTGGACCTCGAGCTGATCACGCAAATCTTCGTCTGCATGCGAATATGAGAAAAAAACTCTCTTCATCATTGCTCCCACCCTGAACGCACTACGTTACGCTCTTAACAAAGGAACATGTTGGAAACACTTGTGCGCTTTCAAGTCCTGTGGAAAACAATTCTATTACTCAGTCAGCACAGCTTGAGGTTCAAAGATAGAAACCGTTTTCATACACGCCTGCATTCTGCAATCTGTAGCGGGCATGGAAGTGCACTTGCCTCACGGACCTTTGTGTCTTTGTGCCTTAGTGCGATAAAAAATGGCGCTTTCCCAGCCGGTCGTGCGACATCGGGGATGCAGCCCCGCCGCTTCCTTTCCTTCGACACCCGCTTTCGCGAGTGCAGGCAAGTCAGGATGAGCGGGGAGCGGTGCAGGTGCCCCCCGTGTCGGGGAGGATTTAGATACAAAGCATTTTCCTACTCCCCCAATTTTTGCAATCTGGGGTGGGTTATGGACCGCCCTATCCTTGTCAGCCCCTTCGTGCCTTCGCGTCTTCGTGTGAGAAAAAACTGCTCTGCCCCAGCCGGTCGCGCAACCCTGCAGGTGCCCCTCCACCAGCTCGCGCTGGTCCCCCTCCCCCAAGGGGGAGGATCATGAGGAACAAGCGCGCCATTCCCCGCCAGGCCACCAGCGCGGTTGCGGTGGAGGGCCATCCCCCCGCGCCTGACGATCCGCTGCTGTCCTTCGCCCCCTATCTCCACGCGGCGCCGCGCGGCAATTCCATCACCCCCGATCTCCAGCGCCGCTTCATCGCGCAGCTCGCCGCCACCGGCATCGTTACCCAGGCCGCGCGCCGCATCGGCAAATCGATGGAGGCGCTTTACAAGCTGCGCCACCGGCCCGGC
>LOET01000132.1 GCA_001515985.1 Sphingomonadales bacterium BRH_c3 | reverse complement strand
TTCGACCGGCTGATCGAAGCGCTTTCCCGGCGAGAGGATTCCCGTTCGGAATCATAGCGGTGTGACACTGCCTCGGCTGTGACCATAGCTTTGCCCCAAGCTTAGCTACGCCGCCCGAAAACCATTCTCGCTGGCGACATGGCCGTCAATCTTCCATTTCGCAGAAATGGCAAACCCAGGAACTATCTATCTTGTCGGCGCGGGCCCCGGTGATCCGGAGCTGTTGACGGTGCGCGCTGCGCGGCTGATCGCACGCGCCGAGATCATCGTCCATGACGGTCTGGTCGATCCCGCCATTCTGGCGCTGGCAAAAGAAGGGGCCGAGTTGATCTCGGTCGCCAAGCAGCGCAGCAAGCACACTCTGCCGCAAGAGCAGATCAATGCGCTGCTGGTGCGCGAGGCGCTGGCCGGCCGCGACGTGGTGCGCCTCAAGGGCGGCGATCCGCTCATTTTCGGGCGCGGGGGTGAAGAGGCAGAGGCCGCCCATGCAGCCGGCGTTCCGGTGGAAATCGTCCCGGGCATCAGCGCCGCCAACGGCGCGGCTGCCGCAGCGCAGATCGCGCTTACCCACCGCGAGGCTTCCAGCATTGTCAGCTTCGTGGCCGGTCAATGCAAAGGGCTGAGCGAACAGGACTGGACCGGGCTCGCCGGCAAGGGCCGCACGCTGGTGATCTATATGGGCGTCAAGACTGCGCCGCAGATCGCCGAAAAGTTGATGGAAGACGGGCTTGCGCCCGGCATGCCGGTGGCGGTGATCGAGAATGCCGCACGGCCCGAAATGCGCGTGCTGCGCGGAATGCTTGCGGGGCTGCCCGATCTGGTTGCCAGGTATCGGGTAAAGAGCCCCGCGCTGATCGTGATCGGCGAAGTGACCGCGCGCGACGACATTTCGCTGGTGCAAGTTGCACAGGAGGCCGCGCAATGAATATCCTTACCGGAAATGATCTGAAAAGCGGCGCAGTTGTGTGGTGGGACGGCACCGGATGGTCGCTCTACGTCGATGACGCTGTCGATGTGGGTGACCGAGCGGAGGAAATCCTGGCCCGCGAACAGTCCGCACGGCGGGTCAACGCAGCCTATGCCATCAGCGCAAACCGTGACGATAACGGGGTCCGTCCCGCGCATATAAAGGAGCGCGTCCGCGCCCTCGGGCCCACTGTGCGCCCTGACCTGACATTGAAACCCAAAGATCCCGCAGCGATGAACTGGGTAATCTGATGTACCAGTATGATTCATACGACCAGGCTATGGTCGACACGCGCGTTGAGGAATTCCGCGACCAGACCCGCCGCCGGCTTGAAGGCAAATTGAGCGAGGACCAGTTCAAGCCGCTGCGGCTGATGAACGGGCTCTACCTGCAGCTCCATGCCTATATGCTGCGGGTGGCGATCCCCTATGGCACGCTGGATTCGCGCCAGATGCACGCGCTGGCGGATATCGCCGACAAATATGACCGCGGATATGGCCATTTCACCACGCGGCAGAATATCCAGTACAACTGGATCAAGCTGGAGGATGCACCCGATATCCTGGCCGATCTCGCCAAGGTTGAGATGCACGCGATCCAGACCAGCGGCAATTGCATCCGCAATATCAGCTCTGATCATTTTGCGGGCGCGGCGGCCGACGAGGTGGCCGACCCGCGGCCCTATGCCGAGTTGCTGCGCCAATGGTCGAGCTTCCATCCCGAATTCAGCTATCTTCCCCGCAAGTTCAAGATCGCCGTCATTGCGAGCGATAGCGACCGCGCGGCGATGAAGCTGCACGATATCGGCATCCAGATCGTCAGGAACGACGCGGGCGAATTGGGCGCGGCATTCTTTGTTGGCGGCGGGATGGGCCGCACGCCCATGATCGCGCCCTGCATCCGCGACTTCGTGCCGCTGGATCAGCTGGTGACCTATGCCGAAGCCTGCCTGCGCGTCTACAACCGCCATGGTCGCCGCGACAACAAGTACAAGGCACGGATCAAGATCCTGGTGCACGAGATGGGCGCAGAGGAATATGCCCGCCAGGTAGAGGAGGAATTCGCCCACCTGCTTGAGCAGGGCATTGAACCGCCGCTGGCAGAGCTGGAGCGGATCAGACCCTATTTTGCCGATCCGGAGTTCGAGACCGGGCTGCCGAGCGAGCTTGATCGTTCGGACCCGGAATTCGCGCTGTGGGCTGACAGCAACACGCATCCACACAAGACGCCGGGCTATGTCTCTGCCATCATCAGCCTCAAGCCGGTTGGCGGCATTCCCGGTGACGCCAGCGCCCGGCAGATGCACCTGATGGCCGAGCTGGCGAAGCAGTATTCGTTCGACGAGCTGCGGGTGATGCACACGCAGAACATCGTTCTGCCGCATGTAAGGATCGCCGATCTCCACGCACTGTGGAGCCAGCTCGAAGCGGCAGGCCTGGGCGCGCCCAATCTCGACACGATCGAGGATATCATTGCCTGCCCGGGGCTCGATTATTGCAGCCTTGCCAACGCGCGATCGATCCCGATTGCGCAGAGAATTTCGGAGCGCTTCGCGGCCAAGGGCCGGACCAGGGAGCTGGGCGAACTCAAGCTCAAGATTTCCGGCTGCATCAACGCCTGCGGGCACCATCACGCGGGCCACATTGGCATCCTTGGCGTCGACAAGAAGGGCGTCGAGAACTACCAGCTGCTGCTTGGCGGCAGCGAGGCGCAGGACACTTCGCTGGCGAAGATCACCGGCCCCGGCTTCGACGAAGCCGGGATCGTCGATGCAGTCGAGACTGCCACCGAAGTCTATCTCTCCAACCGCACTGAAGGTGAGCGTTTCCTCGACACCTATCGCCGCATCGGAATGGAACCGTTCAAGGAGGCGCTTTATGGCTGACACACCAGGAACGGTACTGGGCACCAGCCCGGACGAGGTGCAGTTCCGCTTCCGCGACGACGACGTGGTAGATCACGGCACAGTCACGGTCGACAGCTTCGTCGATCAGTCCAACGCAACCGCGGTGCGGATCGAGCCGGGCGACGATGCCCGCGAATTGCTGCCGCACCTTGATCGCATCGCTCTGGTCGAAGTGAATTTCCCGGTGTTCGGAGACGGACGCGGCTATTCCGCCGCGCGCATCCTGCGCGAGGCAGGCTATGAGGGTGAACTGCGCGCCGTAGGCGAGGTTCTGATCGACCAGCTCGCCTATATGCGCCGCTGCGGCTTCGATGCCTTTGCGCCCGACACGCCGCTCGATATGGCTGATGCCGAAGCTGCCTTCGCGCGTTGGGGCAATGTCTATCAACACGCGGCAGACGGCGCAGAACCGATCTGGCAACTGCGCCATGGCTGAAGCCGATCTGCCCATGGTAACGCGGAATGTCGACCGGATAAACACCGCGCCGCGCTTCGACGGGGCAGATGTCATCCGGCTCAACCGGATGTTTCGCGGGTCTTCGACCGAGGAAATGCTCGAGGCGGTGATCAAGGACGGGCTTGTGGGCAATCTGGCGGCGGTGTCGAGTTTCGGTGCCGAGAGCGCGGTTCTGTTGCATCTCATCGCCAGCATCGACCCCGATGTGCCGGTGCTGTTCCTCGAAACCGGCAAGCATTTTCCCGAAACGCTTGCCTATCGCGATGATTTGGTCGACCGGCTCGGCCTGACCAACCTCATCAATCTCTATCCAGACCTCGAAGAGCTCAAGGCCAGGGATGAAAGCGGGCTACGCTGGTCCTATGACCCCGATGGCTGCTGCGAGATCCGCAAGGTCAAGCCGCTTGCCCGCGCGCTTGAGCAGTTCGATGCCAGCTTCACCGGGCGCAAGGCATTCCAATCATCGACCCGCGCCAATCTGCCGCGCTTCGAGATCGACAATTCCGACGCGCAAGGGCGGCTCAAGATCAACCCGCTGATAGATTGGGACGCAAGCCAGATTGCCGCCTATTTCGTTATGCACGATCTGCCTCAGCATCCGCTGGTGGCGCAGGGCTTCCCTTCAATCGGGTGCAGCCCCTGCACCCACAAGGTTACGCCGGGAGAAGACCCGCGCTCGGGCCGCTGGAAGGGCTGGGACAAGACCGAATGCGGCATCCATACCCCGCTGACCGAGGATGGCGAATTGCCGCCGGGCTACGAACCCTTCCTCTAGAAATGCGAAAGCCCCGGAGCGCAGCATGCACTTCGGGGCCTTCGTCACCTGGCTTGGCAAGCTGGCGTCAGGATTCGACGCGCTCCACCTTCGAAGTCTCTCCGGTTTCCGGATCCTTCGAGATGTACACCCCGTTTTCATCGATGTACTCTTCGTAGCATTTCTGCACAGCGCCTTCTTCATCAGGCGTTGAACAATAGCGATCGGGCGACGGTTGCTCCCATCTTCCCGTAGTCTGCGTACCGTCGGCTGCAGTGTCCACCCAAGTCCCATCGGCTCGAACGTCAGATGTGAAAGTGGTGCCATCGGCATTGGTTATCTTATACATCCCGACGGTCGGCAGACCGTCAGCGGCGATATTTGCAGGCGCGGCCTCAGCCACTTCCTCGGTCGGTTCAGCCTCGGGCGCCTTCTCTGCCTGGGAACAGGCAGCGAGTGCCGCAACTGCAGCTACAACTATGATCTTTTTCATGATTTCCCCTTTTCGTGACCCGCAAACCGACTCATGCCGTGTTTGCGACTCGCGACCGCAGAGGGGAATCTATGACGAAACCGGCGAAAGCTGAAATTGTAATCTCAAAGCCAGCCTTCGCGGCGATACCAGTCTGCCGTCGACTTCAGGCCTTCCGGGCCGCCGATCTGCGGCAGCCAGACGCTTTCAGGCACCTTGCGATCGGAGCGGACAACCCAATTGGGGTGGCACATATAGCCAACGCGGTCATGCGTCAGCCTGGCCCCGTGGCCGCGAAATAGCCGATCGACCCCTGCTGCGCCCTGCAACACTGCGCGCGGCAGATGCGGCGCGAACACGCGCTTGCCAACCGCCTGCCCAATCGCGGCCGCCAGTTCCTTATGGCTCCACCCCCCTTCGCGCGCATCGTCTGGCTCGAACACACGCCTGCGCACCAGGGCGGGCTGCGCATCGATCAGGTCGACCAGCAGCCTGGCAAGATCGGCGACATGGATGATCGAAGTTGCCCCGCCCGGCGGCAGGGGGACAAAGCCGAAGCGTGCACTGCGGAACAGTTCGAACATGTCAGCATCGCGCGGGCCATAGACCGCCGGAGGGCGCACGATGGTCCAGTCAAGCCCGCTTTGCTCGACCAGCTTTTCCGCCTCGGCCTTGGACGCACCATAGGCTGACAATGCAGGTTCGCGCGCCGCAAGCGACGAAACGAACACGAATCGTTTCACGCCAGCCTGTTTACTCGCCGCAATCAGATTTGCCGTTCCTTCCACATTGGCCGCGGCAAACCGGGAAGGGTCGGGCGTGTTGGTGAGCCCGGCAATATGGATCACACCGCGCGTGCCAGCCACCAGATGGTCGAGCGCAGGCTTGTCAGCCAGCTCGCCCATCACCCATTCGACGCGGCTGTGTTCGTGCTCGGTTACGCGCCGTACCAGCGCTTCGGCCGGCAGATTGCGCTCTCCCAGCACGTCAAGCACCGCCTGCCCCACGAAACCGGACCCGCCGGTGAGGGCAAGCGGCACTTCGCCGCTCACATCAGCACCAGATGATCACGGTGAATCACAGAGGATCGCGGCGAATGGCCCAGGATCGCTTCCAGTTCGGCGCTCTGCCGGCCCATGACCGCCTCCACATCGTCGGCGTCATATTCCACCAGCCCCTTGGCGATCACCCGTCCGGTTACATCCTTGACTTCGATAATGTCGCCGCGCGAAAAATCGCCTTCAACGCCGGTGATGCCTGCAGCCAGCACGCTCTTGTTGCCATCGCGAAGCGCGGCAACGCAGCCATCGTCCACCGTAATCGCACCGTTAAAGCGCATGCGACCGCCGATCCATGCCCGCCGCCCACTTTCCTCGCGCTGCGGCAGGAACAGCGTGCCCGCCTGCGACGCTATCGCATGGGCGATCGGCATTTCCGGCCGCCCATCGATGATGGCGAGCGCGATACCGGCCCTTTCTGCGATCTCTGCGGCCAATAGCTTGGCAGTCATCCCGCCCGATCCCAGGCCCGAACCCGAGCCCGAATCCGCCATCGCGTGGATTTCCTCCGTCACCCCGTCAACCTGGTCCAGCCGTTCGGCCTCCGGGTGCTCGGGATGCCGGTCATACAGCCCGTCAACATCGGTCAGCAACAACACGCCGTCAGCCGCGCAGGCCTGCGCCACGCGTGCAGCCAGCCGGTCATTGTCACCGAAACGTATTTCGCCCGTGGCGATGGTGTCATTTTCGTTGACCACCGGCACCACGCCGCTTTTGAGCAGGCGGCGCAGGGTGGCGGAAATGTTGAGATAGCGCCGACGGCTCTCGAAATCATCCAGCGTCAGCAGCATCTGCGCGGCGACCAGGCCGCGTTCGGCGAGCAGCGCGGACCACGCCGCCGCCAGATCGATCTGTCCGACCGATGCCGATGCCTGCGCTTCAGACAGCGTGCGCCGTCCGCCGTGGCTAAGATTCAGCTTCTTGGCGCCGATGGCGATCGACCCCGAACTGACCACCACCACTTCCATGCCCAATTCGCGCGCGGTCCTGATATCATCAACCACGGTGCGCAGCCATTTGGCATTCACCCGCCCGCTGGCATCCACCAGCAGCGCGCTGCCGATCTTGATGACCAGGCGTTTGCAAATGGCGGGATCGCGGAAATCGGGCAGGGTCTGGATGGGCATGATGCCTGCTCCGTTAAAGGATCGCAGCGCTGCCGGCCAGTGCGGCTTCGCGCAAAATCACAGCGGCGACCACGGTTTTTCCTCTTCCAGCGCGGGTGCGCCTTCTTCAGGCAATTCGCCCGGCTGTTCGGTCATCGTGTGCTCGGGCAGATAGGCAAGCACTGCGTCCAGCAAGGCATCGATCCCCTGGCCGGTCGCACCGGACACGGCGAACACGTCATCCGCACCGGCTGCTTTCAATTCGCTGGCGAACCCCTCTGCCAGTTCGGCATCGGCCTGGTCGATCTTGTTGAGCGCGACAAGCCGCGGCTTGTCCTCCAGCCCGGCGCCATAGGCGGCCAGCTCCTCTTCGATCACGCGCATGGCCTCGACCGGGTCGGCATCTCCGGTCCCGGTGATGTCAATCAGGTGGATCAGCACGCGGCATCGCTCGATATGGCCCAGGAACCGGTCACCGATCCCCGCCCCATCGGCGGCGCCTTCGATCAGGCCGGGAATGTCGGCCAGCACGAATTCGCGCCCCTTGTGCCGCACCACGCCCAGCTTGGGGATCAGCGTGGTGAAGGCATAATCGCCCACCTTCGCCTTGGCATTGGACACCGCGTTGATGAAGGTGGACTTTCCGGCATTGGGCAGACCCACGAGCCCGACATCGGCAAGCAGCTTGAGCCGCAGCCACACCCACATTTCTTCGCCTGGCATCCCCGGCTGATGCTGGCGCGGCGCGCGGTTGGTTGCGGTCTTGTAGCTGGCGTTGCCGCGCCCGCCCATCCCGCCTTGCAGGAACACTTCGCGCTGGCCGACCTCGGTAAAGTCCGCCAGCACCTCTTCCTTGTCTTCGGAAAGCACCTGCGTGCCCACCGGAACCTTGATCACCAGGTCGGGCGCGGAAGCACCGGTGCGGTCTTTGCCCATGCCATGCGCACCGCGGCTGGCCTTGAAATGCTGGCTGTAACGGAAATCGATCAGCGTATTGAGGCCGGCCACGGCTTCGAACACGATATCGCCGCCCTTGCCGCCATTGCCGCCGTCAGGCCCGCCATATTCGATATATTTCTCGCGCCGGAAACTGACGGCACCGGGGCCGCCGGCGCCGGATTTGAGGTAGATCTTGGCTTGGTCGAGGAAATGCATGGGCTCCCCCTATGCATTTCCCGGCCAGATTGCGAGCGATTTGGCGAGCGCCCCTGGTGAAGTTCAGAGCGCGATGCGTAAACCGCCGATTACCGAACGGCCCGGCGAGATGAAGCTGAACACCTGTTCGTAAGTCTCATCGAGGAGATTTTCGATCCGCGCGAACAACTTGATGGAACCAGACAAGCGCGTCTCCGCCGCCAGATTGACCAGCGTAAAACTGTCCAGCCGGACCGTAACCGGAATGAAGCTGGGATCGGTGAAGGCCAGATCATCGCTTGCGCCATTGTGCCGCACGATCAGCGTGGCTGAAGTCGTATCGCCTGGCGCAGTCCACGTCAGCACGGCCGAGGCAATATTGGCGGGGCGGCGCACTTCCTTGACCCCGTTCTCCTTGGCGTCAAGCCAGCTATAGGCCGCATCGAGCGTGATTTGCGGGCCAAGCTGCACGCGGGCGCTCAGTTCAATGCCTTGTTGCTTTGACAGCGTATCGCGATTGGCGGGCATCGCGACAAAATCCGGCGGCGGGAAATCGGTAAAAATCTCGTCCTTCAGCTCGCTGTCGAACCAGGTCGCGGAAAACCGGATTGCGCCACCTGCAAGCGACTGATCGAACCCCGCTTCCCAACCGGTCGACTTCTCCGGCTGAAGCCCTGCATTGCCGATGAAGCGCCCGTCCACGAAGCCGTAAAGTTCGAAAAAGCCCGGATTCTTGATCCCGCTGCCATAGGCCGCGCGGATTCGGGTGCCCGGTGCGGCATCCACAGCGCCTGCGATGCGGAAAGTCACTGGATCGGCAAAGCGATTATTGATGTCCTTACGAAGCGCCGCCGAAAGATTGAAGCGTTCTCCTGCCGCGCGATATTCGCCCACCAACCCGATGTTGCGCGCGCTGCGGCGCCCGGTGAAGGCAAAGCCGAACGGATCGGTATTGCGGAATGTTTCGCGTTCCACATCGGCAGCGAAGGTCAGGCCATGTGCGAATACCGGGCCATCCAGCGACAGAGTGGAGACATAGGAACCCTTGAGCCGCTGCCCCTTGTGCCCGAATGTGCGCCCGGTGGGGCCGAAACTGTCGCGGCTGATATCCGCCATCTGCCCGGAAAGATCGTGCACCCAGCACCCGCCCAGCGTCTCTGCCCGCGCTCCGATCAGAGCATAGAGCGCATTCTGTTCGAAGCGGGCCTGAGGCGAATCGACGACCATGCCGAATGTCGGGCTGGCCGGATCGAAATCCTGATCGTTGAACTGCCCCTCGCTCAATATATAGCGCGCCGCCGCTCGCAGCCCGAAGCCGGGGGCCGCTTCGACCGAGCCCTTGGCCGCAAGCGTATAGCCATCGCGCCCGATCTTGCGGCTGCCACCCCGCGCATTAGGCGTGCCAGCGGTGGAAACCAGCGTGGCGCTCAG
>LOET01000131.1 GCA_001515985.1 Sphingomonadales bacterium BRH_c3 | reverse complement strand
CGGCGGTGCAGCAGGCCCAGTCTCCTGCGGGTGAAGCAGCCTCCGCCGATGTCGCCACCGCCACCAGCGCTGGCGCAGGCTCGGCAGCCGATTTCGCCAGCCGCATCGGCGGCGTGGGCGGTGCCCCCGCACAAGCGCGAGCCATGACCAATCCTTCGACCACTGTCACCCAGGGCACGCTGATCCCGGCGATCCTGGAGACCGCGATCGATACAAATGTGCCGGGCTATGTCCGCGCGGTGGTGAGCGAGAATGTGCGCAGCTTCGATGGCACGCGTATCCTGGTGCCGCGCAGCTCGCGGCTGATCGGGCAGTATCAGTCGGGCCTGCAGGGCGGGCAGAAGCGCGCCTATGTGATCTGGACGCGGTTGATCCGGCCCGATGGCGCTTCAGTGAACCTTGCCTCGCCTGCGGTGGGCTTTGATGGCACCACCGGGCTACAAGGCCAGGTGAAATCCAACTTCTTCCAGCGGTTCGGTTCAGCCATGCTTTTGTCGGTCGTCGACGGGCTGACCGCGATCGCGACGGGCGGCACTTCGATTGTGCTGGGAGGCGGCAATTCTGCGGCGGCCGCAGCAGCCCAGCAGGATGGCCAGATCGGCCCCACCGTGCGTGTGCGCCAGGGAGAGCCGATCCGGGTGTTCACGGCGCGCGATCTCGATTTCTCGCAGGTCAGCGGATGAGCGCCGAGATACATCCGCTGCCGTCCGACAATTCCGGTGCTGGCGAACGCAGTGTCTATCTTGAGGCCTATCTGGCGCCGTTCAGGCGCTGGCTTGACCTGGATACCGTTACCGAAATCATGGTAAATCGTCCCGGCGAAGTCTGGGTGGAGGATGCCGCCGATCCCGGCATGAAGCGGATCGAGACGCCCGAGATTGACGACGCACTGGTGCAGCGCCTGGCTGAGCAGGTTGCGCGGGTCAGCCATCAGGGGATCAATCGCGAGCATCCGCTGCTGGGTGCAACACTGCCTGATGGCGCGCGTATCCAGTTCTGCGGGCCGCCTGCCGCGCGCAAGCATTGGGCGATGGCGATCCGCCGCCACCGCCGGCTCGATCTGCCGCTTGACGCCTATGACAGCGGTCCGCTGACCAGGCCCGATGCGCCAGTAATGCCTGACCCGCAAGCCCAGCCGATCGCCTATCTACGCGAAGCGATCCGCCAGCGCCGCACCATCCTGATTTCGGGCGGGACCAGCACCGGCAAAACCACCTTCCTCAACGCCATGCTGAAGGAAATTCCGCGCGGCGAACGGGTGGTGCTGGTGGAAGATACGCCAGAACTCAAGCTGCCCGGCGCGAACGGCGTCGGCCTGGTGGCGGTGAAGGGCGAATTGGGCGAGGCCAAGGTTACCGCCAACGAGCTGCTGCAGGCGGCATTGCGTTTGCGGCCCGACCGGATCGTGCTGGGCGAATTGCGCGGGGCGGAGAGCGTAAGCTTCCTGCGTGCGATCAACACTGGCCACCCGGGAAGCTTTTCAACCATTCACGCCAACAGCCTCACCGGCGCGCTGGAGCAATTGTCGCTGATGGTGATGCAGACGGGGATCGGCCTGTCGCGCAGTGACACAATCCAATATGCCGCATCGGTGATCGATGTGATCGTGCAATTGGGGCGTGACGGGCAAGGCAAGCGTGGGATCACCGAAATCGCAGACTGCCGCTCGCTGATTTGACCCGCGCACCAGGACGTCTGTGGCCACCTGCTTTTCGACATTACCCAAAGCGCATAGTAGACTGAGCGTTCGATCATGAGCAGCCAATCCATCACCAAATTGCCCGCCGCGGCCCCGCGCGATGCGGGCGAGCTGTATTTCAATCGCGAGCTTAGCTGGCTGGCGTTTAACGAACGCGTGCTGGCCGAGGCCTCGAACGGGAATTATCCGCTGCTCGAGCGGTTGCGCTTCCTCGCCATATCGGGCAGCAACCTTGATGAGTTCGTGATGATCCGCGTGGCCGGCCTGGCGGGCCAGGTGCAGCGCGGAATTGACCGCCTTTCGATCGACGGGCGCACTCCGCAGCAGCAATTGATCGCGGTGCGCGAGCGGGTCGCCCAGCTATCCCGGCGTCAGCAGCAGGTATGGAGCGAGTTGCACGGCCTGCTGGGTCAGGCTGGAATTTACGTCGCAGATGATCACTTCGTAAGACCCGAGGCATATTCGTGGCTGAAGGAATATTTCCTTGAGGAAATCCTGCCGGTCATCACCCCGCAGGCGCTCGATCCGGCGCACCCGTTCCCCTTCGTTGCCAATCGCGGGCTTGGACTGCTGTTCACGCTCACGCGAGAGAGTGACGGAGAGCAGCTGATCGAGATGGTGCTGATCCCGCCCGCGCTGCCGCGTTTTGTGCGCGTGCCGGGCGAAGAGGCGTGTTACATCAGCATAACAAATGTAATCTGCCGCTTCGCCGATCATGTATTTCCGGGCTTTGCGATAGAAGGCGACGGACTGTTCCGTGTGCTGCGCGATAGCGATATCGAGATTGAAGAAGAGGCTGAAGATCTTGTCCGCACTTTCCGCAGTGCGATCCAGCGCCGCCGCCGGGGCACGGTGATCCAGCTTGAACTGGAGCAGGATTTTGATCCGGTGGCAGAGCAGATACTGCTCGAACAATTGGGCGTAAGCGACGCGCTGGTGCTCAAGAGCGCAGGTGTGATCGGGCTTGAGAGGCTGAGCGAGATCGTGGAAATTGATCGGCCCGATCTGAAGTTCGAAAGCTATACCCCGCGTTATCCCGAGCGGATTCGCGAACACGACGGCGATTGCTTCTCGGCCATCCGAGAAAAGGATATCGTGATCCACCACCCCTATGAGAGCTTCGAAGTGGTGGTCGATTTCCTGCGCCAGGCGGCGAGCGACCCTGAGGTGGTGGCGATCAAGCAAATGCTCTATCGTGCCGGCAATCAGTCTGCGATCATCAGTGCGCTGATTGCGGCGGCGGAAGAGGGTAAATCGGTCACTGCGGTAGTCGAAATCAAGGCCCGCTTCGACGAAGAGCAGAACCTGATGTGGGCCTCGCAGCTTGAGCGTGCGGGCGTGCAGGTGATCTACGGCTTTGTCGACTGGAAAACCCATGCAAAGGTGGCGATGGTGGTGCGGCGCGAGGAAGATGGCTTTCGCACCTATTGCCACTTCGGCACCGGAAATTACCATCCGGTGACCGCGCGTACATACACCGACCTGAGCTTCTTTACCGCTGCCCCGGAATTCGGGCGCGATGCAGCCAAGCTGTTCAATTTCGTGAGTGGTTATGTCGAGCCGCGCGGCACCGAAGCGCTGGTGATCTCGCCGCTCAATTTGCGTGCCGAGATCAACGCGGCGATCGACCGCGAAATTGCCCATGCGCGCAGCGGCAAGCCTGCGGCGATCTGGATCAAATGCAATCAGGTGACTGACCAGGCGATAATCGACAAGCTCTATGAAGCCAGCGGGGCCGGGGTCGAGATCGAGCTGGTGGTGCGCGGGATATGTTGCCTTCGGCCCGGTGTCGAGGGCGTGAGCGAGAACATCCGCGTCAAATCGATTATCGGGCGTTTTCTTGAGCACGGCCGAATCTATGCCTTCGCCAATGGCGAGGCGATGCCGAGCAGCGCGGCCCTGGTCTATATTTCGTCGGCTGACCTGATGGAGCGTAATCTTGACCGGCGGGTCGAGACCTTCATTCCGATCCGCAACCACACCGTACATGACCAGGTTTTGCAGCAGGTGCTGCTCGCGAATATGCTGGATACCGAGCAGAGCTGGCTGCTGGGGGCCGACGGGGGGTATTTGCGCATGGTGTCGAAAGACAGGTCATTCAATTGCCACCACTATTTCATGACCAATCCCTCGCTTTCGGGGCGCGGCGAGGCGCTTGATCCCGATGCCGTGCCCAAGCTGTCATTGCGCAAGGTTCGCCCAGCATGATCGCACGGCGGCGGCGGGACCGGGCGGGGAGTTTTTCCGGCAATGTCGCCGAACGCGCGATAATCGATATCGGTTCGAATTCGGTGCGCCTGGTGGTTTATGGCGGCACCATGCGCGCGCCAGTGGTGGTGCTGAACGAGAAGGTGGTCGCCCAGCTCGGGCGCGAAATCGCGGCCACCGGGCTCCTGCCTGCAGACTCGATCGAATTGGCCATGCGCGGGCTGAAGCGCTTTGCCCTGCTGCTTGAGGATCTGGGTGTTCAGGATGTCGAGACTGTGGCGACCGCCGCCGTGCGCGAGGCCGACAATGGCCCGGAGTTTCTGGAACATGTGCGTGCACTGGGCTTTGAACCGCGCCTGCTTTCGGGCGAGGAGGAAGCCGGCGTCAGCGCCAGCGGGGTGATCGGTGCCTTTCCCGGCGCGCAAGGCGTTGTCGCGGACCTTGGTGGAGGCAGCCTGGAGCTGGTCCGAATCGCCGATGGAATGTGCGACACTGCAACCTCGCTGCCGCTTGGCACATTGCGGCTTAACGAATATCGCGGCGAGGGCGAGACCAAGCCGGGCGGTATGCGCAAACGGCTTGGCATGGCCCTCAAGCAGGGCGGCTGGGGCAATCCGATCGATGGGCCGCTTTATCTTGTCGGTGGCACATGGCGTGCGCTCGCGGTTTACGCGATGGAAGAGCGCAATTATCCGCTGTCAGACCCGCATGCCTTCGAACTTGATGCACACGAAGCGGCGCTGCTGGCGAGGCGAGTAGCGCGTGCAGCGCCCGAAATGCTGGCCGCAATACCGCGCCTGACGTTGAACCGTGCGGATGTTCTGCCCAATGCTGCGGTATTGTTGCAGGCCTTGCTCAAACAGCTCGCCCCGACCCGCGTCGTGTTTTCGTCATGGGGTCTGCGCGAAGGATTGCTTTACGGGCGGCTCGAACCTCACCAGAAGGCACAGGACCCGCTGTTGGCCGGCATGGCGCACTTTGTTGGCCATCGCGGTGCGCCGCCCCAGCTTGCGGCACGCATTGCCGGGTGGACGGTCGAGGCGGTGCCGACCGGTGAGACTGGCAGTGAACGGGTGCGGCTGGCGGCTACCATGCTGGCGCTGGCGTCGATCCAGATTGAGCCCAACCTCAGGATCGAGCAGGCGATCGACTGGGCGCTGCACAAGCGCTGGCTCGCGATCGATCCGGTCGGCCGCGCGCAGATGGCGGCCACTTCGGCAGCCAATGGCAACCAGCTCGGCATGCCCAAGTCGCTCACCAAGCTGGCCTCTGCCGAAGCGCTTGAAGAGGCGATCTGCTGGGGCCTTGCGATCCGGCTTGCGCGGCGGGTGGGCGCGCGTTCGCGCAAGTCGTTCCAGGTCAGCCGGTTGATGCGCGACGGGGGACGCCTGGTGTTGCGGCTGCAGGAAAGCCACCGCGATCTCTACGGTATCACGGTCGAAAGAGACCTTGCGCTGCTGGCCGGACGGCTAAGGCTCGAGCCGGCGGTCGAGATCGTGGCGGAAGACATGGTGTGGGATAGCGATGAGGCTGACGCGCGTTTCAGCCTCGTCAAATAGCGCCCTTCAGGCGTCGCGGTTGGTAGTGGCGAAAGGCGAGAAATCGGTTTCGGTATCGTAGAGGTCGATCCCCTCCCGCCGCTTGAGGGTGCCCACCACCAGATAGGTAACGGGCGTCAGCAGCGCTTCCCACGCGGTCTTGATCAACCATTGCGAGAGCACCACCTGTGCCAGCGTTTCGGGCGGCCAGCCGGCCAGGCCCCAGAAGGCGAGCGGATAGAAGATCAGACTGTCCAATCCCTGCCCCACCACAGTCGAGCCGATCGTGCGCATCCACAGGAAGCGCCCACTGGTCCAAACCTTCATCTTGGCCAGGACATAGGAATTGGCGAATTCGCCCACCCAGAAAGCGGTCATGGAGGCAAGCACGATGCGCCAGCTATTGCCGAACACGGCTTCATAGGCACCCTGATGCGGCCACCCGTCAGCAGGCGGAAGCGACACGACCACCCAGGCCATGAAGGCCATGAACAGCAGCGCGCCAAAACCGGTCCAGATCACGCGCCGCGCACGGGCATAGCCGTAAACTTCGGTCAGCACGTCTCCGATGATGTAGCTGATCGGGAAGAACAGCACGCCTGCACCGAAAATCCAGCTCTCGCCGCCGGGCAGCGGGATATAGCTCGGCTTGCTGGCCCCGATCAGGTTGGAGAGCAGCAGGATCGCGACAAACGCCGCCATCACCAGATCGTAATAGCGGAAGGCTTGCGGTGCGTGGCTGGTGGCGACCGGGATTTGCGATTTTTCCATCGCGGGGATGACTAACGGCATTTGAACCGGGGGGAAAGCACGCTAATGCGGGTCCCGGCGCGCGCCCGTAGCTCATCTGGATAGAGCGCGAGACTTCTAATCTTGAGG
>LOET01000130.1 GCA_001515985.1 Sphingomonadales bacterium BRH_c3 | reverse complement strand
TGAAGCGCGGCCAGCGCCAGCGGCGGCCGCGCCCGGCGATCCCCGCGAGCCTACCCTCCTGGAACGCGACACCGCACGGACAAGCCGTCTGTTTTTCGGCAGCGGTGCGGGTGCCGCAAGTCTCGTCCAGCTCACGCACGGTCCCCCCGCATCTCAGGATTCGCCTGCGAAGTCGGACGAGGCGTCCGGTCCGACCACGCTCCTGCCGCGACCGCCCGATCCACGCACGGTCTCCCCCAGAAGACTCGCAGCCTTGCCACCTCCCCATATCCTGCAGGCAGGATCCATCATTCCTGCGGCACTCATCACGGGTATCCGTTCCGACCAGCCAGGCCTTGTCACAGCGCAAGTGACCGAGAACGTCTATGACAATGTCACCGGACAGCTTCTGCTGATCCCGCAGGGCTCGCGCCTTATCGGCGACTACGCTACGGATATCGGTTTCGGCCAGCGGCGCGTGCTCCTCGCCTGGAACCGGCTGATCCTTCCCGACGGCCGCTCGATCGTGCTCGAAAACCAGCCTGCGGCCGATCCATCGGGCTATGCCGGTCTAGAAGACGGCGTCGATTTTCATTGGGGCGGCGTGCTCCGGGCATCGCTCGTATCGACCCTGCTCGGCATCGGCAGCGAGCTGGCGTCGGGAAGCGACAGCGATCTTGCCCGCGCCTTTCGCCGCGGCGGGCAGGACAGTGTCAATCGGGCAGGCGAGCAGATCGTCAGCCGCGAACTCAATATTCGCCCGACACTCACCATCCGGCCGGGCTTTCCGGTGCGTGTCCTGGTAACGCGCGACATCGTCATGGGAGAAGCCGCATGACCCGGCTCAAACTGTCCGACATCACCGGCGAGAAACCGGTCAAACTCACTATCGAGATTCCGGCACGGCTCCACCGCGAATTGACTACGTACGCAGCGGTACTGAACGGCGGTGATGCCAAGGGCGCACCAACGCCCGAGCAGTTGATTCCGCCTATGGTCGAGCGCTTTATCGCAACCGACCGGGTTTTTGGCAGGCAGCGACGGACGGCAGGCGTTTCAACTGACGGAAAATAACACGGGGTGCGCCTTCGGCAATGAGCTTGAGTGTAGGATGAATCCTCTCATTACCCTCCAGGATTGACCGGATTCCGAATCCAGGTTGAGCTGCACCCGATCCTGGACCGCCGGGCTGGGCGCACGCGATTACAAATTGCGCAATTAAACCAACTACCGTACAAGCCAACGAAAGGTCCAGCTCGACTGAGCCGCTTCGGGATTGCACTTGTTCTTGACCGGGTGATGGGGATAATCTTGACTCCACATCACCGGGAGAAAGTAATGCGAGCCAGCAAATCGCTTCTGGCAGCAGTAGCTATTGTGTTGGCCGCAGCGCCAACAACCATCCATGCACAGTCCCTGCGGGGAACAGCGCGCGTAACCGACGGCGATTCCCTGTCGGTATCCGGAATGCAGGTTCGCCTGTTCGGGATCGACGCCCCCGAGCTTTCCCAGAATTGCTTCGACAGCGAAAAACCTTTTGCATGCGGCGAGATGGCGAAAGCCAAACTTGAATCCCTGATCGGGGACGCAGTTGTTTCCTGCCTGCGCAAATCGACTGACCCTTACGGACGGATGGTCGCTATCTGCAGCACAGGCGGAGTCGATATTGCGCAAGCCATGGTTGAGGCGGGCTGGGCAATGGCCTATCGCAAGTACAGCAAGGATTATGTCGCCTCAGAACAGCGTGCGCGCTCTAGCAAGTCCGGTCTGTGGCGGTGGGATTTTCGGACCCCCGAAGACTATCGCACCACGCAGAATTTGAAGGAGGAGCCGAGACGGGAGGCAGGAACGCAGGTTCGTTCTAGCCAGCCACCTCACCGCTGGGAGCAGAACGGACAATGCCTTGTCAAAGGCAACCACAGCCGCCGCGGCGAATGGATTTATCATCTGCCTGGAATGCCCTATTACAACGCCACGCGCGCCGAAGCCTATTTCTGTACCGAAGAGGAAGCGCAGGCAGCAGGCTACCGCCGCGCGATTGTGCGGTAACACCAGTGCAATAAACTCGCGCTGCCACTTCACCTGGGGCGACGTACAAGCGCCGATGCTGCAAGGTCGCTGGCGAGGTGAATCGAATGGCACATCCAGGCGCTAAACAGGATAATACCAGACCCGGCATGAGCAAAGCATTTCAGCTTTTTCATCCAGGAGACCGATGGGCGAGAAATGAGGTGGTTCTGGTTTTCCGGACAGTTAGTCGGCTAGGTCAGGCTAATCCCTATTGTCGTTCATGCAGCCTGTTTGATCGCCAGATCATGGGGCGCATGCCCCCCTTTATCTGCTTGCCCGTCCCACCGCTAGGCCTCGACCGGTGTTCTCCCCGCGAGGCCGGCGTGCGGGCGCTGGGTGTGCAATAGGTGCGCCTATAAATAACAGCCATGCGGCGAGCTTCCTTGACCGTCGTCCCATCCTTCGCCAGCTTCAAAAGAGCGGCGATCCATTGTTCATTGAACCTGGACTTCTTCATACCAAAAGTCTCCCGCTTGCCAGCGGCCAGACCAAACCGGAAAATTGTCTCGCGGCACGTCCCAGCTTGAAGGGATCACGCCAGCCCGCCAACCAGTTTCAGACGGTCCGCCCGAGGACCGCCAAAGATGTCTTTAAGACCAAATTCGCGCAAGAACGAAATCAGTTCGTCGGGAAGCAGCGGAGGGGAGATCGCAAAGCTTTGTACGCGGGTGCAGCGCATGCGCTTGAGGAGTTGTATCGTGGCAAGATCGGGCGCACCTTCTGCGACAACTTCCATCTTCATGCGCCGGGCCAGATTGATAGCTGAACCAACCGCCTCGCGATGGCTGAGACTGTCTCTCATTCGCTCGATGAAAAGCCGATCAATCTTCAGTTCCTGGAAGGGCAATTCGGTAAAGCTGGCAAGCGAAGCAAACCCGGTTCCGAAGTCGTCGATCGCCGCGCGTACCCCAATCCGATGAAGTTTCGCCAGTGTGCTCCTGACGAGATCAGGATCCGTAACCACCCCTGACTCGGTAAGTTCTACAGTCAGATCCTCCGGCCGAGCGCCAAGTTCGCGCAGCCTTATGTCTATCAGGTCTGGTAGGTCACGATCAGCAAAATCCTGGGCCGAGACATTCACACTGACCTTGATTGGAAAGCCTTTGGCTCTGAACCGCACGGATTCCTTGATCGCCTCGTCAATCATGCGAACTGTCAGTTGACCAAGGAGGCCAACTTTCTCGAGTCGCGGAATAAACTCATCAGGGGCGATCGGCCCCAGTTCGCGGTGGTTCCATCTCGCCAGGGCTTCCGCGCCGGTTATCCTGCCAGACTCGAGATCGAGCTGCGGCTGATAGACAGCAAAAACATCGTCCTTCCCGAATGCCAGAAAATCTCTCACAAGACGATCGGCCTCAAGGCTCGACTCCATGGCAAAGTCGAATACGGCCCATCGTCGACCCGACGCCGAACAGGCAGATAAAGCCAGTTCCGCCCGCTTGAGAAGATCGTGCGTATCGCGGCCATGCTCAGGAAATCTCGCACCGCCCCAGGCGAGTTCGATTTCGTAGCCCGCGTGGTGCAGCGTTCGGCCTATCGTTTCCACGATACCGTGGGTAGTCCCTGCGGATATCACTGCCGCAAACCTCTTGTCGCACAGATAGCCAGAGAGAAGTGCAAGATCGCGCAGAGACTCTCCAACCAGCGACTGGGCAATCGAGAATTCTTCAGACGACAGCTTGTTCTCACCGCGTCGAACGTCCTCCGTTCGCAGCACCACCAATTTCAGCCGATCACCGCCGGACGATTTTAGCAGAGAGTTTGCGTCGGTCTCGAATTTGGACCGGCGTGGCAACCCGGTAGCCCGATCATGTTCGACGAGGAATGATGCGTCGCGTTCGGCGGCATCGCGCCGATCTCGTTCCTTCACCAGTCCTGACCTGACGCGCAACAATACGAAGATCAGTATGCCAAAGGCCCCGATCACCAATGCCGCAAACGGTGCCCATCCCTTCACGAGCCAGAGCGGAACTGCCGGCAATGGATTGTCCAGCTCTGCCTGCCACTCGGCCTGTATACGTTGGAACTCTCCTGATGTGATAACTTCATCCAGGTTGCGGTCGACCCAGGCGATGAGCTCCGGCCTGTCACGCCGCACAGCAAAGCTGTATTCCCTTGGCCAAAAGGGTGTTCCGACTTTGCTGACAGGCATCCGCAATTTTGAGATCAGGCGCACTGACGGCTGGTCAGCAAGGACGGCGTAATCTGCGCGGCCGTCAGCAAGAAGGCCAAGAGCATCGTTGGTGTTGCTCGCCAGCACCAGTTCACCGACCGGGTGTCCCGCAACGATTTGATCATGTGCAAAGGAGGATTTCTCAACAGCGACCCTCCACAATCGCAGCGCCGACAGGTCGGTAACCCGTCCCGGGTCACTCTTTGTAAATATCGCATGATGGGCATAGAACACTGGTCTGGAAAACCAGAAGTTCTTCTCCCGTTCATCCGATCGGAACATCGGGACAATATCGACGGCTTCTGACTTCAGAGCGGCCATGGTTTCCGGCCATGGCGCTTGCTTGTGGTTCGCGTCAGCTTTCCCGGCACGCGCTATGGCGTCCTCGATATCGATCAGGAAGCCCTTCGGCTTTCCATTCTCCAGCCACTCATATGGAGGATAGTCAAGATCTCCTCCAAATACGACCACGCGCGGCTCTGCCGCTGCAGCCGCCTGAGCAAGGCCGCCAAACAGAGCAATCCACATGGCACAGGCCAGGATCCTGATAGTCATGCATACCATCGCGGCAGACTTAATAACGCACCTTCATTAAAGAAGGTTTAGTCATAAAAGATCCGTTCTGTGCCACGCTAACAGCGTATAAATTCGTGATTAGGGAAAACTACTTAATGACATCACGAGAGATCGCTCAAATTCGCTATAATGACTTACGAACTTAGCTGATTTTTAACTGGCTCTGGCTAGTCATCTCTCATGTCATCTCGAACGCATCTTGAAAGGCGCAAAATTATTGCCAGGGCGCCTCGACTGGGGCGACCACTTTTTATTGATGTCCCAAAGGCGGCGGCTACCTCCACACTGACTGCTTGTGCATTGGCCGTCAATCTTACTAGCTACGCAACCCCCTCACCGCCCGAGCTCGGAAGCATACTACTGCTTATCTGCGCCTTTGCCGCCTGGTTTGTCGGAAATCGATTTGCCGTATTGCTTGGGTGCTTCATTGTTTCGATCCAGTTCTTGAACGGTCAGCTGATCGACACTCAGGCTATGCATCTTGACGACTTGGTGGATACTGCATTTGGCCTGACCAGCGCACTGATTGTTGTACTTATGCTCGGCGTGGCCCGCGTAGCTCTGGAAATCGAGTGGAAGAATGCGCGATATGATCCCCTGACAGGGGCATTGAGCAGAAAAGCCTTTTTCGAGGCAATCCAGTCTGACGAATGTGACAAAAGTCTAAGTGTTCTGATATTTGCTGATCTGGACGGGCTGAAGCCCCTCAATGACAGGCTTGGCCACGAGTACGGTGATCAGGCGATCTGCAACTTTGTTGCTAGTGTCAGGAAGTCGATCCGCAAGCACGACATAATTGCTCGGATAGGGGGCGATGAGTTCGTGATCTATCTGAAAGTGACAGACAGAGAGGCCGCACAAGTCGTGGCCGAGCGATTGCATCAAATCATAAACCTTCAAGCAACAGATGAAACAGGCATTGGATGCAGCTTCGGCGTCTTGCTCCTGCCCACGGGCTCCAGGTCCATTGACCGTGAGCTCGGGCATGCAGACACTCTCATGTATGATGCAAAGCGTAGTCGGTCCGGGTTTTCAATCGCAATGATGGTAGAGAACAATCAGGAGACCCCAATTCAGATTGCATCCGGCATTCGACCCGAAGACCTGCAGGCGGCTGGAACAAGATCGAGCCAAAGACCTTCTCAAAGGCCTCAAGCAGCAGCTGAGCAAAAAGTAGCTTGAGCCGCAGATTCAGCCATCAATCAAGCAATGACCCGAAGCCCGTCAAAGCGTTAACGGCCCTGTCACCTTCGCCGCTGCTCGAGTTTCAAGAGATCGTTCATTCCGTGCTTGCTGGGCGCTGGACCAAGGGCCAGCGATCATGAGGCCTGCTGCCGCTTTGCGCGACCTGTTCGGCAAGGGCGCTCTCGATCTTCGTCAGCTCCGCAATCTTGGACCGCACATTGTGCGAGTCTGTTCGGCAAGCGCCTGATCCGTGACGCAAGCCAATTCTTCACGAGGGACGAGGTCGAACAGAGTCTTGATCTCGTCCAGCGAGAAACCGAGTTCTCGCTCGCGCCGAACGAACCATAATCGTTCGACATCCGGCGGCCCGTAATTGCGATAGCTTCTCCTCCGTGGCGGCGCAGCAATGATCGCGATACGTTCGTAATAGCGGATCGACTCGATATTGCTGCCGGTTATGCCTAACACGCTGTCCGGCGAATGATCGCAAAGGGGTTGCGAACCGAGAGAACGCCCAACAAGAGCGTAACTGCTTCGATTCCCTACAGAGAGGGTCCGAAATCAGGACGCTAGCTTTTGTCTGGGATTCAGCCTGAATTCCGTGTATCGCCTCATGGGGACGGCAGGGCACCCGGCGCTACTGCGACCCGGCGCTGCACAGTTAATCACTGAAGGTGCCCTGTCCTCCCACCTCCCCGATCAGGTCATGCGCGCGAAGTTGGGAACCTTTATGCGGCGCGTGATACCTCTCGCTGACAATGCGGCCATTCACGGTTGCAGAGGCGCGGCATGTAAGCCGCCGTTGGTTCAGGTCTTTGCCGCCCTTGCTGCCTGGGTCAAATTCCACCCATATCTGGAGAAGACTCGCGGGCTCTGGCCAGATTAGTGGCCCCGCGATTGCGTCATTCGATATATGCAGTTACGTATGACTGGCAACACATATATGCAAAGACATATTCATCTTGAGGGCAGTCCTAGAATATGATATGTTAATACATATATTTATAATTGAGGATATGCAGAAGCAGATAGATGAGCGCAAGAATTGACGAAATAGCTGCCGACATTCGTGCGGCACGGCAGGCAAAGGCAATGACCCAACTGGAACTGGGGCAGCGCGTCGGCCTGCCTCAAAGCCATATCTCCAAGATAGAGAAAGGTGCAGTCGATCTCCAGCTATCAAGCCTTGTCGAAATCGGGCGCGCTCTCGACCTTGAAGTCAAGCTTGTGCCCCGCAAGGCTCTACCCGCTGTGGAGGGCGCTGTCCGCGCCCATGGCAAGACTGTCGAAACCAGTCGCGCCCTGAACTTGCTCACCGAGCAAGCGCAGCTTGCCGAGCGCATTAAAGCTAGCTTTCCCGATCTTTCGCAGATCGAGGAGTTTCAGAACGCGATCGGCAAAATTCCCAAGCTGCAATTCGATGCAGCTCAACTGAAGGCTCTGGACGAAGCCTTGCAACCTGCAAAGCGTCTGAAATCCCTGATCGATGCTCAGGGCGGTTCATCCAAGCTAGCCAAGCAGCTTGAGGAGGCGACTTCGTCGCTTAGGCGCTTCCGCAACATTCAGATGCACACACCGCTCGTCGAGACGCGGCGCCAGCTTCCTGCCTATCGGCTGGAGGAGGATGACGAATGATTGACGCAGCCGCTCTCGATATACTCCTGTATGACCGCCGCATCGGGACGCTCGCGCGCATCGATGGGGATCGCAGCATCTTCACGTTTGACGAGGCCTACCTCGCAGATGAGGATCGCTCGACGCTCTCGCTTGCCTACCGCGACCCTTATGGCGGCATCGTCAACGCGCCGCGCGCCTACCAGACCAAGATCGAGCCGTTCTTCTCCAACCTCCTGCCCGAAGGTACGCTGCGCGATTATCTGGCGCGGCGCGCTGGGGTCAAAGCTAATCGCGAATACCCGCTGCTCGCCCAACTCGGCGGGGACTTGCCAGGAGCCGTCAGAGCCGTTCCCGTTGATGCACGCGATGCGCAGCCCGAGGCTTCCGAAAAGGAAGGCGTCGCAGGGCAGTCCAAGCGTGCCCTGCGTTTCTCCCTTGCAGGCGTTCAGCTCAAATTCTCGGCCTTGAAGAACCGAGGCAAAAATGGTGGCCTCACTATTCCGGTAAGCGGCACAGGCGGCAACTGGATCGTAAAACTCCCATCAGCCCGTCACCCCGACGTTCCGGAAAACGAGTACGCGGCCATGAGCTTGGCCTCCAAGCTCGGAATCGATGTCCCTGACATCGATCTAGTGCCACTCGATACGATTGAAGGATTGCCCGACGGGATCACCCGATACGGCGCGTCAGCCTACGCCGTACGCCGCTTCGATCGTAGCGAGAAAGGTGCAATCCACGTCGAGGACTTTGCACAGGTCTATGGCGTGTACGCCGACGAAAAGTATGAGAATGCCAGCTACCGCCAAATCTTGTCGGTGCTCGCGATCGAGGCAGACGAGGCAAGCGCCGTCGAGTTTGTCCGCCGCCTCACCTATTCCGTGCTGATCGGCAATGGTGACATGCATCTGAAAAACTGGTCGCTGATCTATCCCGACCAGCGCCAACCAATCCTCGCTCCCGCTTACGATCTCCTATCGACGGTCGCCTATATCCCCGAGGAGGATTCCGCACTCAAATTCCATCGCTCGCGCGAATGGGAGTCGTTCACCTACCGCGAACTGGAAACAATCGCGGATAAGGCACGGTTACCCTTGCACCTCGTCGTCTCGACGGCAAAAGAGACCGTCGAGCAATTTGACACGCTTTGGGATCAAGAAAAGACGCATCTACCCTTTTCGGGGGAAGTCGTGGCCGCAATCGACAAGCATAGAAAGCGCCTTGCGGTCTAGGCATTCACTGCCCCGCGCCTGGAAGTGCTTGGCCGTCCCTCGGACACCTGTCACTGACAAACCGGCCGTTCGATCTCTCAGCTTGGCTTGTTGGGAGCTACCATACGTTCAGGCAATCGGTGATGGCAGCAACTGGGCCGGTAGCGGTCAGTCTGGTTTTTTGCCGCCAAGTGTTAAAGATCTGCCGTTCGGCTAACGACCCACTCGCGGACCGTTTGTTCGCTGCGCTTTCCATACACAGGTTAGTGGCGGGCACCGAGCCCCTCATGGTCTTTCACATGCAGTCTTGATGCTTTGACGAATGGGGAAATTGTGCGTTAACTTGCTCCGTGGCTAATCGAATTGCTTAAAGGTGCATTGCTTATTGGGTCTGGGTCTACTGCGTAAGGGGGAGTTGATATGCGATCGTCACGCTTTGAGGCACCACAGGCTCGGAGGCTCCGACTGGCTTTGGCAGGCACCGCCCTTTCTGTTCTTGCATTTGCAGCAGCACAGGCGCTCCCTCTGTCGAACCTCAACGGTCAGGGCGTCGATCACATCTTCGGCAGTTATGCGCCAAGCGGAGACTGCTCGAAGGAGCCAAGCGTGGTCATTGACCGAAATGGCATGCTGTTTCGCGCCAATGGCCGCGAGGTGAGACCGCAGGGAGTGGAGTATGCGCTGACCTTCATGGGCCAAAGCTACCAGGGTATCACAGCTGTCTTCTTTCCCTTTCCGGTCAGCAACACCGATTACGGCCGGGTGATTATGTTTGTGAATGATGACGAGCAGCCAGGCATCATCCGTTTCGATGCTGATCTTCCGCGCGGCCAGCGCGCCGATCCCTTCCATTCGGCCTTCACGGCTGCCGGCCTGTTCAGCCTCTGCAAGGGCAGCGCTCCTGCTGGAACCACAGCGCCGGTGCAGCCTGGACCGGCCATTGTCGGGCAGGGGGTTCCGGCGGAATGGAACAATCTCGCAAGTCTCGTTGGAAAATATCCGGGAGACTATTCGAAGGAAAACATAGATATCTTTGACAAAGGCGC
Source organism: Sphingomonadales bacterium BRH_c3 (assembly GCA_001515985.1). GTDB lineage: Bacteria > Pseudomonadota > Alphaproteobacteria > Sphingomonadales > Sphingomonadaceae > Erythrobacter. The sequence continues at coordinate 18,719 of LOET01000130.1, read as the reverse complement.
CGTGGCGGCCGCCCTGAATGCCCTGCTAGGGCCGAAAATGGCTGTGTTAAAGACAAACTTGTCGACCGTCTCGCCCCTACAGCGCGCCGGACGCTATTTCTATCTTTCCGGCAACGCTCCACATCAGGGAGGCGTTGAGCAAGCCTATCTCATGATCGATCCAGCACGCCGGGAAGTGCAGGTAGGGCTTTGGGAGAGGGGCAAACTAACGGTCTATTCTCCGGCCAGCGGGGCACGGTTGCCTGTAGCACCGGACATCAAAAAGATGTTGGACAATAGTCCACCGGAAACGGCGGTGCCGTTACCTGGAACTCCTTGGGAAGTCGTGCCGGTTCAAGGCCGCGCTCCGATCGCATATGTCAGTGCTGCCGCGTCGCCGAACATTGAAGCGCTCAGCCTCTATTGCGAAGGCGGCAAGCCGTTCATGGCGATGCTGCTCAACAAACCCGCTACTGTCGCCACAATGACAATGACCTGGAATTTTTCCGGACGCCTCGTCAACATTCCCGTCCAGCGCGCCAACGCAGGCGGCACGCAATGGATCGGCGGATTGTCGGGCACGGAGCTCGTTCCGCTTTTGATGCGGCAAAGTGGGACAGTGCTGCTCCGCATCGACGGTCGTTTGGAAGGTGAAGCCTCACTCGACAATTCTGCGGTAGTGCTGCGAAACACCATGCGGGGATGCACCCGACTTTGATGCTGGAGGAGCAGGATGCCGTTGCGGAGTTTGCGCAAGTCAATTGCCCCGGAGTCGCATTTCATCACTACATGGCTGACGTTGCAAACGTGGTTCGGATGTCGGCAACTCCCCATCCAATTGCGGACGGCGGTGTGTAATCAGTCGCGAAAAAGTATGCGGCCAGCCTAACGGTCATCTCTTTTGCACGATGACTGGAAAATGAGCTCAATGCCCATTTCTAACTAGTAGAATGCTAATCGATCGTGATCGTCACAGCGCGTCGGTTCTGGGCCCATGCTTCCTCGTTGCTGCCGAGCGCCTTGGGGCGCTCCTTGCCGTAGCTGACCGTAGTCAGTCGCGAGGCATCGATGCCAAGCGATTGAAGATAATTCTTCGCAGCATTTGCACGGCGCTCGCCTAGCGCAAGGTTGTATTCACGAGTGCCGCGCTCGTCCGCGTGGCCTTCGATTGTGGCGCGTTTATTGGGATAGCGCTTAAGCCATTGTGCCTGGCTCTGAAGCGCGGCAGCGTCGATATTGTCGATGTTGAAACGGTCGGTGTCGAAATAGATGACATCTTGCCCGGCCATTTGCTGGACGAAGTCTGCCTGACTTCCCGGCACGATCGAAGATCCACGATTGTCCAATTCGCTTTGTCCCTGGACAGGTCCGGGAGGTGGCGGCAAGTCTTCGGGGCGCTTCTTTGAACACGCCGAGACGGCAAGTGCAGCGGTAAGAACGATAACCGTCGTCAAGGAACGTGACATGGTATGGGAAACTCCAATTCGGGAAATCTATCGACAACCATGCCGAGCTAGTCCGAGACGCATTCAAAGCGTTAGTATGCGATTTTCACGCAGGCCGTAAAAACACCATACTACCCGGTGGCAAATAGGCCCGGTTAGAACAATTAAGTCTGGAGCGCTTGGCCCCAAGTTCTCCTCGACAGCGAGTGGTAGTCGGCAGGCCGACCTTGCCCTTGAAGCAGCCCCCCGACGGTCTGCCGGCTACATTTCGCTAAGTCTGAGGTTCCATGGTCAGCGCGAGCCGATAGCCAACACCGGGCTCGGTTAGGATCAACTCAGGATCGGATGGATCAGCTTCGAGCTTTTCCCGCAGCATTGACACGTAGCTGCGCAGATATTGACCGTCGACCGCCGGGCTGGACCAACCTGCAATCATCAACTGGCGCTGCGTGACCACCTGTCCTGAATGGCGCACCAGCAATTCGAAGAGAGCAAACTCTTTTGGCGATAGGTGGATCGGCTCGTCCATCAGGGTTACCGTTCGCTTGGCAAGATCAACGACCAGGTCCTGCGAGACATATCGATTAACCTGCGCCCCTGAAATTTCCGCACGCCGCCGTTCCACCACCCGTATGCGTGCCAGCAACTCTTCCAGCCCGAAGGGCTTGTCGACATAGTCGTCCGCGCCAATGTCGAGCGCTCTCACCTTGTCCTTTTCCAGATGACGCGCCGAAATGACTATCAGGCTAGCTTTGGCCAAATCCTTGATCGGTGCGATGAGATCACAACCGTCAGTATCCGGCAGCCCCAGATCGAGCAGCACCAGATCGAGCGCCGCAGTTTCGACCGCCTGCAATGCCTGTGCGCCATTACCGGCTTCAATGACCTCATGACCAAGCGACGCAAGGACTGGCCGAAGTGTGTCGATAATCGATGGTTCGTCGTCGACGATAAGGATGTTCACTAGGCTGCCGCCGCTACGTCAGGAGATTGGACCAATGGCAGTTCGATAGTGACCCGCGCCCCATTTCCGGTTTCGAGGGGTGACTCCATCCCTATCGAGCCTGAGAACGCTTCGACGAAGCCCTTCGCGATAAACAGGCCCAGACCCATCCCGCTCTTGGAGCTATCTTTGCCGCCTTTGAAAAAGCGTGTGAATACATGCGGTCTCTCGTGCTCGAAAATACCCGGTCCGCTATCAGTGATGCTGAGAACCGCACTATTCTCGGTGCGGTCCAATTCAATTCGCAATGGGCCATTCTCGCCACCGAACTTCTGCGCATTGTCGATCACATTATAGATTGCCTGTTCCAGCATCGTGCCATTGGCGCGGACAAAAACGGCTTCGGACGACAGGTTATGATCGAGCTTCAATGAGGCGTGAACTGCCTTTGCGTGCCTCATTGCCAGGCGAGCGATTTCATTGAAATCGACGATCTCAAACTGATCTTCTGCAATGCCAGACTGTATTTGCCCGACGTCAAGGAGTTCGGACGTGTAGCGATCGAGCTTGGCGCATTGCTCCAGTATTGAACCAAGGAACCTTTGACGGTCATCTTCCCCAAGGCTGACCTGGCCCGAGCGAAGCGCGCCCGCAGCAGCCTGAATTACAGTCACTGGCGTGCGAAGGTCGTGCGAGACGGACGAGAGCAGCGCATCTTTGAGCTTCTCGTTTCTGGCTGCTGCCTTCGCCTCGGCTGCCTCTTCCAGCAGTAGGCAGCGTTCGACTGCCAGGCCAAGTAGGGCCGCGATAGATTTCAGGTTTTGCATCAGGCCACGATCGGACGGCATTTCGGCAAGACGAAACTTCACGAGGCCAAGAGTCCCGCGCGCACCGGTCAATTCTATGAATACCGGCTTACCCACTTCGCGATTGCCTTCAGCTTCATCCAGAAAGGGCTTCAGCGGGTCGAACTCAACTTCACCGGTACCGGGTCGGACGTATGCCTTGCCTGAAGCCAGGAAGATTTCGACGGTTTCGACGCCCTGTCTAGGGATGATGCCGCGGATAGCATTCTCAACGTCATCAAGCTTCACCGCTGATTGGAGGCGGTCGCTGACCGTTAGCAGGAAAGCTGTCTCAGACTGCGCGTTATAAGCTTTGAGAGCGGAGTCCTTGAGACGTCCAACGAGTGCACCTGCAAGAACGGCAGCAATATTGAAGGCCAGTAGTGGCACTGCCTCGTCCGCACTTGTAATCCCGAACTTGTATGTCGGTTCGCTCAGGAAAAAGTTATAGACGATTGACGCAGCTATGGCTGCGACCATTGCGCTCGCAAGACCGGACCGGAAGGCAATGATTATGACGCCCGTCAGGAAAATCAGCACTGCAGTGATTGGGCGATCAGCCTGCTGCGCTAAGTAGGTGCTACCCATCGCAAAGAGGAAGATAAGGCAATCCAGCGCCGCACGAAGCAAGGTTTGGCTAAGCACTATTCGTCCTTTGGCTTGTTAAACATGCTGAGAGCCGATTAGCCCATAGCGTGTTGAATAGCATGCACGCCATTTTTATGCCTAGGCGAGCCAGGTCTTTCCAGGTCCAGCAGGCTATGTTGGCTCTGGTGCTATGCAGGGCGAGGCACTCGATTGCAGCCGCTCGCGATTGAAAGTCCGCTTTCCACCCAGTTGCGGACTAATTTCGGGTTCAGCTCTAAGGCCAGAAGCGGACAGGCAGCTGCAAGCGGAGGCAACCTACAGCGGCTGGTCAACTCACGACCCCATTGCGGACTATCGCGTTTGCCGTCAGAACAACGGCAGATCGGCTAAACCAGTCACGTGGCGGTTACTTTCTTGCAATTGAAGTCGCTCCTCTGTTTTTGCCTGACCCCATCGGGCAATGTACATCTCCATTTGCGCGGTTTCGTCTTGCCACAGAACTCGGAGGTAATTGTGAAGCGATCCATCCTCACCACCATCGCAACTGTCGCGCTGGCACTCTTTGCTTGCGGAGAAGCAACAGCGCAAACAGAGGTGTCGATTCAATCCGGCGCCATCGACGGCATGGTCGAAGGAGAGGTCATCAGCTGGAAGGGCATCCCATTCGCCGCACCGCCTGTGGGCGATTTGCGGTGGCGCGCGCCACAGCCAGCAGTCCAATGGGAGGGGGTTCGTCAAACAACCGAATACGGTCATGACTGCATGCAACTGCCATTTCCCAGCGATGCTGCCCCTCTCGGCAACACGCCTGCCGAAGACTGCCTCTACCTCAATGTCTGGAAGCCTGCACCGGCCGATGGCCCTTTGCCCGTGATTTTCTGGATTTACGGCGGGGGTTTCGTCAACGGCGGCACCTCGCCGCCGACCTACAGCGGTGCCGAACTGGCGAAGAAGGGCGTGTTGGTCGTCAGCGCCAATTACCGGCTCGGGCGTTTCGGCACATTCGCCCACCCACAACTGACTGAGATCGATGCAGACAGTGGCCTACTGGGCAATTACGCGCTGCTCGACCAGATCGCTGCACTCAAATGGGTGCAGGGCAATGTCGCCGCCTTCGGGGGCGATCCCGGCAACGTGACTATCGTTGGCGAATCCGCTGGCGGCTTCGCGGTTCAGGTGCTGATGACCTCGCCAATGGCCCGCGATCTGTTCGCCCGTGCGGTGATCATGTCGGGTGGAGACGGAAGCGCGCCTCCCGTTACCCGGCGCGATACAGAGCGGGCCGGCCTGGCCTTCGCTGCTTATCGGGGTATCGCCGCCGACGATCCCGAGGCGCTGGCCAAGCTGCGCGCGCTGGACGCTGATGCGATCACCGATGGGCTCAATATCGATACGATGTTTCACCAGTACGAAGCAGGCGGGCTAGCTCCCGGGTTTCCCGATGGCCGGATATTGGTTGATACCGGCCAGGCCTTTGCCGAAGGCGCTTTCGCGCATGTGCCAGTGATGGTCGGCGCCACCGCAGACGATATCGGCGGCAAGACCGGCGAGATGGTGGCTGGCGCGCGCTCGTTCAGTGCCATGCTCGCCGCGCAGGGCGTGCCGGTCTATGCCTATCGCTTCTCCTATGTGCCGGAATCGCTGTCGGGGCAGGGTGCCTGGCACGCCACCGATATTCCCTTCTTCTTCGATACCCAAGCGATCAAGTACGGCCCCGCAACCACCCCGCGCGACAATGCCATGGGTCGGACCATCAGCGCCTATCTTGTGAACTTTGCCAAGTCCGGGAACCCAAATGGCACGGGCCTACCGAGTTGGCCGCGATATGAGAAATCAAGCGATGTGATCATGGATTTCACAGCCACGGGCACAGCCATGCCGCAAACAGATCCTTTAGCCGAGATCTTGGATGCAATCGCGCGGCGCTAGGCCTTGGAATTTGCGCGCTGAAATCCGCACCCATCCAATTAATCTGAATCACTCTGAAAGAGCGATTGGGATCAATGGTCCTGAGCGTGTTCACCTTATATCTGCTTTCACCCATATGCTGCCGGTAATTAGTTCCAGGCAGTATCCTGAAAGCGGATGAGGTGGATGGCTCCCGCTCACGGCATCTAGGTGCCAAGATGGGTTGCTGTCATGCAAACCCGAGCAAAGGAGCCATCCGCCATGGAGATTAGCACGATCGGCCTTGATTTGGCCAAGAACATTTTTCAGATTCACGCAGTGAGTGCGACCGGCGAGGTCGTTGTCCGCAAGACATTGCGACGAGCGCAGGTGCTTCCCTTCTTTGAGAAGCTGCCGCCATGCTTGGTGGGGGCGGAGGCCTGTGGCACATCGCATCATTGGGCGCGTGAGCTGAAGAAGCTGGGGCACGAAGTCCGGCTAATGCCGCCAGTGTATGTGAAGCCATACGTCAAGCGCGGGAAGAACGATGCCGCAGATGCCGAAGCGATCTGCGAAGCCGTGACGCGCCCGACCATGCGGTTCGTCGCGGTCAAGAGTCGCGAGCAGCAGGCATCGCTGGCGCTACATCGCACCCGCCGACTGCTGATCGGGCAACGCACGCAGTCGGTCAACTTGATGCGTAGCGTGCTCGCGGAACAGGGCATTGCCATCCCGGTGGGGATCGAGCGGGCTCTGCACATGGCGCGGCAGACCGTCACACAAGAGGCCGATCTCGATCTCCCACCCGACGCGGTTAGAGTGGTCACCATGCTGTCGGAGCAGATCCTTCAGCTTCATGCCCAGCTGCGCAAAATCGACCTTCGGCTTGCCGCGCTGCAGCGCAGCGACGAGACCGCGCGGCGTCTGGCCACGATCCCCGGTATCGGACCAGTTGGCGCAACGGCGCTCGCTGCATCGGTCACCGATCCCGGCCAGTTCCGGTCGGGGCGGCAGTTTGCAGCTTGGCTGGGCCTGACCCCGCGCCAGGCATCGAGCGGCGGCAAGGAGCGCTTGGGACGCATCACCAAGATGGGCGACAAATATCTGCGACAGTTGCTCGTGATCGGAGCGACAGCGCTGGTTCGCAGGGCCAAGGAAAAGCCGGAAACAGCTGATCCGCGCTTCGTTGCACTACTGGCCCGAAAGCCGGTCCGGGTCGCTACGGTTGCCATGGCCAACAAGATGGCCCGGATCGCATGGGCCATCATGACGCGCGGCGAAACCTATCGAGCAGACCATGAGCCGGTGCTGGCATCATGAGGAATCAAGACATTAGCTGAGAAAAGATCAGCTTCACGAAGTTGTAAGAGCGAAGCGATGTGATGGCGATACCGGTCGGACCGGGAACAGGGACAACCCAGGGACTGTCTTAGGCGCAAGAGCCTGCAAAGCCGATAGGACCTTGTTCACGGACCCCATCAGGGCCAGCAGTCCCAACCGACTGCATCAACAGGCCGGACAGACGACTGCACCCGACCCAACACCACATCATCACTTTATGCTTGCAACGCGGGAGCCATCCACAGACGACAGTCCGCTAGGCCGTTCGACGAGCTGATAGCGGCTGGTCAGCTAATCGACCCGTAAGCGGAAGCTTTGACACGTCCAGATATATCCTTACCAATTACCGCTGAAGTTCACTTTGGGATATCTGAGCAATGGATCGTATTCGTGCGTGGATCGGCGCAATCGGCGCTGCCCTTTTAATCGCCTTCTCAGCTGGTCTGCACGCCCAGCAGGTCGAGAAATTCGATGATGGACCGTATGCGGGAATGGGTTACCCGTTTTCAGAATCCGTAAGAGTCGGCAACCTCCTATTCCTATCGGGCCAAGTTGGGGAAGATTCGGAAGGAAACCTGGTTGAGGGAGGCATCGGGTCAGAGGCTGAACAAGTGATGTCGAACATCAAGGGCGCTCTGGAAAGACGAGGGCTTGGAATGGAGAATGTGGTCAAATGCACCGTTTTTCTAGCTGACATTGAGGAATGGGGCACCTTCAACGAGATTTACACGAAGTATTTCGATCCGCCGTTTCCAGCCAGAAGCGCGCTAGGAGCAAATGGCCTCGCAATTAATGCTCGCGTCGAATTAGAGTGCATTGCCGCTTACCCGGAATAATCAAGTCTCTGCTGCGCTCGAGAAAAGGAGCCAGTCCACTCACGAGCCAATCGCAGACCCGTTCGCAAATTCCCCCGTTCCGTTGAATTGTGGGATCGCGACAGCCTGCATCTAGTCAAGGATAAGAAATTCCTTGTTCGCTGTGTGCTGATTTCCCGGCATCTTCAAACGGACATTCTGCATCATGCCCATGTCGCCATGACTGGCGAGATGGCAATGCATCACGAAATCACCGATGTATCGCCGGTACCGAGTGCGCATGGTCACTACCCGTCCTTGCTTGACGATAAGAGTGTCGCGCCAGCCACCGATCATGCCACCATAATCGGGGTCATATGCCTCGCTACCTTCGATGGTAACATCCCGGCCCTCGCGGTCGCGGATGGCAACCACCTGAAACGGGTTAACGTGGATGTGGAACGGATGGCCTCCCAGGGTGGAGGTCAGTTCCCACTCTTCCGCATCCCCTACCGTCAACAATCGGTCGATGCGACCATGCTCATGCGGTTGACCGTCGATGCTGTAGGTTTCCGATCCGTCTTCGTGAACCTCGATAGTCATCGCAGCCTTTTGGTAACCAGTGATCTCCTCATCCGACACAGGCTCATGCCAGGAAAATGAACCGATCTTAAGCCCGTCAGAAAGATCTGCGACGATCCGTTCGCGCACCGCACTATCAGTGATCCTTTGCTCTGCAGTAGCCATCAAGGTCTCGGCTAGATGGCCGGCCACGTTCGCAACCGCTGCAGTACGGCCGCTCACCTCCAAAATGCCTAGCATGCGATACTCGTCGGGCTGCATCTGCCACCGCTGATCATCCACCATGCAATAGAGACCGGGCTGCTCAAAATAGACCAGTGAATCCAGGCGTGACCCTGGAAACATGCTTATCTGGGTCGTGCGCCTAAACGCAGTGCGGGTCAGGCCGTCATCCGCAAAATGAAACTGCTCGATTGGCTCGCCCGTGCAATTCTGGGCGATCCATGCACGATGGTCTTGGGCTGGCACATCGCGCAAAGGTGGTGCACCATCGACAAGGCGGCGGATGCTCATCCTAACAGCGTGCCGCAGCCCTGCATGAATCATTCGCAATCGCTGGAATCGACCGGTTTCCAGCACGCTCAAAGTCGGATGTACTTGTCCGTTGATCCCTGTGAAGCGCTTGGACCTGTTCTCCATAGACACGCCGAACTGGCTCCACCGGTCAACTGTGCCCACATCGCTCGCTTCGCAGGCCCATGCAGGATGCTCCCATGGCCTCGCCTCCGGGTCAGGCGATCTTGGTGCCTTTAGCTTTCCTTCCTGGTCATGACACCCGTACTGAATTTGCGAGAACACCATGATCTTCTCGCCGAAGGATTGGCCATTGGGCTGGGAGAACAGAATATCGATATCGCCAGGCGAGGTCATTGTAGGAACGCGGTCGCCGTCGATGATCAGCGCGCCCGCCATGCCAGATCCAAGCTGGATGCTCGTCGCGCCATGCATGTGGGGATGGTACCAGAATGTCCCGGAAGGATGATCTGGTGGAATCACAAATTCATATTCGAACTGCTCACCCGGGCTGATTGAGATCATCACATTGTCGCTATTGCCGCTGGGCGAGACCCACAGCCCATGCGTGTGAATATTGGTGGAGTTGTAGCATTCAAGTTGCGCGATCTCTTCGGGAGAGCATGTCGCGAGTTTGTTCTGCACTCTGAGGCTCAGGATTTCCCCAGGCGAAACCCGCATGGTCGGAGCGACCAGTCCTTGTCCACCTTCTCCCTGAAACGCACGCAGCTCAACTGCATCCATTTCCAGGGTCCAGGGATTGTAGACCTCGCCGTGGATCCGCTCGACAGAAAGCTCGTACCGAGGCGAGGCTGACTGTGCGCTGACGCCCTCTGGCAGCACCAGCGACGCCGCCGTGACAGATGCGACAAGAGTCGCAACAGCAGATTTCACTATGATTGCCCCCCAGCAATTTCATGCTTCTCACTGAAGCTCTGAGCGACCCGAGGGGAAGCGTAACAACTGGGGCAAAGTTTGTCTTGAAATAAAATGGCCATGGGAATGTAGCCGAACGGCTGGGTCACAACAGCGTCAGCTTTCCACCCCAGAAGCTGAAATAGCAGTTGGAGTATTGGCTGCTAGTAGCGGTCAAGCTGCAATGCATCAGCTATTTTCGCTTTTACGTGTATGATAGTCTTGAGCCTTGTCGGATGGGAGACGGAGATCATGACCCGAGTTGCGAAGTGTCATTGCGGCGAAGTTCAACTAACTTGCGAAGGGGACCCAGACCCTGTTCTCATGTGTTCATGCGAGCTTTGCCAGCGGCGAACCGGCGCGCCTGTGCACATTGGCGCATGGTTTCCGATTGAGAACGTGACGGTCGAAGGAACTACCAAGGCTTTCACACGGACAACTGGCGATATGGGAGCAGAAGCAACGTTCAATTTCTGTCCAAATTGTGGGACTTCAATATGGTGGGGCGGTCGGAACGAAGGATTTCTCGCGGGCAAGATTGGAATCGCCGGGGGATGCTTTGCCGACAAGGATTTTCCTCCCCCTACTCATGCCTGCTATGAAAAACGAAGGCATTCCTGGATTTCCGCGCCTGAAGGCACTCTTTGTTACGATGCAATGCCATCCGGTGACGTTATGGCTGAGTTCATGGGCCAAAAGTAGAACTCTGACAGCACAGGGGATGCAAATTTGCAGAAGTCAGCTCCCCACCCAGAAACCGACAGAGAGCAGATCTAGCGCGACTTCTGAAAGCGGCCAGGCAGCTTTGGTAGGCTTCGCGCCGAAAGTGGCTGTTCAGGTAACGACCCATTGCGGATCTCGGCTTTTCGAGCCAAATGTCGAGCACGTGGTATCTGATATCAAAGCCTGCACCTTACGGTGTGCTTGCTTTTTGAGAGTTTTCTTTCTCGTATCGCGATCCGGAAAAGACAGATTTTTGTATTGCTTCTCTTACGATTGTAGATCGCGCAAGAAAGACTTCATTGCTCTCCCGCGGCATAGAATGCCCTCGAACAACCTCATCTTCCCGGTGATCTCTGCTGCCTCTTGCGCGAGAATTCGCGACGCTGCGATTTCCAAACTCCCATGCACCATCTTTATCGTGGCAATGTCAAATGGGTCACCGGCGTTTGCCGATACACCTATTGCATTTCGAAAGTCGTCCTCGGTGGGTTCTCGACCTAAAGCCTGCCGCAAGCCACTAAGAGTGTCGGCTAGTTCCATTATTTGCCGAGGAAGCTCTGACACGCGGCCTGCTCCTCCAATTACGTGAAGCAGGTTTGCCGACAATGCTTTGATTTGTTGGTGAAGAAGCACTTCGGCTGACTGACTCCCGACGTCCTGCTCGCTAGCTATTTTCACTGCCCTATATCCACTCCCCGCAAGCTAGAACCGCTTTCATCGACGAGCCTTTCGCCGACTAAAGAACTCCTTCCAAAGACCTCGTCACAGCAGCTTCTTCAGCTGTTGGATCAAAAAACGATGACCACGCCTACCGATCGGTAAGGAAATTGACTGACCGATCGGTAGATGTCAATCACTTAGAACATGAAAAAAGACAAAAACTCTCAGCCAACTTCGACGAGGGATCTGATGATCCTGGAGGCGAGAGGGCTGTTCGCGAAGCGCGGCTTTTATGGTGCTAGTATTTCCCAGATCGCAGGAATGCTGGGCATGACCAAGCAAACGCTCCTCCATCATTTTCAAACCAAGGAAAAGCTATACGGATTAGTGCTCGAACAGATCGCGAGCGAGTTAGTCAGTCTCAGGCCCTCGTCTGAAGAGGGCACCGAGAGTTCAGAGCGCCTTGTCGATTACTTCTGCGCGTTAGTTGCAGACACGCCGGAAGATACCGAACGCTCGCAGCTTCTCATGCGCGAATTGCTCGACAATCCGTCACGTGCCGACCGCACTCGCAAATGGCCCTTGGGACCATTCTTAAAAGACCTGACCGAGATGACGCGCGCAACTCCGGGATGGAGCAACGCTAGCGACGCAAGGATCTTAGCAGTCATCATCCAAATTCTGGGCAGCGTTCACTATTACTCGGTATCAGAGCCCACTGTTCGTAGTATCTTCGGTCCTGATTTGGCTGGTTCAATAAACGCGATCTACGAACAGCAATTGCGCGTTTCAATAAGAGCGATTTTAAGCGCTGGCGCGGCCAGTTGATCTGCCTTTCAAGCAGTCTGCAACAGAAAGCTCTTCCTTAACGGCATTTCTTTTGCCCTAGCTCAGAGCCTCCGATCGGCTGTAGTCAAATTGTCTTCAAAATTAGCAATTCTGTGCCTCGCGGCTCGAGGCGTTTGGATATTAATTCGGCCCTTGCACTCAGAAGCCCCGCCTATCAGCGGGGCTCCTTTTTGGCAGCTTTCCACCCCCAAGTCTCGGCCGCCCCCCCGATCGAGCGCAGACCCGAAAACCGACCGGCAGCTTGATTGCACCCTTCGCCGAAACCCGCCTTTCTGCAAACGACCCCATTGCGGACTATCGTTTTCGAAATAGCCATTGGATCGCCTGGGTGGTACAAAGCAGTCCAAGGGTCGGAGGCATTTGGGGAGATTGGTAATGCTTCGCCGGCTTTTCATGTTCATCGTGGCTTTATCGGCATTTGTCCTTCCCGTTCATTCCGAAGCACAAGACCGGTCAGGAAAATTCCTTTTTGTCTGGGCTGGAGATCGAGCCAAAATCGGGAACGACTTCATTGTCGTTCTAGACGCTGATCCGGAATCCCCGACCTACGGAAAACTCGTGACTAGCGAGGCCACTGACCAAAAGAGCGTAAACGCCCATCACACCGAATATGAAATGCCTGCAAGCGGCATGTTGTTCGCAAATGATCACGATGCAAATCGGACCGTGATTATCGACCTTACCAATCCAATGAAGCCGCGCCAGGCAGGTGCGTTCACCAGCCTCGGTGGGTTTAGCATGCCACACAGCTTCGTTCGCTTGCCCAATGGCAACGTCCTGGCAACCTTCCAGCACACTGTGCATGGGGATCACATGTCGATGGCTGCGACAAGCGGCGGCCTGGTAGAAATTGATGATACCGGCAAAATGGTGCGTTCGGTAAGCAACGCCGATCCGGCATTCGCTGATGAAGGCCTGCTGCCATACAGTTTGGCGGTCTTGCCGGAGATAGACAAGGTGATCGTGACTAATTCGCCGATGGGCGATGACTTTTTGCTGACCAGCAACACCTACCAACTTTTCCGTCTGTCCGACCTCAAACTGCTTGGCACACATCGCCTTGATCCTGGCCCCCGCCTAAATGGCCATATTTCACCTGAGGAACCGCGGATCGGGCCGGATGGCGCTGCCTATATTCACACCCTGTCGTGCGGCGTTCAGCGGGTAACCGGCATCGGAACACCAACACCACAAGTAAAATTGGTGCACCAATATCCAGGCAGTTGGTGCGGCGTACCGACTATTGTGGGACACTACATGGTGCAGGCCGTGCCTGATATCCATTCCTTCATTGTTCTCGACATCGCTGATGGTGAGCGACCCGTGGAAGTCTTTCGATTGCAAATGAACAAGGACTTTCGCCCTCACTGGACAGCGTGGGACCCGAAATCAAGGCGCTTGGTCGTCACCACTGGCAATGCAGGTCAGCGAATGTATCTGCTCAAGCTCGATGAAAGCAACGGCGCGCTGACGATAGACGAAGCCTTCAGAGGCGGTGACGGGGAGGTCGGTTTCAGCTTCGCCAAGCAGACATGGCCTCACGGCTGGACCGGTGAAGGGGCCCCTCACGGAGCAGTGTTTTCTCGCTGATCCCATCGCTTCGATAATTCAGGGCCGGTCTCCATCCTTCGCTTAGCAGTAACGTCCGCTTTGTTAGCGAATGCCGTGCTACCGCCAACGGGCACACATGGCGGCAGCTTACCGCCAAGTTTGCGAAAAACTTGCCGTTCCGGACACGACCCCAATGCGGACTCAAGGCAATTAAATCCTTGTATGACCAAAGTCTGACCAAGTAACTTTCAGGCTCGCACAGCTTGGGCATCTGCGCGTTTTGGCGCGCTTCCCGCCTGCCAACCAAAGTAGGTCACGGCGATTCCTGCCAACAATCCTGCCATCAGCGCCAAGGGTGGAGGAACGAGCGAGTAGAACTGCAACACTTTTGCCGGAAACTCGAAATAGGGCGCGAACCACACTAGCGAATGAACCGTGAGGAATCCGCTCACGACTAGCCAAGGTGCCCCGTTCTTGCGGTCCATGAAGTAGAGTGCCAGCGCAAATGCTGTGGCCATAGTATTGTTGATCGGGATGGAATCCATGAACGCGTGCGGCCACTCGCTATCGATCACGTTGAGCCATGGAAAGATTCGATCCTGCAGCCGCCCAAAGGAAGATTCGAACAGGATCAGCGGGGTCGCCAAGAGATAGCCTGCATGAAGGCGAACATTCCGGCGATGTTTCAATGAATAGTAGTATAGAACCAGAAACGCGCAAATTACGATCATGGACATGAGAGCGAACCCAGGGCCCGTAACCAGGTCTATATCCGTTGGAGCGTTGGCATAGCGTTGAGCCATGTTGTTGAGGATCATGACAAGCCCGAAAATCACAAGCGGGAAAAGCGCAAAACTTGCTCTCCCCAACGTCTTATGAAGCGCATTCTGGCGATGCTGGATCGCGATGCTTTGGGTGATGATCAGAAAGAGCCAAGCCATCGCGGTAAAAGCGTGGACGTGGAACGCCAGCGGGACGCTCGTTATCGGCACGAAATAGCTCGGCCAAAACCCGGCGACCGTGACCAGCACAACGAATGCTGTCCAATGAGGAGCGTATCTGAAAGGCATGGCAAGAAGCCTCCAGGCTATATCGACACGACCCTGCAATCGACTGACACAGACTCGGAGACTTGTATACTTTAAATCCTAGCCAAGCATGCAAGCCGAGGCCTCGTGCGAAGCCAGAACAAACCAGCCTAGGATGTCCGCTTTCCGCCCCTTAGTGGGAAAATGCATGTACTTGGCGGCAGCCCGATAGCAGTCCTTCGATAATGGGGATTATCGTTGACTAGACGTCCAAATTTGGGCCGGTTGCAGAAAGTCTGTTTTTGGGTTGCTCGCGTCTGCAAGCGGTCGTTCGGTTTTCGACGCCATTGCGGACCTACGCTGGTCGTGAGAAGGTTCGGCAATGCAGAGTGCAGCGTTCGTGGGTGTTATCCTATCCGGTCTGTGGCTTGTGTCGGTAGCATGGCTGATGTGGAATCGTCCCGGCGATTGCCTGCGCTGGCTGAGCATGATGGCTTCTACATGGAAGATCAACGCAACTGAACTCGGCTTGCGGGGGCTTGCAGGTGCCGCGCTCATAGTCAGATCGCCTTCGGCAAAAGCGCCTGACGGTTTTGAGGTTGCCGGATGGTTTATCTTGGCAAGTTCTGTGGCACTGCTGCTGACCCCCCGACGCGTGCATGCTGCATATGCGGTTTGGTGGTCAAAGAAATTACCAGAAGCCTTTGTCCGGTCGATGTCACCTATCACAGCTGTCGTCGGCGTAGTGGTGATTTATCTCGCGATCTAGGGCATGCGGCTACTTACCACCCCAGTGGCTGCCGTTAGGCACTAACTAGAACTGGGCCGGTTGCTGTCAATCCGGTTTCAAGCTCAAATCTGCAAAAGCTAACAATCAACCGCGTTTCCAGCCGGGCAGCAGGAGTATTCGATTACCATTCTCGCGGGCCCGCGCTCTGGATTTACAGCGTGTCGTGGAGTTCCAGATCCGGTTCGCTCTTCTTGCGGGTGCAAAACGACTGTAAGAGCTTCGTATCGGGACCAAGCAACCTCCCGGTCAGGCGGCAATTGCCCAAGTGTTGCCTCGTCGTTCCGCTTTCCGGCGGTTGGATTTTTGCGAGGTAATCAATGAGCGCGACCCCGAATACAACGCCCAGCTTCTCCCACCTCCTGCGGGTATTCCTGCGCATTGGCCTCCTAAGTTTTGGCGGGCCTGCCGGACAGATCGCATTGATGCACCGCGAACTGGTCGAGGATCGGCAGTGGGTGAGCGAGGAGGACTATCTTCACGCACTCAATTTCTGCCATCTCTTGCCGGGGCCCGAAGCGCAGCAACTGGCGACCTGGATCGGCTGGCGGTTGCATGGCTGGCGCGGCGGTTTGGCGGCGGGCTTGTTGTTCGTGATCCCAGGCGCGCTGGTGATCCTCGTGCTTTCCATGCTCTACGCAGTGGCCGCAAATCTAGACTGGTTCGAGGCAATCTTCTTAGGGGTGAAAGCGGCCGTGCTGGCCATTGTGATGCAGGCATTGCTGCGGATCGCGGGCCGCGCGCTCAATACACGGTTCAAACAGGGGTTGGCGGTGGCGGCCTTTGTCGCGCTGTTCCTGCTCGACCTGCCATTCCCGTTGATCGTGCTGGGCGCGGGCGCGATCGGCATAGCGGTAGCGGCCATGCGACCTGATTGGCTGGCCCTCAAGCCAAGCGGTTCCGCTCCGCCATCCGGGCCTCGTCCATGGCGCAGCACCGTGCAAGCGATAGTGATCTGGGGTGTCATTTGGGCTGCTCCCATGGCGCTCGTCGCTACAACCCTCGGCTTTGACCATGTCTTGTGGGACATCGGAACGTTCTTCTCGCAGCTCGCGGTGGTGACATTCGGCGGCGCCTATGCCGTGCTCGCTTATATGGCGCAGGAGGCCGTGCAGGGCTTCGGCTGGCTGCAACCGGGCGAAATGGCTGACGGGCTGGGTCTGGCCGAAACGACGCCGGGGCCGCTGATCATGGTCACGCAGTTTGTCGGCTATCTCGCAGCGTTTCGCGCACCCGAGCCTTTCGCGCCGTTCGTGGCAGGCCTGCTTGGCGCGGGGCTGACGACCTGGGTGACCTTTGTCCCTTGTTTCCTGTGGATCTTCGCGCTCGCGCCGTGGATCGACAGACTGGGCAACGCAGTGCGCCTGAAAGGCGGGCTTGCAGCGGTAACGGCGGCGGTGGTGGGCGTAATCGCCAATCTTACCGCGTGGTTCTTGCTCCACGTCCTGTTTGCCAATGTCGGCGAGGTGCAAATCGGGCCGTTGCGGCTCTACACACCCGAATGGCTTAGCTTCGACTGGCGGGCTGCTCTGCTCGCTCTGCTTGCCTGTGCGCTGGTGTTCGGCGCAAACTGGTCGGTGGTGAGAGTTTTGGGGGTCGCGGCGCTTGGCGGACTTGTGCTGGGCCTTGCGATCTAAAGCTGGACGCCAAACCTCGCCAACGTCCACACCATGGCGAGATAGAGCACCACCGTCAGCGCGCAGCCGATAACGAGCGTGGGCCAGAATGCCATCCCGCGTCCCAGCAGTAACGGGATCACCAAGAACATTGGCAGGCTTGGCAGCACGAACCAGAAGGTCGCAAAAGCGTGGTCGGCCATGCGCGCGGTGTCCTCGGTGTCGCGCCAAAGCCAGATCATTCCGAGCACGGAAATGAGCGGCAACGAGGCGATCTACGCGCCCAGACCCGGCGCACGCCGCGCAACCTCGCTGACGATGGCTATGATGATGCCTGACAGGGCGGCCTTGATCAGCAAATATCCCATCGCGTCCTTCCCCTTCGCTTACGATTCGGCCGTTTCAGGCTCGCGCCGTCGCCATTGCGGCATCCGCACGCCCCAGCCGTCGCGCACCACCTTGAGGTAAACCGGCGGCAGCACCAGCATGTTGAGCGCGGTCGAGCTGGCGAGGCCGAGCAGGATCACGATCGCCATCGGCGCCTGTATTTCGCTGCCCGGCTGGCCCATATTGAGCGCCAGCGGCACCAACGCCAAGCCTGCCGAGATCGCGGTCATCAGGATTGGCACCAGCCGCTCCTCCGCCCCGCGCCGCACCGCCTCGGCAAGGTCGGTGATGCCTTCCGCGTCCTGCAAATGCTTGATGTGGCTGACCAGCATCACGCCGTTGCGGGTGGCGATGCCGAACAGGGTGATGAAGCCGATGATCGTCGCCACCGACAGCACACCGCCGGTCAGCCAAAGCCCGACCACGCCGCCAACCAACGCCAGCGGCAGGTTGATCAACACCAGCATCGCATCGCGGCCCGAGCGGAATGCCTGACGCAAGAGCAGGAACATTCCGATCAGCACGATCAGCCCAAGCGCCAACAAGGTCTGCGTTGCGCTCGCGGCGCTTTCGAACTGGCCGCCGAGTTCGATATGCGCGCCTTGCGGCAATTCGATGGTGGCGATCGCGGTGCGCACATCCTCGACCACTGCGCCAAGGTCGCGGCCAGAGACGTTGGCCATGACCAGTTGCATCCGCTCCACGCTTTCGCGGGTGATCGCGTTCGGTCCCTGGTCGCGGACCACATCGGCCACCGCTGCGAGCGGCACCAGCGTTCCATTGGGGGCGGCAAGCACCATGCTTTCCACCTGACCCGCATCGGCGAATTGCGCCGGATCGTAGCGGACTACGACATCGGTGATGACCGGACGCTCGATCAGCTGGCCGACCTCGGCCCCGCCAATCGCTGCCTCGATCGCGCCAGTGACGTCCTCGACTGCGAGCCCGTAATTGGCGAGGTCCGCTCGGCGCAGGCGCACGCGCAGATAGGGCACCATGCTCTGTGTGTCCTTCTGCACGTCGACCGCGCCGGGGATGCCCTGCACCGCGCTCTCCACCTGCGTCGCAATGCGCTGAAGCGTGTCGGTATCGGGCGCGAAGACCTTGATTGCGATATTCGCGCGCGCGCCGGAAAGAATGTGGTCGACGCGGTGGCCGATGGGCTGGCCGAAGATCGCCTGTACACCCGGCACAGCGCCAACTGCCCCGCGCAAGGCGCCGAGCAATTCCTCGCGGTCGCGCCCGCCTTCGTTGAGCGTCGCCTCGATCTCGGAGGCGAATACTTC
>LOET01000129.1 GCA_001515985.1 Sphingomonadales bacterium BRH_c3 | reverse complement strand
GCCTGGCGCTGATGCTGCCCGGCGCCGATGCACCGGCCGCACCCACCCATTGGAGCTTCGGCCAGCTGGCGAGCCAGGTCGGCGCCCCCGCTGCCTATCTGCGCCAGCTTCCCGCACCGCTTGCCGCAATCAACCTGCAATACGGCCTGACCTCGAACCGGACCGAGCAGATCAGGACTCTGGAGACCGACACTGATGATTCCGGGAGCAGGCTGGAACTGCGCGCGGTGACCGGCCCTGACTATGGCCGGATCTACGATCACGAGCTGGTCGAAGCGGTGCAGAAGATTGCCGGCAATGGAACGGGCGATACCCGCTGGAAGGTGCCGGGCGTGCTCGACTGGTCGACCATGGTCTACAATCCTTGTGTAGACATCTCGAAGGACACGACCACGCTCTATGCCTCCGACCGCGACGTATTCCTGTTCCTCGTCGACGATCTCAACCCGATCGAGGCGGGGCGCCTCCCCGACGGCTCGCCCGATCTCTACTTTCGCGGCTTCTACTGCTGGAACTCGGAAGTGGGTGCGAAAACGCTCGGCATGGCAAGCTTCTACCTGCGCGCGGTCTGCCAGAACCGGAATCTGTGGGGCGTCGAGGCCTTCGAGGAAGTCTCGATCCGCCACAGCAAATACGCCGCCGCCCGCTTCGCCCATGAAGCCGCCCCGGCGCTGATGAACTTTGCGAACTCTTCGCCGCAACCCTTCATCAACGGCATCAAGGCGGCCCGGACAAGGATTGTGGCCCGCAGCGACGAGGATCGGAAAGACTTCCTGCGCGATCGCGGATTCTCCAGGGCCGAGAGCGGCAGGATCATCGGGACGGTGCTGGCCGAAGAAGGCCGCCCGCCGGAGTCGATCTTCGATTTCGTGCAGGGAATCGCGGCGCTGGCGCGGAGCAAGGCGCACCAGGATGCCCGCCTCGACATGGAGGGCAAGGCCAAGAAGCTGCTCGACCGGGTCCACTGATTCCGGTCGTTCCAAGTCTCCCGCGCGGCGCTGCCCCTCAAGAGTGAGAGGGCGGCGCTTCGCTTCGTGACGGGTCGGGGTCTCGAGAGAAGGTCTCCCGGGCGGCCCGTTATGGAGAACCATGATGACCAAAAAAACATCCGGGCAATTGCCCAAGCTCGTGCTCAGTTCCTCGCGCGACATCCCCTTCAACCAGCTGGTGCTGAGTCAGAAGAACGTGCGGCGCGTGAAGGCGGGCCTCTCGATCGAGGACCTCGCCGAGGACATCTACCGCCGCACCCTGCTCCAGAGCCTCAATGTCCGGCCAGTCGTCGATGACGATGGGAAGGAAACCGGCCAGTTCGAGGTCCCCGCTGGCGGCCGCCGCTACCGCGCGCTCGAACTGCTGGTCAGGCGCAAGCGGATGGCCAAGGATCAACCGGTCCCCTGCGTCGTCCGCGAAGCCGGGATCGCCGAGGAGGATTCGCTGGCCGAGAATGTCATGCGCGTCGCCTTGCATCCGCTCGACCAGTTCCGCGCCTTCAGCGCGCTGATCGAGGCGGGACTGTCGGAAGACGACATCGCGGCGCGCTTCTTCGTCTCGGGGCAAACCGTGCGCCAACGCCTGCGGCTCGCATCGGTCTCGCCGAGACTGCTCGAGGTCTATGGCGAGGACGGCATGACACTCGAACAGCTGATGGCCTTCTCGGTAAACGACAACCATGCCCGCCAGGAGCAGGTCTGGGAGCAGGTGAACCAGGCGAGTCACGCGCCCGCCTACCACATTCGCCGATTGCTGACCGAGGATGCCATTGCAGCGAGTGACCGCCGCGTGCGGTTCATCGGGCTTGATTCCTACATCGAAGCGGGCGGCCATGTGATGCGCGACCTGTTCTCGTCGGACGAGGATGGCTGGCTGCAGGATCCGGCGCTGGTCGAACTGCTGGTCAGCGAAAAGCTCTCCGAAATCGCACAGGAGATCGGCGGGGAAGGCTGGAAGTGGGTCGAAGCGGCCATCGACCTGCCCTATGGCTGCGAACACGGCAAGCGCCGCATCACTGGCACAACGGTGCCACTCACCGACGAGGAGCAGGCCCGTCTTGATGCGCTGGTCGCGGAATATGACGCGCTGGGCGAGCAATATCAGGACGGCGGCGACCTCCCCGGCGAGGTCGATGCGCGCCTGGCCGCAATCGATGCCGGGATCACCGCGCTCACCCGGCACCAGGTCACCTATGATCCCGAGGAGATGGCCCGCGCAGGCGTGTTCGTCTCGCTGGCGCATGACGGGCGGCTGCGGATCGACCGGGGCTTTGTCCGTCCGGAAGACGAACCCGTGGCCGAAGGGAAGGACGCCGAGGCCGGCACCGTCTCCGGCGACGCCGCAACCGGCACGATAGTAAGCGTCGGGGGACAGGTGCAAACTGGCGAGCATGCCGGGGAGGAAGACGATGCCATCCGGCCTCTGCCCGACCGGCTTGTTGCCGAGCTGACCGCCGAGCGCACGCTGGCGCTGCGCGATGCACTGGCCAATGCGCCCGATGCCGCCTTCCTCGCTGTGCTGCATGCGCTGTGCCTGTCGGTGTTCCGTCCGCACGGCATCCATGGCTGCGTGCAGATCGGCGTCACTCAGGCCTGGCTCGGCAATGCCGCGCCCGCCTTGCGCGAAACAATCTGGAGCCAGAATATCCAGGCCCGGCACGGGCAATGGGCGCAGCGGCTGCCGAGCGAGCCGGATGAGCTGTGGTCGGCCATCGCCGGATTGGCGCATGAGGAGCAAATGGCACTGCTCGCGCACTGTGCCTCGCTCGGGGTCAATGCGCTGTTTGAGCCGGCCAAAGGCTACGACGGGCGTATCTCGGAGCGCGGCATTGCGCAGCGGATTGCGGCAGCCGATGCCCTCGCTGCCGTCGTCGGTCTCGACATGGCCGAAGCGGGCTGGATACCAACGGCCGACAATTACCTCGGCCGTGTCACCAAGCCCCGGATCATCGAGGCCGTGCGCGAAGCCAGGGGCGATGCGGCCGCCGCAACGATCGGGCACCTCAAGAAAGGCGACATGGCGCGCGAGGCCGAACGTCTGCTCGAGGGCACGGGCTGGCTGCCCGAACCGCTGCGGCTGCCGCAGGCCGACGATGAGGTTCAGCCGGGAGAGGAGGTCGCGGACCTGCCCGACTTTCTCGCCACCGGTGAAGCCGGGGACCACGAGCCTGCGGCAATCGCCGCCGAATGATCCGGGACTTGCGGGGCGGCCTTGGCCGCCCCGCCTCCCTGGCAATGTCTGACGAACAAGGAGCCATCCCATGGCCATTCCCGATTATGCCCGCGCCAATTTCGAAACACTGTTGAAGGCGGCCAGGGCCGGTGACCTCGCACTGATGGAATGCACCGAGGTCGAGAGCGGCAAGACCCGCTATGTCCTCTGCGCCGTTGGCCGCGAGGGGCCAGAATACGTCTTGATCCCGTTCGGCCATCTCGCCCCCGGCAACCCTTACGACGCCTATATCCCGCCCGCCTGACCGGCGGCGATCCGCATTACCGACAGGAAGGCCCCTTGAGATGAGCAGGATTTCAATGCGCGCGGCCGAATTGTCCGAGCGGCTTGCCCGCAACGTGCAGGCCGTCTGCCGCCATTACCTCCCTGCGGGCAGGCGCGAGGGGCGTTACTGGATGGTCGGAGATGTGACCGGAACGCCCGGGCGCAGTCTCTATGTGCGGCTGTTCGAAACCGAGCGCGGGGCAATCGGTAACTGGGTCGATGCCGCGACCGGGGAGCATGGCGACCTTCTCGACCTGATCCGCCTGAACCGGCGCCACGCCCGCCTTGGCGAGACCATCAAGGAAGCAGAGCGCTTCCTCGCCCTGCCGCCATCGACCGGCCACCAGGGCAACGCGGTCTTCACCCGGCCGGCACAGGCAGAGTCGTCGCAGGGCGCAAAGCGCCTGTTTGCGGCATCCAGGCCGCTCTTCGGATCGCTCGCCGCCGACTATCTCCGCTCGCGCGGGATCACGCATTTGCATGAACTGTCAGCATTGCGGTTTCATCGGCGCTGCTACTACCGCCCCAACGAGGACGATGCGCCGGGGACTCCCGGCACCTTCCCGGCGCTGATCGCAGCGGTGACCGACCACGATGGCAGGCAGACCGGCGCCCATCGCACGTACTTGTCTCCTTATGGGCTCGATCCCGGGGGCAACGGCAAGGCCAATGTCGCTTCCCCGCGCCGCGCAATGGGCGACATCCTCGGACATGCGGTGCGCTTTGGCCAATGCAGCGACGTCATGGTGGCCGGCGAAGGCATCGAGACCATTCTGTCATTGCGTGAAATCCTGCCCAAGCTGCCGATGGCAGCTGCCACTTCATCGGCCCACCTTGCTGCCATACTGTTCCCACCAGGTCTGCACCGGCTCTATGTCGCGCGCGACCGGGATGCCGCAGGCGATGCGGCGTTTGGCACGTTGCGCGCGCGGGCGCAGTCTGCCGCGGTCGAACTGGTCCCGCTGACACCTGCGCTCGGCGATTTCAACGACGACCTGCGCCAGCATGGCGCAGCGGCACTCGGACAACGGATCGTCGGCCAGCTTCGCGAGCAGGATCGCACACGCTTTCCCGTCAATCCAGGCTGAGCCGGGATGTGACCGGAGGGTCTGGCTGAGATCGGTGCTGCGGCCTGTCCAGGGTCCGGTGCCGCCCGGCCTTCCCCGGGTGGCGTCCGAAAGACCGGCTGCGTCAAGGCCGCAATGGCGGTCCGCGCGGCTATTTTCCGGCGGCGCAGGAAGCATCGCATCAAGCGATGCGACAGACCGGCAACACCCGCGCCTTTCCATCGCGAACCAAAATAGCCGCGTGCCCGCCATCCTCCGCTGGCGCTTGGGCCACATGGGTGCGGCCTCCCCGCAGCCGGTCAGAGGGACGCCCGTGAAGGCCGGGCAGGGTGCCCGGACCGACGAAAGGCCAGCACCATGATCCCCGAGACCGAACCCGATCACGAATCCTCGCCCACCGCTCATCTCCTCGATGAGATCGCGCTCTACGGATACCGTCCCTATTCCGATGAGGCCGACCCGCGGCCGCTGCCTGAAGAGTATATCGCTGCTGGCGCCGTCTCTGACATGTTCGACGCGCTTGTTGCCACGATGCACGACACCAGGCTCGAACCCGATCTCGAGGATCTGTGCTGGGCGCTCGCCAATCTGTTCCACCGCGCCGAAAGCCGCATCCAGCGCGAGCTCGACGACAATGAGGACGCGCAGAAGCGCAGCCAGCGCGAGCAGGACGGATCCGAGGTCAGGTCGGTCGAACTCGAACGGCTGATCCGCGAAGGCATCGGGCTGATCGAACGGCGCAACGCAATGGAATTCATGCGCGAAGCCGCATCCGACCAGTTCGAAGCGCATTTCCGCAAGGCCTGGACCCCGCGTAGCGGCTCACTCGTCAACCATCGCACCCTGACCGCCGCGATGATCGACAGCCGCGATTTCCTTGCCGCCAAGCGCCGCTCGGAAACCGAACCGCTGCTGCCCACCGGAACCCGCATCGCTTTCACATCGGGTCCGGCATATGACGACCACAACCGCATCTGGGCCGCGCTTGACAGGGTTCTCGCCAAATATCCTGATATGGTTCTGTTCCACGGCGGCAACCCCACCGGCGGTGAACATATCGCCTCGCTCTGGGCGCGGGCACGCAAGATCACCCATGTCCCGTTCCGGCCCGACTGGGAACGGTTCAGGAAAGCGGCTCCGTTCCGCCGCAACGATTCCTTGCTCGAGACGCTGCCCAAGGCTGTGGTCGCCTGTCCCGGCAATGGGATCAATGCCAACCTGGTCGACAAGGCGCGTAAGATGGGGATTTCAGTGTGGGCGATTGAATGACGCGTTCGTGCCCTCAATTCGGTCGTTCGACCAGTCACGGCGAGATCAAGAAAGCTGCCGTTTGTTCAGCAGTCCATCGACGGCAGTTTCGCACACTGATCGCTCAGGACTTCAGCTCTGCGTCTGTCCACGCGCGTTGCAGATGGTTGCTGGCGTCGGCGAAAAGACAATGCATCTCGCAGGTTGGGAGACGGCCGCGGGAGACAATAGAGCTCTGCTGATCCGCCAATATGCCGATCTACGTCCTGGTGTATTCGAGCTTCGCATCCTCGCCGTCGGCGAATGCATTCGTCGCTTCGAGCATGGCGCGGGCACCGTCAAAGGTGTCCCAATCAATCGAGCCGGTGTAGTTTTGAGCGATATCGAGCATCCGGATCAACGGCATGGTGAGGCCGTTCCTGGAAAAGGCCTTAAGCGCCCCGAGGTAATCGGTGCGATAGGCCGTTGGGATTATGATGCGCTCCTGTCCCGCTGCGACCAGCTCAGCGTTCATCATGATTCGGGCGGTTCGTCCATTGCCGTCGGCGAAGGGATGAACTTCACTGACGATGATCATCATGAACACCGCGCGCTGGAATGGTTCTTCCAGGGCGCGGTAAAATTCAAAGCCCCGCTCAAGGATGCCGGTCACGAGATCAGGTGCGACGAAGACAGTGGCGCCGGCCTGGTTGACCTTGGTCTTATAGCCGCCGGGATTTTTATCGGGCCGCGCTTGCATGATCGTGGCGTGACGACGGCGCAGAATCGCTTCAAACTCCTCACTGCTCGCTGGCAGGGTGGCCATGTCCTGCGCATCGGAAACGATGCGGAACGTGCCTAGCACATCATGGGCATCCTCTGGCCGTTCCGCCGGGATTGCGCCTTCAAAGACGATCTCGTGGGCCTCTCCGACGCTGAACTCGGTGCCCTCGATAAAATTTGAGAAATAGGCCTCGAAAAAGGCGAGGTTGGTGGCCGCCTTGCCCGCCGCTGCTGACGCAGTGCGCGGCGTGGGAATGGCTTCGCGTAGCGCGCCGAACAGCGTCTCGAATAGCCTGAGACGGTGGGGGTCATATGGCTGCCCCGCGGCCCGTGCTTTGCCGACGGCGCTAGCGGTTTTGGCTTCCCGCGTGCCGAGGAAGGCACCGATCAGATCGTTCAGTGCTTCGTACTCGGCCTCCAGCGCGAGCGCCTGCGCAATAGCGCGCGCATCATCGCGCAGCTTATTGAGCGCGCCTTCGCCTTGGCCACGCAACAGCGCATCAAGACGCTGTTCCAGTTCTGCGCGCGCCAATGTGCGCGGCACACGTCCGCCGCGCGCGCGCGACGGTCTCATGTTCTCGAGGTAGGCGCGCGGCGTGGATGCGAGCCGTGCGCCACCGATGAAAGGTTTGCCCGTGTCGATAGCACCCTTCCCTTGACGTGGGCGCAGGGTCAGGCCGGGAAGCTGTACCTCGGTTGTCTTATCGGAAACGAGAAAGACAGAGCCGTCCTCGGCGGGCTTGTTTTCAAGCGCGGTGCGATCTGTGATCAGTGCATCGGGATAATAGCTGGTGATCAGGTAATACCAGTTGCGAAGTACAAGTCGTTCGGGATCTTCGGTCAGATTGCGGGTGTAGAGGCGCGAGCCGATCTTGCGCAGTTCGCCACGCTCCACAGCCTCATACACGGCCTTGGATATGGCCGTGTTGGACACGAAAACCTCTGGGTAGGTGGCGGCGGAAAATTCGGACATAAAGGGAACCTCCTCCCTTGTCATACCGAATTTTTTAGACTTAAGAAATTAAATTTCCGAAAAAGTCCTCTTTAAGAATGCCCGAATTGGCAGGGAAGGTCAGATAAGGGCTGAGGTAGCAGGCCAAAATCAGAATTTTTCTGATTTAAGAGTCGGAAATTCCGAAAATTTCCTGCTTATCGCTCATAGCCCGAGGGATAGCCCCGCAAGCCACCATCTAGCGCGAAGCGGAACCGCCTATCCATCTCGTCATCACATCAAAGGAGTCTTCGTCCGCCTCCTCATCGAAGAGGCTGAGGCGGATGACCCGCTCCAGGTGCAACAGCGAAATCGTGAAATCGTATTGATCCGAGGCGAGTGAAATTTCCTCGCAGGGCCCGGCAAACCACACTCCCCCATCATGCGCCATCTGTCCCCGGCTCTTCTCCAGCAACTCCGGCTACGCGGCAGTGCTTGAGCGTGCCCAAACGATAGCTGCGCATGTGGGTTGGAACGTGATTGCGTCGATCGTCATTTTCTCGGCTTACCAATCGGTGCTTTGCAGCGCTGGTTGGCGCCAAGCCCCTGGCTCGAGCTTGATCTGCTGCCCCGTCTGCGCCTGCGCGTCGGTCAGATCCTCAGTTCGGTGTAGCTGGTCATGGCCGACACTCGGGACATCGCCGGCCAAAACGTCACTGCACAGGATCGCCGCGGCGCGTTCCGCTCATCCCCGGTCACACACCTTCGGGCGTCGAGGCGTCCTCATTTTGGTCCTAACGCCATCTTCGGTCCAAGCCAGAAAACGGGCCAGCGGTTCCCGCTCAAGTCAGGTCTCTCACCTGGCTGTTTCAGATCTGCTTGACGGGAGATGTGCGGACCAGCCTGTCGATGTGGTTTGAGCGCCATGGCCGCGCTGCAGGGTATTAGCTGTCCTAACTGATCGCGGCAGATAACCCTTTCGGTGCCACGACCTCGGCGTTCAAGGTATTTTATCCCACATCATTGAAAATTTATAAATTGCGGGATAAATCGTGCCTATGGCCATCATTCGCCCATTTGCAGACATTCGCAGAACTGCGGCGATTGGCAAATAGAGGCTGCGACCAGCACGTAGCGGTCCTGCAGCGCGGTTGTGCTTGAGCGTGTGGCGCAGCTAGTCGCAAGCTATCGCTGCTACGCGCTCTATTCGCAGGCCTTTCCATCTCCATCGCGATCAAGGTGCGACCCGTACCCGGGCTGACCACGATAAATTGGAGCGGCACCAGCAGCCCGGGCAGCAGCGCAGTTTGGATAATATATGCCGCCGCCAGTTGGCGGCGAGACTGTTTGCCCTGCCTTGGGTCCCCGGTGACAATGCCTGCCACCATTTTTTCGATCGTTGTGGCAACCGTCAGCTGCAAGACCACCGGGGTGAGCATTCGTAGGGCCGGATAGGACGAACGCCCAGAGCACGAAAAAGGCTGCAGCTAACCACACCAGCAAGAGCAGGCCGAACTCGAACCAGATGGCGATAGCCGGCTCTTCCTCGTCGTCGCCCCATTCCTTCATCGACAGTAGTGCCCTTTCCGGCAGGCCCCCGACCTAGTCCGGTTGCCAGCGATCATTGCGCAATCGAAGTCTGTGCGCTTCTGCGCGTCATACAGAGCCGCAGTGCAGTCCCCCACTGCAACAAGTGAGCAAGCGAGCGCTTGTGCGGCACGCGCCCCGGCTGAAGCTGGTGCAAGTGTCAGGATCATTCGTCCTTCGATCCGATTTTCAATTCCGCAGGCGGACGGGTCTGCGCCGCGCGCTCGCCAGCCAATTCTTCGCTTCGCTGCTCAGCGGCTGCTTGAGCATCAACCGCCGCCTCGGATCCTGGTGCGGGGGCGGCCTGCACTGCTATTGGTGCCAGGCTTGCGCCTTGTGGCAGTGCGACCGGAAGATCTGATTCGAGCGTCGCCATCAGTTCTCGTCCTTGAGGGATGACGCCACTCTTGCCGGTAATGAAGGCGGCAAAGGGGCCCGCTGCGACAACACCCCCCACTGTCGCGAGAGTCTCGCCTTCGCCCTCCTGACGATATGTGCCATCAAGGCTGATGCGTCGACCGCTCAATTCGATGAATTCGAGCTCGACCTCCATCTTTCCAGATTTCCCGAATGCTCCTTTGCTGGTCAGCCACGTTATTCGCCCAACCGCCTTTGCACCCTGCGGAATAACCACATAGTCCCCGAGCATAACATTTGCCGCTACATTCAAGTTGAACTGGTCACCCTCGTCCCAGGTTTTGCCTTTAGTCGTGACAGTCTGGCTCATTTTCAGCGGGATCTCGGTCCCTGCCGGCAAAACAACCTTTGGCTGAGGCGCAGCAAGCACTGCCTGAACCGCCGCAGAATCGTCAGACTGCTGAGCCGTAGCAGGCATCGCGGCAATTGCGGCAATTGCCGCCAAAAGAAAAAGCTTCATGAATCCCCCATCCGTGCCCGATTCTGGGCAAGTGCTTGAGAGAAACTGCGAAACCAAAGGAAAGTCAACTCCATTAGCCTTTGGCGCTCTCGTGCCAGAACAACTTGGCTCAAAGCTTTCATACCAATATTTGCAATTAGGGGGCGCCAGTCATGACTCAAACCTTCTTGCTATTGATCCAGTCGCCCAGTCCGATCGGGAACGGAAAGACAATGGTCGAACTGTTCCGCTCACTTGCGAGTACATTCAATGTCGAGAGATAGCGCAACTGCATCGCTTCGGGTGCCTCTGCCAGAATGCGTGCAGCTTCCAGCAGCTTGGCGGCGGCCTGCTGTTCCCCCTCGGCGTTGATCACCTTGGCTCGCCGCTCGCGTTCCGCCTCGGCCTGGCGGGCAATCGCACGCACCATGGATTCATCGATATCGACATGCTTGATCTCGACATTGGCAACCTTGATTCCCCAGGCGTCGGTCTGCTTGTCGAGGATTTCCTGAAGGTCTTCGTTGAGCTTGTCACGTTCGGCAAGCATCTCGTCGAGTTCGTGCTTGCCGAGCACGGAACGTAGCGTTGTCTGGGCAAGTTCGCTGGTCGCCTGAATGAAGTTCTCCACCCGGATGATCGCGCATTGCGGATCGACGATCCGGAAGTAGACGACGGCGTTGACTTTCACCGAGACATTGTCGCGCGAGATGACGTCCTGCGTCGGCACATCCAGCACGATGGTGCGCAAGTCGGTCCGAACGATCTGCTGCACGAACGGGATCAGGACAATAAGGCCCGGACCCTTTACGCCGGTAAAGCGCCCAAGCGTAAACACAACCGCCCGTTCATATTCGCGCAGGATCTTGATGGCAGCCCAGAGGAAGAAAAGGACCAGAAAAATCAGTGGTATGAAGAAGCCGTAGTTGAGGATATCCATCATCTTCTCCTGTAGTTCAGCCCGTTTTCTTGCCCGCCGCTGAAACAGTCAGGCTCAGACCCGCCAGCCTGTTCACAATCACCTGTTCGCCAGTTCGCAGGTCGTCGGGACCCTGTGCATTCCACCGCTCCGAATGAACAAATACATGGCCTTTGCCGTCCTTCCAGTCGGTCACAATCGCGGATGCGCCGATCAATTCTTCCGCACCGGAAACGACACGTTGGCTGAACGAGGAAAGGCCGGTGCGTACGACAAGAATGATGACACCGGCGCTGAACACTCCCAGAGCTGCAATCACCGACCAGCTCACGCGGAACTCGGGCAAATCGGTGTCGAACAGGACGGTTGCGCCAAATAGAAAGGCCAAGATACCGCCGATTCCAAGAATGCCAAAGGACGGAGCAAAAGCTTCTGCCACCATCAGGCCGATTCCAAGCACGATCAGCGCCAGCCCGACGAAATCGACCGGGAGAACGGCAAGAGCGTAAAACCCAACCAGCAGGCAGATCGCACCAACAGTCCCGGGTACGAGAGCTCCTGGATTGAGAAACTCGAAAATCAGACCGTATATGCCGATCATCATGAGGATGAGCGCGATGTTGGGGTCGGTTATGGTTGCAAGGAATTGGGTGACCCAGCCAGGCTCGATCTCCTCGATCGCTGCGCCCGCGGTACTGATTTCTCGTATCGCGCCATCTATGGTTACTTCCCGTCCGTTCAGCTGCTCGAGCAGTGAAGCAAGGTCGGGGGCGACAATATCGATTACACCCCTCTCCAGAGCTGCGTCTGCCGACAGGCTGGCGGCACTTCGGACTGCCTCTTCAGCCCAGTCGGCATTGCGCCCGCGCAATTCGGCAAGGGACCGGATATAGGCAACAGCGTCATTCACCGACTTGCGTTCGGCAATAGCCGCTGGCGCCTGAGCGGCATCCCCCTCGCCACCTTCGTCTGAAGAAGGAGGCGCCGCACCGATCTGTATGGGAGTGGCGGCACCAAGGTTGGTGCCGGGCGTCATCGCGGCCAGGTGGCTTGCGTAGAGAATATATGTTCCGGCGCTCGCGGCCCTGGCTCCGCTTGGGTGAACATAGGCCGCGACGGGAAACGGCATCGCCAGGATTTGCTTGATAATCTCGCGCATGGAGGTGTCGAGCCCGCCAGGCGTATCCATAATTATGACGACAAGTTCCGCATCGGCTTGCTTCGCCTGCTCAAGCCCTTCGGCAACAAAAGATGCCGAGGCCGGTCCGATCGCCCCGGCAAGGCGCATGACGTAGATTTCACGCACCGGTGAGGCAGATGATTTCTCAGGAATTGCGAACAGCGTCATCGCCGCCAGAAGGGCCGCTACCATGCCCCTGAAAAATCGATTTCTGCTGGCTGAAGGCAGCATTTCCTGCATCCTTCCGAGCGACCACAAAAGCTGTCTCCCAATCTTTATAGCATATTTTGGCGTGGCGCTGAAATTCGCGGGGCGATCAGACAATGGCGTGTGCCCGCAACGCCATCTGGGGCTTGCCGTAATGCTGATATCGTGTCCGGAGGTCCTGGAAATGCGGCTTCGGGAGCGTTGCGAGAATGGGCACGGTCGCCAGCTCACCGGCTCATCCGCAGCTCCGGTATGCTCGAGGTCGAGTCCTGCTCCAAGGCGGAACGACCTGATTGCTGACAAGACTGCCCTTGCCCAGCCCGGATCATCCGCCTGTCTGGCAGGCCCCCAGTTTGCCATGGCTTCCAGTCAAATGTGACCCGGGCCCAATGCCGCCTCTTCAATGGCTTTGGTTGGCAGGGGATGGCTTCGCCGCTTGATCCCTTGCTGCAACGCCGGCCCGGCAAGTTTCTTCCCCTGGGCGATATCGCCCATTCCTCGCGAGACAAGAAACCCGCCTGTCCGCCCTCCTCCACTTCGTTCCGGCCGTCCCGGTGCAGCGGGCACAAGCCCCTGCCTTCAACCAGCCATCGAGGCCGCGATGGGCGCGGGTTCGACAAACTTGAAGGAGGCCATCATGGCAAACATCGGAACTTTCACCAAGACCGGCGACGAATACAAGGGCGAGATCGTCACTATGTCGGTGCAGCAGAAAAACGTCCGCATCGTCCCCGAAGACAGCGACAACGAGAATGCGCCGTCACACCGGGTCTTCGTCGGCCGCGCGGAGATCGGCGCTGCCTGGACCAAGCGCTCAAGCGAAGGCCGCGATTATCTTTCGGTCAAGCTCGATGATCCCAGCTTCACCGCACCGATCTTTGCCAATTTGTTCGATGATGAAGACGGCAAGACCTACAATCTGATCTGGTCGCGCGCGCGCCGCACGAGCAGCGACTGAACAGCCAGACAGGCTCCGCCCGGCACCCGCCGGGCGGAGCCTTCGACTTGTTCAAGCCTCGCAGCCTGCAGGCGAAATGACGGGGAATCTCGGCTCTTGGATGCCTAGCAAGCCTGTAGGTTGCACCTCGGCTCAGCGCTCGGAAAGACCAGTGGACCGGGGTGACAGATTTTGCAGCGTCAATTTTGTCGCTCCCTTGCCTTTGCTCCCTCACGCCAAAGCTTGCGAAATCAATCGGCAGTCCCCTGCCGCTTCCCACTCTAGCCGGAGCCTTGCCATGGACGCCCGACCAACGCCCGTTATCGCCCGCTTCCTGCGGACACCCGATGCCGCCGTTTATCTCGGCCTGTCTGCCCGCACACTCGAGAAGCACCGGTGCTACGGCACCGGCCCGGTCTATCGCAAGCTCGGCGGGCGGATTGTCTATTCGATCGCCGATCTTGATACCTGGGCGGAACTTGGACTGCGCCGCTCGACCAGCGACCCTGGCAAGGGGATTGTCCATCCCGCCAAGAGGCTGGACGGTTATACTCCCCCGGTCCGGCGCTGATCCTTTGCCATGCGCCGTGCTGCTCATTTTCTGACCGACAGCCATCAACCCGACCTGTTCGAGCGTGTCGGGCGCGACATCGCGGCCCGCGACGCACAGGATTTGATGGCCTGGCCTTTTTTCAGTCTGGCCAAATCCAAGCGGGTCCGGCCTATCGATTTCCGGATGGGCGAGGTCTCGGTCCTGGTCGAAGCGACCGCCGAACACGGCATGGCCACCATCTGGGACGCGGACGTTCTCATCTGGGTCGCGAGTCAGATCGTCGAAGCGCGCGATAGGGGCCGTGCGACCTCGCGCCTGATCGCCGCCACCCCGCACGAGATCCTCGCCTTTACCCGGCGAGGAACCGGGAAAGCGAGCTATGAGCGGCTGAAGGCCGGGCTCGACCGGCTGCAGTCGACGACCATCGCAACCTCGATCCGCCAGACGAACGCACGGCGACTGCACCGCTTTTCCTGGATCAACGAATGGAAGGAACGTCTCGACGGCTCGGGCCGAGCACTGGGCATCGAGATGATCATCCCGGACTGGTTCTATGATGGCGTGACCGACCGGGCGCTCGTACTGACCATCGATCCGGCCTATTTCGCGCTGACCGGTGGGCTCGAGCGCTGGCTTTACCGGCTCGTGCGCAAACACGGCGGCAAACAGAAAGGTGGCTGGAGCTTCGACTTCAGGCACCTCCACATGAAGTCCGGGGCGCTCTCACCGCACAAGCGCTTCGCGTTCGAGCTGCGCGAGATCGTGCGGCGCCAAGCGCTGCCCGGATACAATCTCACCATCGAGCATGCGCTGGGCCGCGAGCGGCTGAACTTCGTTGCTGTGTCTGGCGATCCGTCCGGCGCGACCAGGCGGCGTGTCGGACTTTGTCCTGCCGATCTTTCCCCTGTGGATATGTCATGATGCAGCTCGGACTATCGGGAACCGCAGGACTCGGACGATCAGGAACCCGAAGTTCGGACTATCGGGAACCCGAATGGGCCTCAAACCCGCAGAAATGCTCGCATTCCGGGATCCTTAACATTGCTAACAAAGAATCCTTCGGATTCTTGCTAACGCAAGCCCGCCTGTGGACAGATGGCGTCCCGCCACCATGCAGGCCAGCCCAGACGGCGACGTGCGATGGTCCGCGACTGACGCATGTCACGCTATTCTGGCGCAAAGGCGAACGCGAGGATTGGCTCAAGTTCGGCAAGCCAGTGGCAGGTCGGGTCGTCGATCGCATCCAGCGCATCGAAAGCTATGCGGCGGGCCAGGTGTTCGGTCTGGTCCGCTGGGCTTCCAATGAATATGGCACAGTGCGCTCGGCGTTCGACATCGTCCGTGCCGCCACAGCAGGCGATCCGGTCACACCAGTCCCGCAGGTCGATCCTGGCGGCGAGGTGCTGCTTTCGGTTTATGGCTGGCCCAGGGTCGCGCAGGTTTTCCGCCTGATCGACACAATCGAGGCGTCGGGGATCGACCCTTGCGACGTGGCCCCCGATCACTGGCGGCACATCCACAACCGGCTTGCCGCGCACGAAATGCCGCGCGGTTATTCATCGTCGCGGCACCGCGCCTGGCTCCGGCGCAAGGCGCTGTTACCGTGACGCGGCGGCGCTTTCTGCTTGCCGGTGTCGCAGCAGCATCCACCCTCGCAACACTGACCATGCCGGTCTCACGTTACGCGCTGTGGAACGCAACCGCCTCAGTACCGACCGGGTTCTACGCCGTGCGTGACAAGGAAGGGCTGGAGGTCGGCGAACGCGTCGCGATCGAGCCGCCGCCGCCCTTGCGGCAACTGCTCGCCGAGCGCGGTTATCTCCCGACCGGCGTGCCGCTCCTGAAGCGCATTGCCGCTGTCGGTGGCCAGCGCGTCTGCCGTTTTGGTCGCGCTGTGACCATTGACGGCAGCATTGCTGGCTTAGCGCGTGCGCGTGACCGTCTGGGCCGCGCATTGCCAGTATGGTCTGGCTGCCGGACGCTCGGCTCCGGCGAGTTGTTCGTGATGAGCCCGGCAGCGCCTGACAGCTTCGACGGACGATATTTCGGTGTGCTGCACATTTCCAATGTCATCGGCCGCGCGGCACCAGTGTGGACCGACGAGGCTGGCAATGGCCGCCATGTTTGGTTCGCCGAGCCCCGTGCGTCTGAATTTCCCGTCCAACCCCAAGGAGACTGAATCCATGAAGATTGGATATCTTATTGCATCAAATGGCAGCTTTGCCGGACGTTTGATGACGTTGACGCTCGACATCAATCTCATGCTCCTGCCTGCAGAAAAGCGTGACAACGACAGCGCACCGGACTTCCGCGTGATTGCCGGTGAGGGCAAAAAGGCGCGCGAAATCGGGGCAGGCTGGAAGCATATTGGCGAGAAGGCCGGTGACTATGTGACTGTCCAAATAGACGATCCCGCTTTCGTTCGACCGCTGCGCGCCAATCTGTTCAAGGACGAGGGTAACGGTCATGTGCTTGTATGGTCGCGTCCGTCCCGGCGCGGCAAGGCCGACTGAGCCATGTGTGCCCGTCGCTCGCTTCACCTCGCAATTCTCGCGGTTGCCCTTTTGAGCGCCGCTCCTGCGTTCCCGCAGGCGTCTTCTGAACGAGGGCAGCCAGAAACTGTAGATATTGGCTCATATGTCGCTGAGGCGGCGCAGCGCTTTGGCATTCCCGAGCAATGGATCTATGCTGTGGTCCGTGCTGAAAGCGCAGGCCGGATCAGCGCTGTCTCGCCGACCGGCGCGATCGGCCTGATGCAGCTTA
This sequence comes from Sphingomonadales bacterium BRH_c3, assembly GCA_001515985.1. Lineage (GTDB taxonomy): Bacteria > Pseudomonadota > Alphaproteobacteria > Sphingomonadales > Sphingomonadaceae > Erythrobacter. Next base: position 357 of record LOET01000129.1, on the reverse strand, counting down.
TGCCCGGGACCTGGTCTCGCCAGCGCACCCTTTTCGGGCTTGGCACCGACCCGTTCGATCCGCGCGACAACATTCTCGCGGGCACGTCCTACCTTCGCGAAATGTACGACAATTACGGCCCATCGGGGTTTCTTGCAGCCTACAATGCCGGACCGGGGCGATACGAGCAATGGCGGGATCGCGGACGTCCGCTGCCCGCCGAAACCCGCGCCTATGTCACAAGTATCGCAACCATGCTGCAATCTGGCAGCGCACCGACAGTCGTCATCGGCGCGTCCCCCGTGCAGCGGGCGCGCGCATTCTGGGCACGGAGCGAACTCTTCGCCGCTCGCGGGGATGCAGGACGGCCGGCATCCG
>LOET01000128.1 GCA_001515985.1 Sphingomonadales bacterium BRH_c3 | reverse complement strand
TTCGCCGCTCGCGGGGATGCAGGACGGCCGGCATCCGGCAGCGTCACTGCCGCCGCCTCGCCGAGCGCCACGCCATCTCCGACGGTCTCCTCCGATAGCCTATTTGCTCCCGTTCCGGGGAGCCCTTCGCAGTGATCGCCTCCTCGTCCCTGCGGCCCACCATGGCGGGGGTTGGCGAAATATTGCGCGGAAGGACAGCTGCGGGAAGGCAGTGGGAGGGAGGATGGCAAGATAAAAGCCGCGCCGTCGGGTGGGGTGGAGGTCTTTGGAATTGCTCACCTTTCAGCGCCATCGCTCCTGCACCCCTGCTGGCAACTTTGCCGAAAACTGGCGCAATTCTCCCATTTTCAGCGCCGTCGCCCGAATTCTGCCTTCCAATCCCGTGAACGACGACGACTTCAATGTCAGGCCGGGACGGGTCAGGGATCGAGGCAGGCGTTCGGCTAAACCCCGCTCGCTGGTCGCCCAGGTCCGGGCGCTTTCGAACAAGGCTGGCCGAGTTGGCATCACCGGGCGCAGTCGGCGCGGCACAGGTCGCAATGCTCGTGGCCGCAGCGCCGTCCTGCGCAAGCGCGCCAGGCAGGGTCAGCGCCGTGTTCTGGTCAAGGCGCGGGTGGTCCGGCACGTGGGCACCCGTTTCTCGGCTGCCCCGCTGGCCCGCCACGTCACCTACCTGGAGCGCGATGGTGTTACCCGCGACGGGAAGGATGCCGAACTGTTCGGGAGCGATGGTGCTCCTGCTGATGGCAATGCCTTCGCCGAGCGCTGTGCCGACGACCGGCATCACTTTCGTTTTATCGTCTCGCCCGAAGATGCAGGTGAGCTGGCCGACGTCCGCGCCTTCACCCGCGAACTCATGGCGGACATGGCGCAGGATCTCGGCACAAGGCTGGACTGGGTTGCGGTTGATCACTGGAACACCGACAATCCGCACATCCATATTCTGCTGCGTGGGCGTGCCGACGATGGCCGCGATCTAGTGATCGACAAGGACTATATCCGCGAGGGAATGCGGTGGCGTGCCGAAGAACGGGTCACCATAGAACTAGGGCCGCGCAGCGAGCGCGAGATCGACAACGCGCTTGCCCGCGAGGTGAATGCCGATCGCTGGACCAGCCTCGACCGGAAACTCCAGCGAATGGCCGATGAACTGGGCGGCGTCATTGACCTGCGCCCTGATCCTCAGCGCCCGCAGTCGGCGATGGCCCGGCACTTGATCGGCCGAGCGGGCAAGCTTGAACGTCTGGGTCTGGCAACCAGCATCGCGCCGGCCTGCTGGTCGCTCAAGTCTGGCACCGAACCCACCCTGCGCCAGCTCGGCGTGCGCGGTGATATCATCAAGACCATGCACCGCGCCATGATGGGTCTGGGTGTTGACGCCGATCCGGGGCGCTTTGCCATGCACCGAAGCGTTGACGATGATCGCATCATCGGCCGTCTGGTCGAACGCGGTCTTTATGATGAACTGAGTGGGCAGGCCTACGCCGTGATCGATGGGGCCGACGGGCGCGTCCATCACCTCCGCTTCTCCGATCTCGAACAGACCGGCGACGCGGCACCCGGCGCAATCGTCGAGCTTCGGACCTGGACTGACCGGCGTGGTCTGCAAGGGCAGTCGCTTTGGATTCAATCCGACCTGACGCTGGCTGAGCAGGTCACTGCGCGGAGGAGTACCTGGCTTGACCGCCAATTGCTGTCATCCGATCCGGTCCAGTGGGGCGGCGGGTTCGGCGAAATGATCGAACAGGCCAAGCGAGATCGGGCAGAGCATCTGGTCTCGGAAGGTCTCGCGACCAAACACGGCGGTCGGATTGTCATGGCCCGCAATCTCCTCACAACATTGCGAGACCGCGATCTCGCCGCCGCGAGCGAAAGCATCGCCTCGCAAACCGGCCTGCAGCATCGACCGAGTGCGGAAGGCGAAGCGGTGTCCGGGACCTATCGCCAGCGGCTGCAACTTGCATCGGGCAGGTTCGCGATGATCGACAATGGGCTGGGGTTCGAACTGGTGCCTTGGCGGCCACAACTCGACAAACATCTTGGCCAGCACGTTACCGGCATCGTCAAACCAGGTGGCGGGATCGACTGGACCTTGGGTCGCTCCCGTGGGATCGGGATATAGGGAGCAAGGCTCTGGCCCCAAGCCTGAGAATGAGGCTTCTACCCCATGGATACTTTATGCCGCGTAGCGGTCGGTGGCGGCATTCCTATCTCGTGCTAAACACTGGCATTTTGTTGAGGGTTGCGCTGTGTCCGAACCCAGTGATGTGCGAGGAGTAGTATATGACGCTGCAACGTCCGCCGGCGGGTGGGCCAGACTTCGAAGCGATGATGGCGCAGATCGACTTCAAGCTTACCAATGATGGCGTCGATATCCCGTCCCGACCGATACTTGCGGTCCGCGAAGTTTCGAGGACGTATGATCTAAATATGCCGCTTGGCGGCGACTCCCTACGTTTGCCGCCGGAATTGCGTGAGAATGCCGCGCTAAGTGAGGCGATCAACCAGTGGTACCGCGACAATTACGGCGAGCGGCTCAAAGAGGATCCGTGTCCGGGGCGGATGGTCATCTTGCTCGATGGTGATCTATATGTTCTGCGCGTTCCTCGAATTTTCGGCAGCGTAAATTTCGTCCTGACGCGCCAGTGGTTGCCCAACCCAGGCATCGGGCGTGGCCCTGCGACCTGCAACATCACACAGCTGGTGGAAGGGATGACTGCTGCCAAAGCTGGACGCTTGTCCGATGTTGCGCTCAATGCGATTGGTGCCGCGTTTGAGGTCGCTGTGCCTGCCGCATTCACGCTTGAGAGTACCGACCATGGTTTGATGTTCATCGCTCGGGGTGATGTCGAGGCAGCAATCAATGGTCTGATGGCGCGCGGTGGCCGTTATGGGGAGTCCAAATGGTCATCACTCCAGGCTGCTGAGAAAGTTATGAAGGCCGCGATCGATCGTGCTGGTGCCAAATTTGGCTTCACACATGGGCTTGCCGGTTTGTGCGAGACACTTGCCGATACGGGTTTGGTCTTTGACGCTGACAACCAAGTCGCCGCCATCCAGTGCAAACCAGGCATTCGCTATGGCGAGGAACCTTGCACGCGCGGCGAGGCATTGGCTGCCCATCATGCCTCGCTCGAACTGGTAAATATCCTGCGTGAGGCCGGCGCAAGGTTCGAGTTGGGTATCGGAGGGCTCTAACGAACGAGCTGAGGTTCAACAAGGCGGACAGAGTTCGATCGGCCCGAACGGGTGCCGTTACTTGAAGTCAAACACTCCACCGCAACATCTTCAACGCCACTCTGCGACGGCCACCGACATCGGCTTGAAAAGCGCGGCCAGAAACTGACAGGCTCGTGTGATGTCAGCTGCAAAAATCCTTTGGGGCCAGGTGCTGGCCGTGTTCGTCATCATCCTGGCAAGTAACTGGGCCGCAACCCAGTGGACCGCATCGACGCTTGGCTTTCAGCCTGAACTGGGCTCGCCCTGGTTCGTGTTGTTCGGCCATCCGATTTATCGACCCTACGACCTGTTCTGGTGGTGGTTTTCCTACGAGGCCTATGCGCCAACAATCTTCGAGCAGGGAGGGATGATTGCGGCTTCAGGCGGATTCGTCGCCATTGTCGTCGCCATTGCCATGTCGGTCTGGCGCGGCCGCGAGAAACGCAATTCCAACACCTATGGTTCTGCGCATTGGGCAACCCGCAGCGACATTACCAATGCAGGGCTCTTTGGCGAAAAAGGCGTCGTGCTGGGCAAGTTCAACAACAGCTACCTGCGACATAATGGCCCTGAACATGTCCTTTGCTTCGCGCCGACCCGTTCGGGCAAGGGCGTCGGCCTTGTCATCCCGACCCTGTTGACCTGGTCTGGCTCGGCGATTGTTCACGACATCAAGGGTGAGAACTGGGGCCTGACCGCAGGTTTCCGTTCCCGCTTCAATCGCGTCCTGCTGTTCGATCCGACCAACCTGAATTCTGCCGCCTACAACCCACTGCTCGAGGTTCGGCGCGGCATGTGGGAAGTGCGCGATGTCCAGAATGTTGCCGACGTGCTGGTCGATCCCGAAGGCAGCCTCGAAAAGCGCAACCACTGGGAGAAGACCAGTCACGCACTACTAGTCGGCGCGATCCTCCATGTCCTCTACGCCGAGGCGGACAAGACGCTCGCCGGTGTTGCCGCCTTCCTCTCAGATCCAAGTCGGACCATCGAAACCACGCTGAAGGCGATGATGACCACGCCGCATCTGGGCGTGGCGGGACCGCACCCGGTCGTCGCAAGCGCTGCGCGCGAACTGCTCAACAAATCGGAGAACGAGAGGTCTGGCGTACTATCAACCGCCATGTCGTTCCTCGGCCTTTATCGCGATCCGGTGATCGCCGAGGTGACCAGGCGTTCGGAATGGCGCATTGCTGACCTCGTCGATCGCAAGAAGCCGGTCACGCTTTACCTGGTCGTGCCGCCTTCCGATATCAGCCGGACCAAGCCGCTGATCCGTCTTATCCTCAACCAGATCGGACGCCGCCTGACCGAGGAACTCGAAGCGGGCAAGGACCGGCACCGGATGCTGCTCATGCTGGACGAGTTCCCAGCACTGGGCCGGCTCGATTTCTTCGAAAGCGCGCTGGCGTTCATGGCGGGCTATGGTCTCAAGGCCTTCCTGATCGCGCAATCGCTCAACCAGATCGAGCGCGCATATGGCGCTAACAACTCGATTCTCGACAACTGCCATGTCCGGGTGGCGTTTGCGACCAATGACGAACGCACCGCCAAGCGCGTCTCGGAATCCCTAGGCACGGCGACCGAGCAGCGGTCGATGCGGAACTATGCCGGTCACAGGCTTTCGCCCTGGCTTGGTCACTTGATGATCTCCCGCTCGGAAACCTCGCGGCCATTGCTTACCCAAGGCGAAATCCTGCAACTTCCCGAAACCGATGAGATCGTCATGCTGTCTGGCGCGCCGCCCGTGCGGGCGAAGAAGGCGCGCTATTACGCCGATCCGCGGCTGCAGGGACGGATACAGAAGCCGCCGCAGTCTGGGCAGGACCGAAGTGCGGAATCGCCGGCCGATGACTGGAGCCAGTTGCCGGCCGTGAAGCCGGCGCGATTGGTGACCTCGCAGGCCCCGTTGGACGAAGATCAGGCCAACGGCGGTGTGCGCCGCGAACCCGAACTGCCACTCCATGTCGAGATCGCTCCCCAACCCACCCCTCAGGTCAACGAGTTCGATTTTGGCAGTGATAGTGACACCGACGACGATGCGGCTCGTTCAGAGCGACTGCGTGCCAGGATGGTCGCGAACTCCCGGCAACCGGCGCTCGACCCGGGCGATGGGATCGAACTGTGAAGTCCAAGCATACATTTCGGTTGCCACCTGAAATCGCAAAGCAACTGGCGGAATTGGCGATCCGCAGGCGTGTGTCGCAGGCGGAGATCGTCGAGACAGCCCTGTCCTCACTACTTTCACCCGATGGACCAGAGCGAATGGAGGCTGCACTTGGACGCCGTCTTGATCGGATCGTTCGCCAGATGGGGAACCTGGAGCATGCCGTCGAAGTCGGCAACGAAGCGTTGGCGCTGTTCGTTCGGTTCTGGCTCACCGCCAATCCACCACTGCCTGATGTAGTCGGCGAAGCCGCAAAGGCGCAGGGAAAAGAGCGTTACGAAGGGTTCGTTCAAGCTCTAGCTCGAAAGCTAGAAGGCAGTGACCGCTTAGGGCGGTAGAAGTACTTCTGTGACTACTTGGTGCGCGCTTTGCCTCAGCTTCAACTTCGCCACGAAAGGCAGTAACCTGGGTGGATGGCAGGATGTGATAGATGTGACAGGTTGTCGGATACCGACGCGCTTGCTCTTCTCGGCGAGATGGTTGATCGCGCTGCGGACACCAATGACGCAAATCTGAATGATGCCGCGCTCGCCTGCTCGGAGCACTTGCGGTCTCGAAACGCTCTCGACGGAGAGTTGCTTGTTCTTTTGCACTATTTTCGCGCGAACGCTTTTGAAAACCGGCTTAGCTTTTCGGGAGATAGACAGAGCTGGGCATGGGATATCCCGCACTTTCAGGATGTTTTGTTGGAACTGCGTCACGCAGTTGGCCATCAGGTTTTCGCGAACATTGATCCGTTCCGCCAGTGTCAAATTCTCACCAACCTTGGGAACAAAATCAACGCAGTTGGCCGTCCTGTGGAAGCACTTTCCTACTGGGATCAAGCGATCGCGATAAACCCGAAATTCGCCATGGCCCTTGCCAACCGGGGGTATGGGCTGGGCCACTATGGGAACGCCTTGTACGACGGAGGGCATTTTGGCCTATTCCTGTTGTCCGCGTACGACTCCCTCTCCGCAGCGTCCGGCGAGGACGCCGTCTTCGATTCACCTGAAAACTATGCGTACAAATCGCAATTTGAGCAGGCAGCCCTGCGTGCCTCTGCGCAGCTGAACATCGACGAAGCTCGGGCAGACTTGGAGCGGGAATTTCCTTTGGGGCGATCAAGGGCCGAGCGAGAGTATCGTTCCTGGTGTCTGGAACATCGCCTTTTCCTCAATCCACTGAACGACTTGGGCGACTATACCATCGCCGCCCACGATGTCCTGCACCTCCCCTCGTTGACGTTGGGGATCGATGAAGGCGGCGCAGAACCACCCGACGCTTTCGGCTTCTATAACCAGTTGAAGCAGGAGTTCGTTTCAGCACGTTGGCTCTGCTATGAAGGACTGACCGAACAGAGCGGACATTTCAGTGACAATGGCACCCATGTCTATGACACTTTGAGTATTCCGTCCTGTTCGCTGGGAACCGAGAAGACCAAACTGGCCTTCCGGATGGCATATTCCCTATTCGACAAAATCGCATTTTTCATAAACGACTACTTCAAGGTCGGCCTTGGTGAGCGGGAGGTCAGTTTGCGAAGCCTCTGGTTCCAACGTAAAGGAAACCCCAAACCCCTTAGCGAGGTTTTCGACGGACGCGAGAACTGGCCGTTACGAGGTCTATATTGGCTTTCAAAAGACCTTTACGAGCCGACATTTCGCAACGTAGCCGAGCCTGAAGCGAAGGACATGGCCGACCTCCGCAATCACCTAGAGCATAAATATTGTCAGGTTCACGAAGATTTGGGGATCGGTTACAGCAGGTTTGCTACTGTCCAGAACGTCCAGAGGCTTGGCTTCCGTATCGGTCGTGAAGAGCTTGATTCCAAGACGTTGCATATCCTGAAACTTGCAAGGGCCGCGCTAATCTATCTGTCGTTGGCTGTTCACCGTGAAGAGCAAGTCCGGCGGTCGGACAGGGAAGACACATTTGCTGTGTCGATGCCCCTATGGATGTGGAATGAAAGGGGAAGGCTCTGACTATTCGGAAGTGCTTGCGCTAGGCTCGACGAAGCCGTCTTTTCCTACCGGGTAATTCGTTCTTGCATGGAGATTTGCGCGGATTGTCTTTGCAAAACTCCGATTTATGGCTCAGATATTTGTAAAACAATTGAAAATTCAATGTGCTATTTGAAAGACTGTTGAATGATTGTCGCAGACAACGAAACCGCAATAGACTTGCTCTACTACGAGGCGATCGCCCGTACCGTAGTGAGACTGGTGGCCGAAAGGACGGATGAACCACTGAGTGTGGGCGTTCACGGCGATTGGGGTGCGGGTAAGTCAAGCATCTTGGCAATGGTCGAAGAGGCATTCGCGGAAAAGGATCGTGTCCTATGCGTGCGCTTCAATGGATGGCTATTCCAAGGATTTGAAGACGCCAAGGCAGTTCTGATCGAAACTATCGTCGATGAACTGCTCCGCAAGCGTTCGACAAGTGCGAAGGTTGTCGATCAAGCCAAAAAGGTTCTGCGTCGCGTCAACTGGATGAAGATGGCGCGGAAGGCAGGTTCCTATGGACTTACGCTTGCAACAGGAATCCCTACTCCGGAGACATTAAAGGACCTTGGGGTCGCTGCGCGCGCCGTACTTGGTAATCAGGTCAATGCCGAAAATGCGGCGGCGCTGGCGAAGGGGGCCGACGATTTCTTGCGCAAAGCCGAAGAGGAGAGCGCCCCTGAACAAATGCATGCATTCCGTAAGGAGTTCGAGGAGCTCTTGGAGCGCGCAGAAATTGACCAACTTGTTGTACTCGTGGACGATCTCGACCGGTGCCTGCCTACGATCGCGATCGAGACATTGGAAGCGATCCGTCTCTTTCTCTTCGTCCCGCGTGCCGCATTCGTAATAGCTGCCGACGAGGGCATGATCGAATATGCCGTGCGGCAGCATTTTCCGGACCTCCCTGTTGCCACCGGCCCTGCAACCTATGCGCGGAACTACCTTGAGAAGCTAATTCAGGTGCCGTTTCGACTGCCGTCACTCGGCTATGCAGAGACTCGAATCTACGTGACCTTGCTATTAGTGCTCAACGAATGCGGAGAGGCATCTGAGACCTTTCAGAAGCTCGTCGGGTTGGCGCGGGACGTGTTACGCAGACCGTGGAAGGGGCCGGGCCTCGACCGCGAAACGATTGCGAAAGCGCTTGGTTCAGTCCCCGACGAAGTCGAGCGTGCGCTGGAACTTGCAGGAAGGATAGCTCCGATCCTGGCAGACGGTGCGCGTGGCAATCCGCGACAGATCAAGCGCTTTATCAATACGATGATGTTGCGACTTGCGATCGCGGAGGAACGGGGGTTCCGCGACGAGCTGAATATGTCCGTCTTGGCGAAGATCATGTTGGCCGAGAGGTTTGCGCCTGAATTGTATGACGCCATGGCGCGGGGCTCTGCGAATACAGGCGTTTCCGAAGACTTGGGTGTTCTCGAAGCGGCGGTCCTTCAAAAAGCGGACGACATCGAGGTGAAGTCTGCAAAGGGCAAACCTAAGGGTGCAACCTCCGATAAATCCTTGCCGGATTGGCCAAACTTGGAATGGGCCAAGCAGTGGGCTGCGATAGAGCCATCATTGGCGGAGCATGACCTCCGGCCCTACGTCTTTGTTACACGGGATCGACGAAACGTGTTCGGTGCTGTCGCGTCGCTCGGCGATCTCGATGAGCTAGTTGCAAAACTTCAAGGATCGCCTTTGCAAGTGAAGCAGGCGTCAGCCGAAGTGGCTCGTCTGCAAACGCTGGAAGCCGAGCAAGTTTTTGATGCTCTCCGATCAAAGGTTCGGGATGCTGAGGATATAGCGCAAGAGCCCGTTGGCGTTCGCGGCCTCGCTGAAGTCGCCAAGCTACACCCATTCCTCCAAGGCCCACTTCTCGCTTTCCTGAAAGACCTTCCAGTGTCGAAGCTGGGGCCATGGGCCGTAAGTGGCTGGACAGGTGCCTTCAATGAAGAGGATGCCAAAGGGGAATTCAGCGTTCTTCTTACCGAATGGGCGGGGCAAGATGAAAACAAAGCCCTGAAAACGGCGGCTTCCGCAGTGATAAAACTCTTGGGCAAAGGGGGACGGAGCTAATGGGGACCTCGGGGACATTTGGCGGGTCAAAGAACGGCCTCGTGCCGAGCTGGGTTGGAGAACCTCCTTCCCAACCTGCAGCTGCGCCTGCGGATGGAGGAGATGGAGCCGCAGATGGTCAAGGTGACGGAGGCCAGGACGACGGTAATGCCGCGCCCGCAAATCCTACGAAGTATCCGCCGATTCCGTCTGTGTCGCCTTCCTCTGGGCTGGGGCCAGCGAGGGGGGATGTCACTCGTGGGACCCGAACGTCTGACTCTCGTGCAATTCGTCGTGGCGCAGGAAAGTACGTCGGTGCGAGTGGCGGAGGCCGCGCAGCGTCAAATAGGATGTCAAATTCTAGGGCGGTAGCAGGAGGCATTGCCGGATTCGCTCGTGCGTTTGCCGAGCAAGGTCCGGCGGAGGCTCTGCGGCGGTTTAATTTGGAAGGAATGGCCGGAGCGCCAGCAGAAGATGTATTCGTCGCGATGACGGATATGCTTTGCCCAGAAGGTGGCACTCTGGATGAAGCTATAGCTCGCGACGCCATGCTGGAAACCGTTGCCGCAATGGCAACCGAGGGGGTTGGTAATTTTGACGAACTGACCTCCGCTGATCTTCAAGAGTTTTTCATTGGGGTGGTGAGCCGTTCCATCGAAGGCAAAATCCTCAATGAGGTTGGCACCAACGCACTGTCCGTGGCTTCAGATATCGCCGGTGTTGAGAGGGCGCAAAAGATGCTTCACGATTTTGTAAACGGGTGTGTGCGTGATCGATTTGATGAGCGAGGGACGGACCTAGGAAAACTCGATAGCGCAGACATTAACGGCTTCGTCGATGACTTGTTTTCTGCTGCATTTGACCTCATCCAAGCCCTAGGGGAGCGCGAATGAGACGATTTAGCCTGATAGGTCGCCTCGGACCAAACGACACCGCGAAGATTAAACCGGTTCAAACAGATTCCGCTGATTACGAAATCGACTTTCTGGATAAAGACTTGCGTCCCGGTTTTGGTATCGGACAAGCGCTGGATCAACTCTCGTCGCTCGGCCTACGACCACAAGAGTCGGCAATCGATCTGACCATCCTAGCGGCGATGGTAAATGCGGGAGACACACGCATCTCCCGCAAGATGAACGCACAGGACGGCTGGAGCCGGGAAATTGATCTTTATGTGCCAGTATCATCCGCTTCGATATGGACAAGCCAAAAGCAGCACATCGAGAGGCTGTTGAGATTTCTGACCGGTGACCGTTGGCGTGTGTTCTTCAGGGATAGGCCAAAGAACACCGCAACTCTTGCGATGCAGCCGAAACGGTTGGCCATCGACGGGTTGACCGAGGTGAGCCTGCTTTCCGGCGGGCTTGATAGTCTAATTGGCGCCATTGACTCTCTTTCAAATGGCAAGCGCCCACTGTTCGTGAGCCACTACTGGGATGCTGAAACGGCGAAGGCGCAGGCCTATGTCATGGACGCGCTAGGAAGGCATTTTTCTCCAGAGAACGTAAAAGTGATCCGTGTCCGTCTCGGTTTCGACAAAGGCCATCTCGACACCGAGGAAACAGAGGACACCCAGCGCGGTCGATCATTCCTTTTCTATGCGCTTGCAGGTCTCGCGGCATCTGCACTTGGGAAAAGCGCTGCTGTCAACATTCCGGAAAATGGGCTGATTGCTCTCAACGTACCGCTCGACCCGCTTCGGTTTGGCGCACTCAGCACTCGTACGGCGCATCCGCATTTCATAGCGAGCATGGCCCAACTGGCAGCCGCAGTAGGACTGACGGTCAGCTATTCCAACCCATACAGGCACGCAACGAAGGGAGAGATGGTGGCCAACTGCGCCGACCTTGATTTCCTGCGTAAGATCGTCGGCGGTTCTATGTCATGCTCGTCGCCAGCCAAGGCTAGATACAAGGGGCTTTCACCTAGGCATTGCGGTTATTGCGTTCCTTGCCTTATCCGAAGGGCCTCACTGAATGCAGGGTCGGGAGTTTCTGATCCTACCCTTTACACTATCCCGGATTTGAAGGCGCAGACTCTAGCAGCCGATCGCGCAGAAGGTGAACACGTTCGTTCATTTCAACTCATGGCGAAGCGGATCAAGACGAACCCATCGCTGTCAAAAATTCTCGTGCACAAGCCAGGCCCCTTGATCGATGCCGTTGACGAAATTCCTGATTACGCCGACGTGTTCCGTCGCGGCATCCTTGAAGTGGCTGACCTCATTGAGGGCGTGAAGGCGAAGCCCGGCGGATAATATGATTCCTGAATATGTCGATTTCCACGCCCACTTGGACCTCTACCCGGACTTGCAAGAGGCGATCCGATCTTGTGACAAGCAAAAGACCGCGACACTCGCTGTGACGACGACGCCTCTGGCGTTCAAACGGAACCACGAACTCGCCTCATCCAGCAAATTCGTGCGGGTCGGAGTAGGTCTTCACCCGCAGCTCGTAGAAGAGCGGTATGGGGAAATCGAACTCTTTGAGAAGCTATTGCCTCAAACTCGCTACGTCGGTGAGGTTGGTCTCGACGCTGGACCTCGATTCTACCGCTCCCTTGATCTGCAAAAGCAGGTCTTTGAACGGGTTCTTCGACTTTGTGCGTCGTCAAAAGATAAGGTCCTCAGCGTTCATAGCGTAAGAGCGACGAAGGCAGTCTTGGATATGGTGGAAAAACACCTGCCTCAAGACAAAGGCACGGTCGTGTTGCATTGGTTCACCGGCAGCGTCGCCGAAGTTCGGCGTGCCGTTGCGCTTGGATGTTATTTCTCCGTGAACGAGCAGATGCTCTCCTCACCCAATGGATTGAAAATCGTAACTGCCATTCCGACTGATCGCATACTAACGGAGACGGACGGCCCGTTTGTGTTGAGAAAGGAAGCTCCTATTCCTGCGGGCGATGTTAGGCGAGCGATCTCGTTGATGGCGAATACACTGGCCATCGGCGAACTACAGGCACGACATGTGGTTCGCCGTAACCTCAAGACGCTTTTGCAGGATTAGGACACTGAGGTCTCTCAATTAGTGGGCAACTCACGAGGTAGACAGGCATTGAAAGGACACTTCAAAGGTCTGCGAGCTCCGCACATTCACGCTGGTCCTATGATGCTGAGTCGACGAGTTCCATCTCCTCTATCGCTTCTCGCTTTTCGCCATCCTACGCTTGTCGCAACGCGCTGTTGCCATCCCCCGAACTAATGTCTCTTTGATCTGCCTCGCGAGCGCAGCCGGTGGTCGGCTGCCTCATTTGAACGGGGCATCCCATGAGCGTCATTCCGATCCGGTCCGAAGCATCGTCGCGCGGCGCGCGCATGTTGCGCACCGCGTTGGGGCCGGAGATCGCGGCCTGGCTGGAAGATGTCTCGGTCATCGAGGTCATGCTCAATCCAGACGGTCGGCTGTGGATCGACCGGCTGGGAGCCGGGATTGCCGATACGGGGAAAGGCATGTCCGCTGCCGATGGCGAGCGGATCATCCGCCTGGTCGCGCACCATGTCGGGGCCGAGGTCCATGCCAGGGCGCCGCGCGTTTCGGCGGAGCTTCCCGAGACGGGGGAGCGGTTCGAGGGGCTGTTGCCGCCAGTGGTGGCGGCACCAAGTTTCGCAATCCGCAAACCCGCCGTCGCAGTGTTCAAACTGGGTGACTACGTTGCCGCCGGGATCATGGCACAGAGCCAAGCCGACGCACTGACCCGCGCGGTTGGCGAGAAGAAGAACATCCTGGTCGCAGGTGGCACATCGACCGGCAAGACCACGCTCACCAATGCGCTGCTCGCCGAGGTAGCGAAGACCGACGATCGGGTTGTCCTGATCGAAGATACGCGCGAGTTGCAATGCGCCGCGCCCAACCTTGTGTCGCTGCGGACCAAGGATGGTGTGGCGTCGCTGTCCGACCTGGTCCGCTCGGCGCTGCGTTTGCGGCCCGACCGCATTCCCATCGGCGAAGTTCGCGGTGCCGAAGCGCTCGACCTGCTCAAAGCCTGGGACACCGGCCATCCCGGCGGCGTCGGCACGATCCACGCCGGCTCTGCGCTCGGAACGCTGCGGCGGATGGAGCAACTGATCCAGGAAAGCGTCGTCACCGTGCCGCGTGCGCTGATCGCCGAGACCATCGACGTAGTGGCCGTGCTGGTTCGCGACGGCACCGGACGGCGCCTTGCTGAACTCGCCGAGGTCACCGGGCTCGATGAGCGCGGTGAATACCGCATCCTCCCTCTCATCCCCAAAGCCCAAGGAGACAATTCGTGATCCAGATCTTTTCGAACGCCCGAGCCCGGTTGTCGGCCGCCATGCTCGGCGGCTGCGTTGCCCTTACCGTTGCCGCGCCCGCCCATGCTGCCGGCTCGTCGATGCCGTGGGAGGCCCCACTCCAGTCGATCCTTGAATCGATCCAGGGCCCGGTCGCCAAGATCGTCGCAGTCATGATCATCATCGCGACCGGCCTCGCGCTGGCCTTCGGCGATACCTCGGGCGGCGCACGGCGGATGATCCAGATCGTGTTCGGCCTGTCGATCGCCTTTGCCGCCTCGTCCTTCTTCCTGTCGTTCTTTTCGTTCGGCGGCGGAGCGCTGGTCTGATGGATGCCGCGCCGCCCGAGGCCGTCCCCGGCTATGTGGTGCCAGTCCACCGCGCGCTGACCGAGCATATCCTGCTCGGCGGCGCACCGCGCGGCCTTGCCATCGCCAATGCGACGCTGGCTGCGGCGATCGGGCTGGGCCTTCGCCTGTGGATCGCCGGCGTGGTGATCTTCGCGCTCGGCCATGCGGTCTCGGTCTGGGCGGCGCGGCGCGATCCCCAGTTCGTTGATGTCGCGCGGCGGCATCTGCGCTTTCCCAACTTTCTGAGGGTTTGAGCCGATGCTGTCGCTTCGTGAATATCGCAACAAGGCCGACCGACTTGCAGACTTCCTGCCCTGGGCGGCGCTGGTGGCACCGGGTGTCGTGCTCAACAAGGATGGCAGCTTCCAGCGCTCCGCCCGCTTTCGCGGCCCCGACCTCGATAGCGCCACGCCCGCTGAGCTAATCGCAACGACAGCGCGGCTCAATTCTGCGCTCCGCCGCCTGGGTTCGGGCTGGGCAATCTTCGTCGAGGCAGTGCGCCGCCCGGCGCAGGACTATCCCGAAAGTGAGTTTCCCGATCCGGCCTCGGCGTTGGTCGAACGTGAGCGTGCTGCGCAGTTCGCCGAGGAAGGCGCGCATTTCGAGAGCGGCTATTTCCTGACGCTGTGCTGGATGCCGCCTGCCGAGGACGCCGCCCGCGCCGAGAGCTGGCTCTACGAAGGCAAGGCCGAGAAGGGCATCAACCCCAAGGAGCTGCTCGATCTCTTCATCGACCGGACCGACCGGCTGCTGCGACTGGTCGAGGGCTTCGTCCCCGAAGTCGCCTGGCTCGAGGACAGTGAGACACTGACCTACCTGCACAGCTGCGTCTCGACCCGACGGCATCGGATCCGCGTTCCCGAAACTCCAATGCACCTCGACGCGCTGCTTGCCGACGAACCGCTCACCGGCGGGCTCGAACCGCGCCTCGGCCGTGCGCATCTGCGCACACTGACCATGGTCGGATTTCCAAGTTCGACATTCCCGGGGCTACTGGACGAACTCAACCGCCTCGCCTTCGCTTACCGCTGGTCGACCCGTGCGGTGATGCTCGACAAGACTGATGCGACCAAACTGACCGCGAAGATCCGGCGACAGTGGTTCGCCAAGCGCAAATCGGTCGCCGCGATCCTCAAGGAGGTGATGACCAACGAGGCTTCGGCGCTGCTCGACAGCGATGCCTCGAACAAGGCCGCCGACGCTGATGAGGCGCTGCAGGAACTGGGCGCCGATCACGTCGGCCAGGCCTATGTCACCGCGACGGTGACGGTGTGGGACGAGGATCCTTCGATCGCAGCCGAGAAACTGCGCCTGGTCGAGAAGGTGATCCAGGGCCGTGATTTCACCGTGATCGTCGAGGGCATGAACGCCATCGAGGCCTGGCTCGGATCGCTCCCCGGTCATGTCTACGCCAATGTCCGGCAACCCCCGATCTCGACCCTCAACCTCGCGCATATGATCCCGCTGTCAGCAGTATGGGCGGGGCCGGAACGCGACGAGCATTTTCGCGCGCCGCCGCTGTTCTACGCGCGCACCGAGGGCTCGACGCCGTTCCGCTTCTCACTCCACGTTGGCGACGTCGGCCACACCCTGATCGTCGGGCCGACGGGTGCAGGTAAGTCGGTGTTGCTGGCGCTAATGGCGTTGCAGTTTCGCCGTTACGAGGGTGCCCAGGTCTTCGCCTTCGATTTTGGCGGTTCGATCCGCGCGGCGGCTTTCGCTTGTGGCGGCGACTGGCAGGACTTGGGTTCGTCCTTGGGGGGCACAAGCCTTTCCGATGATGGTGCCGGTGCGGTGTCACTGCAGCCACTGGCGCGGATTGACGAACCTGCCGAACGCAATTGGGCAGCGGAATGGCTCCAGGCGATCCTGGCATCCGAAGGCGTGACCGTCGATCCAGTAACCAAGGAACATCTGTGGTCGGCGCTGACCTCGCTCGCCACCGCGCCTGTTTCCGAGCGGACGCTGACCGGGCTTGCGGTGCTGCTCCAGTCGCAGGCCTTGAAGCAGGCGCTCGCACCCTATTGTATCGGTGGGCCGTTCGGTCGGTTGCTCGATGCCGAAGTCGAGCATCTGGGCGAGGCGAGCTTTCAGGCGTTCGAGACCGAGGGACTGACCGGCTCGGCCGCCGCTCCTGCGGTTCTCGCCTACCTGTTCCACCGCATCGAAGGGCGGCTCGACGGCTCGCCGACCATGATCATCATCGACGAGGGCTGGCTGGTGCTCGACAGTCCCGCATTCGCGGCACAGCTGCGCGAATGGCTGAAGACGCTGCGCAAGAAGAATGCGAGCGTGGTCTTCGCGACCCAGAGCCTCGCCGACATCCAGACCAGTGCAATCGCGCCCGCCATTATCGAGAGCTGTCCGACCCGCATATTCCTGCCCAACGAGCGCGCGGTCGAGCCGCAGATCCTGTCGATCTACGGGCGGTTCGGCCTCAACGACCGGCAGATCGAGATCGTCGCCCGGGCAACTCCCAAGCGTGACTATTACTGCCAGTCCGCTCGCGGCAACCGGCTGTTCGAGCTGGGCCTTGGCGAAGTCGCGCTCGCCTTCACCACCACTTCCTCGAAGTCCGATCAACTCGCGATCGGCGAACTGACCGAGACGCATGGCGCTGACGATTTTGCACGGGCCTGGCTGCGCCATCGCGGCCTCGACTGGGCCGCCGACATGCTGCCCGCACCGCCATCCGTTCCCCCCGCCCGAAACCCCAATCCCTCTTCGGGCCAACCCAAGGAGTAAGCCCCATGAAGTCCCCCCGTCTTGCCCATGCGCTCGCCGCCGGTGCTGCCGTGCTGTCGATGACCGCCACCACGCTCGTTCACGCGCCCGCCTATGCCCAGTTCGGCGGGATCGTCTACGATCCCTCGAACTACGCGCAGAACGTGCTTACCGCTGCGCGCACGCTCGAGCAGATCAACAACCAGATCCGGCAGCTGCAGAACCAGGCAACCTCGCTGATCAACGAAGCACGCAACCTCACCAGCCTGCCGACCAGCGTACTCGAACCGCTCCAGCAGCAGATCCGCCAGACCCAGCAGCTGCTCAGCCAAGCCCAGCGCATCTCCTACGATGTCCAGCAGATCGAACGCGAGTTCGAGCGGCAGTATTCGGGCCGGAACCTGACCGGCAGCCAGCGCGAGATGGTGCAGGCCGCCGAGGAGCGCTGGAAGAACAGCGTTGCCGCCTTCGAGGATGCGCTCAAGGTCCAGGCGGGCGCGGTGAGCAACATCGATGGTGCGCGCAGCGCGGTGCAGACACTGGTCACGGCCAGCCAGTCGGCCACCGGCGCGCTGCAGGCAGCGCAGGCCGGAAACCAGTTGCTCGCGCTCCAGTC
>LOET01000127.1 GCA_001515985.1 Sphingomonadales bacterium BRH_c3 | reverse complement strand
CGTAAAGCCCGCCCCATCAGTCGCCAGGCGGGGGCATTGCGCGGTTCGCGCGCCACCGCGCCGCGCAGACGTTCCAGCGCAGCGGCTGGATCGCTCTCGATCAGCCGGGCAATCGGTACTGGCTGCCCATGCTCCGCATGGCCGTGTGCGGATGAAGTTTCGACGTCCATGACCGGCTGCCTATCATGGCCGCCGATGCAGTCAAATTCCCTTGGCAAATATCAGATCGGCCCGCGTGCCAGACAATGGTCGATCGGGGCGGCAGGTTCGCCCGTATCGAGCGCCGGTTCGGGTGGTGTCAGTCGGACGCTAACCAGTCTCCAGTTTGCAATGCTCCCCTACCCCAAGCACGATATCAGGCCATAAGAGTTTGCCACCCTGCCAGGGCGGTCGAGCGGCGAAGCTTGTAAGTCTGGCGATCAACGAGATGGCGTTCTGAATTGAAGTGGTTGGAGATCGAAGCGTGGGCTGAGGCGAATTTCTGTAGGGACTTCATCCACCGGAAGCGCTGCATCGCCCGCTCTCGTCGTCGGAATGGAAGGTGACTGTTCTCAGCACGATTGTTGAGCCACTTTCCCATCTCGCGGCGATCTTCGATGCCCAGCTCTTTCAGCGCGGCTGGATAGGATTTGAGCCCATCGGTCACGATCTCGACCGGGCTTCCGTGACGTTTCAAGGCCTTCTTCAGAAACACCAAGGCCGCAGCCTTATCGCGCTTCTTCGTGAAGTAACTTTCGAGGACCTTACCCAGATGCCAGCGCCATTAGGTGTAACCCTTCATTCGCCTGATGCGCTGCTCCCAAATGTCAGCCGCGAACATCGGTCCGAACCGGTTCCAGCAGAACCGAACCGTCTCGTGGCACAGGTCGTAACCGCGCTCGAAGAGCAGGTCCTCGACGTTTCGAAGCGACAGCGGATACCGCACGTAAAGCATCACGACCATGCGGATGACTTCGGGCGATGAGTGGAAGTAGACGAACGAATTCTTCGGCTTGTTAATCTGCCTCGGCTAGCAACATGATCGCCAGCGCGCCATCCTCCTGACACCGCCGTCATCGTAGTAGCGTTGGCCCCGGAAGGCGGCTATTCACTGCGGGTTAGCGTGGGCATTTCAGGCCGCTTGACCGAGATCAATGCAAGCTTCCGCGCGGTGTGCGATGAAAATAAAATGGAGAAGTCCGTTACATGCTCGCGTGATCTCTAGCGTGCAGTAAAAATTGCATCGGGGCTTCTCCATGAAGGAGAGTCGATGTGACGGCACATGGTTCGATAAGGCGGATTTCGTCCGATTTGCCTGCACTGCTGCGAGCCAATGCGGAACAATTGCCCAATCCTGACTCCGCAGATTTTGGCACCATGTTCGACTGCTTTGGCGATGCACGCATCGTTTTGCTGGGAGAGGCAACCCATGGCACGCATGAGTTTTACGCTGCGCGTGCACAGATAACGCGGCGCTTGATCGAGCACCATGGCTTCAACATCGTAGCAGTCGAAGGAGACTGGCCCGATATCGCCCGGATCGATGATTATGTGCGCCA
The DNA here is from genome assembly GCA_001515985.1 of Sphingomonadales bacterium BRH_c3. Lineage (GTDB taxonomy): Bacteria > Pseudomonadota > Alphaproteobacteria > Sphingomonadales > Sphingomonadaceae > Erythrobacter. The sequence goes on along the minus strand of LOET01000127.1, from coordinate 29,772 downwards.
CGGTGCGGCGCGCCCGCACTGCGGAGAGCCTTTCGCTCGTTTTCCAACCTGGATGTGGCGCAATCAGGAAGTACTCGCTTTCTCCGACTGGTTACGCAGCCACAATGAACCGCTCGCCGAAGAAATGCGAACGGGAATGTGGGGGCTTGATGTCTACAGCCTGCGCCAGTCGATACATGCGGTGGTCGACTACCTTGATACGCATAGCCCCGAAGATGGCGCAGAAGCACGTCGGCGGTATGGCTGCCTCACCCCATGGCAGGATGAGCCGCAGCGATATGGGCAGGCGGTGCTTTATGGAGGTCTCGCGAAATGCGAGGACGCGATACTCCAGCAACTCAACGACCTGCTTCGCTTGCGGATGCAGCTTTGCGCGAAAGACGGCGAGGCCTATTTCGACGCCGAGCAGAACGCTCGGATCGTTCGTGCAGCAGAGCATTATTACCGGGCAATGTATCTCGGAGCGGCCGAGAGCTGGAACCTACGCGACCGCCACATGTTCGACACGCTTCAGGCGTTGATGGCACATCGTAAGGATGCACGGGCAGTGGTCTGGGCGCACAACTCGCACGTCGGCAATGCCTCTGCGACTGCCATGGGCTGGCAGGGCGAATTCAACATCGGCGAACTTGTGCGAAAATCTTATGGCGACCGGGCGGTATCCGTTGGCTTCGGAACGGATACCGGCACGGTGGCTGCTGCATCTGCCTGGGGCGCCAACATGCGTGTAATGGACGTCACACCGGCAAGAGACGATAGCTGGGAAGCTGCCTTCAGGCATTCCGGGTTCGCACGCACGTTAACCGACTGGCGTAGCCGAGAGAACAGGGAACTCGTCGATGCCCTGTCGGAGGTAATGCTCGAACGCGCGATCGGCGTTGTCTATCGGCCGCAGACTGAGAGGGCGAGCCACTATTTCGAAGCCGTTCTGGCAGATCAATTTGACGCATGGGTCTGGTTCGAACGCAGCCGGGCTGTCATCCCGCTTGGCCCGGAGCGCCCGCATGGCGCACCGGTAACCTGGCCGTTCGGGCTATGAGCAACGCCTTCCCACCACCCGATTGCCGGGAAGTTACCTTGGGAGGCACACTACAACTCGGGGCCTATCTAGGTGTTCCGACGGATGCCAAGGGGCTCGTAATTTTCGCGCACGGCAGTGGCAGCGGGCGGATGAGCCCGCGTAACAACTATGTGGCGCAAAAGCTGCGGGATGCCGGGCTTGCAACTTTGCTGCTCGATCTTCTCGACTCTGATGAGGAACTTGACCGGCGCAACGTGTTCGACATCCAGTTGCTTGCATCCCGCTTGTGTCTGGCGGTCGACTGGGCCGCCGGGAACAATACGACATGTAGGCTCAACCCCGCATTTTTCGGGGCAAGCACCGGCGGAGGCGCCGCAATCAGGGCTGCTGCTCAAGATTCAAGAATTGCCGCGATCGTGTCCCGAGGGGGAAGACCAGACCTTGCCGGGGCGCAGGCGCTCGCCGCGGTCAGGGCTCCGACACTGCTGATCGTTGGCAGTTTGGACAGGGTGGTGATCAACCTTAACAGGGCGGCAGTGGGGTTAATGCATTGCCCCCGCAAATTGGAGATCGTGCCCGGCGCAGGGCACCTTTTCGAGGAACCGGGTACGCTCGACGAAGTCGTCAGGCTAGCTACGGCATGGTTCCTCACGCATCTGGAGGATCAGAACCGATGATTTCGCATTTCGCAAACAGGCGCGTGGCCGGGCGAGATCTGGCATTGGCGCTCACTTCGCTCGAAATCGAAGACCCGATCATTTTTGCCCTTCCGCGAGGCGGAGTTCCGCTGGGTTTCGAGGTTGCGAAGCAGCTCAAGGCTCCCCTCGACATCCTGCTCGTGCGAAAGATCGGAGCCCCCGGCCATGAAGAATTCGGCATCGGCGCCCTTGTCGACGGTGCTTCGCCCCAGGTGGTCATCGACGAAAGAACTGCGAAGCTGGCTGGCGCGGACGATGCCTACATCGAAAGAGAGGTTCAGCGACAGCTGGCTGAAGTCGAGCGCCGCCGCGAGGCATATGGCTCGGGCCTGTCGCATTCTCCACGGGGGCGCTCGGTCATCGTTGTCGATGACGGTATCGCAACCGGGGGCACGGTGAAGGCGGCGCTCAAGGCACTTCGCATGGCAGGCGCGTCGCGGATTGTGCTCGCAGTACCTGTCGCACCACGTTCCGCCATTGCAGAACTGCGCCAATACAGCGACGAAATCGTATGCCTTGCGATGCCCGAGCCGTTCTACGCGGTCGGCGCACATTATGATGACTTTTCGCAGACCAGCGACGCGGAAGTGATCGAGCTGTTGGAAAGCGCGAGGCAGTGGGCTCCATCCGAACAGGCCTGAAACCGGCGTCGGATCAGGCCCAACAAGCTTTTGGTGAGCGTGAACAGCTCCTTCAGCTTGGGGATGATGACATCATTGAGCGAGGTGATGCCGCCAAAGATAAGAAACGGGCCGAATACGAAGACCTGCAGGCCGGGCGCATCAAGCTGAAGCTCGAACTTCTCGAGAAGCACAAGAAGCTGGGCCTTGAAGGATTGCAGGCCCTTTTGCTTGAGGAGGTGCGATTTGGCGACGAGTTGCCCCTGTCACCCAGCGAACTGGAAATGCTCAAAATGATGGAGGCAGAGACGGCTGCTGAAGAGGCCATGCACGACGAAATGGAGATTGAAGGCGACATTTATTGCGACCCGGAAGGAGAAGCAGCGAGTACCGATATTGGCTTTTATGTCGATCAGACCCTCAATGATCGCGAGGGATGACTTCCTACGGCAACAGAGTGATCTTATGTAAAATGAGCTGACGTTCTCATGTCCGGAATTGGGCCGGAAGAAGACCGTCCAGTTTCGGTGCAGTCAAAAGCGAAAGCAGCCGTTCCGCTAACGACCGCATTGCGGACATTGAACTCTCAAATTCGAAGCGCAAACTCGCCCAAATATGCGCGATTGTGTGCTGCAAAGTTTATGATAGGATTTGCCGGGGGTCGCCTCTTTAATTGAGGCACTTATGCACATTGGCATTCCGGTTCGAGCTCTAGATATTGATGTCGCATGGATGGAAGCTGCGCTTGCCGATCATCTGAATGGCACAAGGATAGAGCGCGTTGAAGCCAAGCGTTTGGCCGAACCAGGACAACTGTCTGAAGCAATCGACATTGTCGTCAACTATGATGATGCGTCGTGTGCTCTCCCGACGCGCTATATAGCAAAATTGGGAAGTAACGATCCCGAAGTAATCGCTTTGACCCAGTTTTTCGGCCTCTATCGCCGTGAAGTCGCATTTTACCAAACCTATCTTGAAATAGGTCTTCCGAAGCCAAAGTGCTTCTACAGCTATTGCTCAGATGACCATTCGAAAATGGTCCTTTTGCTTGAGCATCTGGCACCTGCACGCAGTCCATCGTGGCGCCCCTCTCTTGCTGAAATCGAAATTGCCCTGAGTCACCTGCCCGCATTCCATGCCAAATGGTGGAATGCGCCCGGCCTCAAGCAACAAGCGTGTCTTATCCCTGCAAAGGACAAAATACTTGCCGACAGCTTCGCTGCAGCCGCAGCGGGCGCTGACGAAGTAATGGCAACGATTGGCGAAGACGCGGAAAACGCGGTAGCCTGCGTTGTCGCCGTGTCGAAGAAAATCGAACAGTGGCAAGCCTATGTGGACTCCAGAGCCTACACGATCGTCCACTCGGACTATCATGGGAAGCAAATGTTTATGCCTTCTGCTGAAGGTGGCAATTTCTCCGTTATCGATTGGCAGTACCCATATGTCGCCGAGGGGCCATGGGACTTGGCTCGCTTGTTGGGCACATGCCTCCCCAGTTCGGATTGGGAGCAACATGGTGAGCGGCTCATAGATGCTTACTACCAGGGCCTCAGCGAGAACGGCGTGACTGGCTATTCCAAGGAGGATGTACTCGATGGAATCAGAATGGGCTTGGTCGTAAGCTCGATGCTCAGCTGCATCGCTACTGTGTCTACCGACCCGACCATCGTTTCGAAGGAATGCGAGGCACTCGGACTAGACTGGAAAGACGTTTGGTTTAGGCGTCACAATCGGATGATCGTCGATCTCGATGCCGAAGCACTAGTCCGAAGCATCTGACAGGCGGCCAAGGGATTACAGCTTATTGCGGCTTCGTTGTTATTGAAGCCACCAGCAAATTCCGCTTCCACCCATGAGCTGCCGCTAATTAGCTCCAGGCGGCATCTGAAAAGCCGACAGGCCGCTTTCCTAGCTGACCAGCTAAAAGCAGACTGACTGCGAACGACCCAAAAGTGGACGTTTGGGTCGCAGCGTCTCTGACAGACTATTGTCAGATCTATCTTTTCAGTTAGTCTTCCTCTGGCGGGTCGCGAGAGAGGTGCAGATGTACAAGGTCTCGCTGACTGAAAGCTATTTTCCTGCGCAAGCTGATACGCCGTTCCGCGAAATGACTATCGCAGGTCTGATACGTGAACAGGCACAGACTCGCCCCGATGAAAAGGCCTTACGCGAAGTGCTACCGGATGGCCAGATCGGCCGGGAGTGGACCTTTGCGGATATGGAACGCGATTGCGCAAAGCTGGGACGCGTTCTCGCTGCTCGTCATGCACCCGGTGCCAGAATCGCGATCTATGCTACGAATTGCCCCGAATGGGTGCTCACGCAGTTTGCCGCCGCGCTTGCGGGATTAACGATTGTCACTGTCAACCCAGCCTATGTTTCGCGAGAGCTGCGCTACGTGGTCGAACAGTCTGGCGCAGAAGCGATCTACCACGGGCCGGATGCGCGTGGCACGCCGCTCCGTCCGATCATTGATGAGGCCTGTAGCGATCTCAACTCTGTCACAACTATTATTGAATTCACCGACCTAGACGCCCTTCACGCTTGCGATGTGCCCGGTGCTTTGCGCGACACAATGCCCGATCATATTCTTCAGATCCAATACACCTCGGGCACCACTGGATTTCCGAAAGGCGTACTGCTCAAGCAAGGCGCGGTGCTACAGAACGCTGCTGACATGTTCGCCCGTTGGGGGTTTGAACCCGGCGAACAGGAAATCGTAACGACGCCATTGTTTCATGCGGCCGCATCTGCGCAGATCTTTGGAGGTCTTGCCATTGGCGGAACTATGGGGATCTTCCCATTTTTTGACCCGGTAATGGTCGTTGAAGTTCTCGAACGAGAGCAACCCGAATTTGGCGGCGGCGTCCCCACGATGCTGGTGATGATGATTGAGGAAATTCGGCGTTCAGGCCGCAAAATGACCGGGGCCAAAGCACTGATGAGTGGCGCGGCGTTGGTCTCACCTGAATTGGCCCGGAATGCGGAAGAAGTGTTCGGCGTGCCAGTCCAGGTTGTTTACGGCCAAACAGAAGCATCACCCTTGATCACCATGGGCTGGCGCCATGATAATGACGTAGATCGCACCCAGACAATTGGCCAGCCATTGGCCCATATGGAAGTATCCATCCGCGATGTCGTCGACAATTCAATTTGCCCCTTGGACACCCAAGGCGAGATTTGTGTCCGTGGTTATAATGTCATGGCGGGTTATAACGACAATCCCGAAGCCACTGATTCAACCATTGATGCTGAAGGCTGGCTGCATTCGGGTGATCTGGGGACCATGGACTCGCGCGGATATCTGAGGATTACCGGACGGGTGAAGGAAATGATTATTCGCGGCGGCGAGAACCTTTTCCCTGCCGAAATCGAAAACACCATGATGGAGCACCCGGCTGTCGTCGAAGTCGCGGTTGTTGGCGTGCCTGACGAGAAATGGGGAGAGCAAGTCGCTTGCTTCATGCGTAAGGCCGAGGGCATTGCCGCCCCTGATGAGGCCGAGCTTAGGGCCCATGTGCGCAAGCAACTATCGCCGCAAAAGACGCCTGCGTATTGGATATGGGTGAAGGAGTTTCCCCTAACCGGCTCGGGTAAGATCAAGAAGTTCGCTATGGCCGAGGCATTTGCAAACGGGGAGTTCAGCTAAGCTACTTCCTCTAATTTCTGTCATGCTACGAGGTCGAGTTCACGCCCGATTAGTAGCGGCGCTTCATCAGCCCTTGAAACCATTCGGAGAGCGTGCCGGTGGCTTTTCCAAAGCTACTGGCCCAAAGCGGCCTGTCCGCTGCCGACCCAGTTGCGGACATCACATCCACCATGACAACCTCATGGCGGCCTAAGCGCGGGCCAATCCGCATTAGTGGTCTAGTCCTGGTGTGCTTCTTCGTAGTGTCGCTGCAGCCACTCGGCCCCGTAATCATTTGATGGATCGCGCATTATCGAATGGACGTGATTGGATTCGCCTTCGCCAGATGCTTCGCGAACATAGTCGATCAGGACAGATGGCCCCTGCACCCGAAACATGAAGCGGCCTCTGGGCTCATCGGTCGGCCCCCACCATGCAAACCGTAGAATTTCGGGTCCGTCGGCTTCGATTGCGGCGCGTTGGCGAGTAGCTGCCTCGTCCGACGCATCTCCTAGATACTCGTCGAGTAGGCCATCCAACAGCCTGCGCTGAATCGGATTAAGATCGGCAGCCTTGATACCAAAGGGCGTTTTGTGGCTTTGCTGTTTGCCCGGCCCGGCAAAAATATCGCTATCGACTTCTGCTTTGACGACAGCTTTGGCGATTTGGGCTTCATCCAACGACCGCACCAAACTCAGCGCCCTGTCCGCTTCGTGCTGCAATATCTGCCAGCCCGCATAGCGCCCCTCCTGAACAACCTGCGGATTGGCTCCCAGGAACATTGGCGTGAAAGCGATCTTGCCGCCCGATACAGTGAAGTTGGTGGCAAAGTGATGCCCGGTCACAAGCCAGGCCCAGTCCTCAGTCCCCGGATTTCCAAAGACCGTGACGAAGAACTTCTCGGTGTCGTAATTGTCTGCGAATGCGAGGCCCTGTGCCCTACGCGGGTCGCTATCGGGCATTTCGGCCAGCATCGCGTCGAAAGTCTCGCGCAGGACATCCTCGTGCCACATTATCGTCGCTGATTTTAGATAGCCTTGGCTCGAAAGTGCTGAGGCCATCATCGAATGCAATGCTCGGCGCTGCTCCGAAGACATATCTGCCACAGCCAAGCCTGATCTCGGCGCCATGCTAACTGGCAAGTTTGACCAACTCGTACGGGTCGCCGTGTCGTCCAATGTGCTCATGACCGCCTCGCGCTGCTCATCGGTTAGCGTAGCGAGAAAGGCTAATGTAGCTTCCTGCATGGTCTCGACGCGCGCTGCCTCGAGCACGTGATCGACAGAGTCGTGCGCTCGTGCTTCGATGGATAGGATGGTCAAGGCAGCTGCTGCGGCGGCAAGAGCGCCAGATCTCGTGAATGCTTTCATCAATATTCCCCCCTTGCCTCTAGTGGAGGCTAAGCCACTCGAGTGAAAAGCACAAATGATGGAAATGGAAGAGGGGATTCAGGGGACCGGCAGGATCTTGAGCTTCCCCCATGCAAAGTGGTTGCCCTGAGGTGAAGCGTACGCTTCCCACCCAATTGCGGACAGACCGCTATGGTAACTACTGTGCCGAATTCGGGCAGTCAGTTTTCGACCCAATTGCGGACGCTCGCAGTTTATCGCATTGAGTGTGCTCAATGGCCGCGAAAAAGTTGACGCTCACCATCCTCGCACTTTCGCAGTGGGCCTGTTCGCCGGTCACCCCAAACGAATGCGAAGGCATGTCGAGAGCGGAGGCTGTCCAGCTCGCGCGAGAGCACAAGGCTGTATTGCTCAACGAATCCCCGGCGTCCGAAAGAGCCAACTTTGCGAGCGACGTAGTCAGCACTGCCGAGCAACGCGGCTCTGTCACCGGCATTGGCTTCAAAGGGAAAGACGGCAGGACCCTCGTCGCGTCGTTCATCTACGACGGGAAAGATTGCCTTGTGGGCTTTTCGTATCAATGACCGCTTTCCACCCATTTACAGTCATTGCATGCGGAAAAGTGGGAGTTGAAAACTGCCTTTCCGCTAACCACCCCATTGTGGGCAATGACTCCACGGCCGATTCTGGCTTCGCCCCCCGCCTACTTGTTTCTGTCTGCCTCGGTGCGATACACTTCCCCTTGGGAAGGGGAACCAAATCATGCTCAAGCGTCTACTAATCCTTTCAGCTCCGCTCTTCGTCGCTGCTTGCGTGACCGATCGCGATGCGAATTCGCTCTCTGAAGATGCAGCCAAAGGAAGGGCATTTGCCCAGGCAAACTGTGCCGGTTGTCACGCACTTGATGACGGGGTTTCCCCCAATCCGAACGCCCCAAGCCTTCGTCGTGCGGCCCACCGTTTGCCGGATTGGGCGGTAGAGGCGTCGTTCGAGCGTGGAGTTCAAGTAGGCCATACGATGGAAATGCCAGTCTTCGTATTCGAAGACGGCGATGTCGCCAATCTGCTCGCCTATTTCGAGGCGCTTCGAGAAAAGGATTGAATGGTAGGTTTCCATCCATGATCCAAAATGCGCCAAGTCTGCGGAGCGGACCCCGAAGCTGATGCATTATCCAACATCTGGATATTGGTAGCGGAGGAGGAACTCGAACCCCCGGCACGCGGATTATTTGCCCCACAAGCACGAGGTCCCAACTTTGGGCGCTGCACCTAACCCAGATGAAGCCAATTGGGCGGTGTCGGCGCTATCGAGCCATCCACAGGCGGCGAATGGTGAAAGGTAATTTTCAGACCGGACTGACAGCTAACGACCCAATTGTTTACATGTGGGCAATCGGGCGTGATTTGATTGCTTAAAGTTTCAGCTGGACAGTTCAGGCATACCGTCAACGCTTCAGCCGGATAAGGGCGTTGCCGAGACCAGAGATAAAGATTGGCCTGTTTTCTCCGTCAACGATGATTCCAGTCAATAATCCTGGCATTTCGCCCTGCAAATCGGGCCCAATAAGGCCTAACCGATCCTCGCCAGTTTCTCCTCGCTCATTCCAGTCGACGAGCAATTCGGCGCCCTTTTCGGTTTGAGCATCGAATACGACGCGGCTCTCGCCGGTATCGGGGTCTAGTGCGTAAACCCTGTTGGCTAGCGGGGACGCCACCCAAAGAGATCCGTCATCAGCGAGCCTCATGTTATCCGGGGTGGGAATCTCTGCCAAAACCCTGCGGCCGCTCACTGAACCTTTTGCAACGTCCAGGTCGAAGGCCAGCACGCGATTTCCGATGGTCTCGGACAGGTAGAGCTTCCTGTTTGCTTCATCGAGATAGAAGCCATTGGCGAAATCGAGTCCCTCGACAAGCAATTCAGGTTCACTGGCGTAAGTGCCGTCAGCATTGGGCGCGAGACGGTATAGCGCGCCATCGCCCATTGGCTTGTCGACGGCTGCAAACATGCGTTCTTCGCCAATCCCGTCAGTTGATTGGGTAAACCAGATTGCGCCCGTGCTGTCGCTCATCGCGGTATTCACGGTTGCCTTGTGTCTGAAGACAACTTCGGTCGTCTCGCTGGCAATGTCAGTGCGATAGATTTTTCCGGAAAAGACATCTGCAACGAATATGTATTTACCATCATCCGACAGATGGACCCCATTGGGGCCACCTTGGTCCGGCCCAGGTTCACTGGAAAAACCTGCAGCCTGAAAATTACCAAAAGGCCTGAAGGTCCCGTCAGGCGCGAGTTCGATCAGGCCGTGCCGCAGGTCTGCGACAATCAGTCGACCATCTTCCAGGAAAACACCGTCCTCCGGCCTAGCCAGAGAGCGGTCCGCAGGAAACAAGACCGTATCAGCAATCGTCCAACTGATCGGTTCTAAAACATCGCTGACGGGGGCCGATCCATTGTTGCAGCCAGCGAGCAGGGCGCTCGCCAATAGCGCCTTGAAATGAAATTTCATTCGAACTCCCCCACACTTCCCGAATATTGTGGGAGATTGCCAGCCGAGATCACGCTGTCAAGAGACTGCTGGGTACAGAAGCATGAGATCTGTCGTGCGCCTGAGTGAGATCGCTTTCGATTGACCCAAAAGCGGGATGTTCGCTAACGACCCAATGGAGGACGTCAGGGCGGGACAAATTTGCATCCCAGCTAATCCTGTCTCAGGTCAGGTAAATCAAGTTGCTAATCATTCCGCTTTGCCTCTAACTTCTCGTAACCCAGGGTCGCCTTCTGGAGAAGGACAGACGCATGGGAAGCTTGTCAGGAAAATCTCTTCTAGTTACCGGCGGCACATCCGGGCTGGGCGCCGATATGGCGCGAATGTTTGGAAGCCGAGGTGCGAAAGTTGCAATCACAGGTAGGCGCAAGGAACGCGGCGAAGCCGTGGTCGAAGAGATCAATAAAACCGGCGGCGAAGGCTTCTTCATTCATAACGATATCATGGATGGGGCAAGCGTCGATCAAGTGATCACCGCGGTCGTTGAGCGTTTTGGCAGGCTCGATGGTGCTGTGAATAATGCGGGAATTTCCGGCGCTCCATTCACTAGATTTGCAGACATGAGTGACGATGTTTGGGATGCGGTTATAGCGACCAATCTGACTGGCGTTTGGCGCTGCATGCGGGCCGAAATACGAGCGATGCTGAGAACGGGAGGAGGCTCCATCGTCAACATTTCCTCGATCTATGGATTGGTAGGTAGCGATGTCGGCCATGCAGACTATGCTGCAAGCAAACATGGAGTGATTGGGCTCACTAAGAGTGCAGCTATCGACTACGCTAAAGAGAACATACGGACTAATGCTATCTGCCCTGGATACTGCCATTCGGAAATGGTAGATCCGGTCGTCGAACAACAGCCTGAACTCACTACCCCCATTATTGCACGTCATTCCGCGATGAACCGGCTTGGTCATGGCCACGAGATCGCCGAGACAGCCGTTTGGCTGCTGTCTGACGCTTCAAGTTTCGTGAACGGAGCAGCAATCCCGGTCGAGGGAGGCCCGTCCCAACGGCTATTTTAGCCGGACCCGGAATGGCCGCCAGCGACCGAATTGCGGACTGTCGGCTACAACTCCCCGACTGTTACGCAGGAGGCGCTTGGACTCCGAACGTTGTCACGAAACCAGTTGATCATTTCTCGGCCTTTGACGTCGGCTGATCTTTGCGGAACTGATAGTTGCGGTGCCATTCATGGAGGTCCCGAATGTAAGCAGGAAACGAAGTTCCGAATGCAAAATCGGAATTGTCACCATACAAGATCAGGATGCCTTCTAATGGTTCGTCTCCGTCATTAACCAACTCGTGCTTGACAAACTGCGGCACAAACACACTCATGCCCCTTTCCAGTACCATCGGGCCATCATCAGTGTAGAGCGTGCCCTTGCCTTGCGTAACAACGAAAAGGTTCGGCATTTGCCCGAATGACAGTTGTGGATCGGCGTTCGCAGCTTCTTGCGGACCAATGCTGAAGAACACAACGCGGAAGCCTTTCATCGTGTGCAGCGAGGTGGCCCGTGCACCATGGGTTTCCAGCGCATTGTCGCGGCCGAAACGCGTAACCTCGGGCTTTCCCTTGCTGAAGAAATGCGAGAGCGCGACGTAGAGATCGGCCTCATCGCCCGATGTCGATTTGAAGCCCTCCATATCGCGGGTTTCCACGCCTACCGACCCTATTGCGAACATTGAATTGTGATGATGATATCGATGAAATCTGCGATGCGATCTGATTGTCGACAAACGCTTGCAATCGAATGTCGATTCTTGAGGCGGCATGAGATTTAATTTAGCCTACCCCAGACCGAACACCCTGACCTTCGCCTAATTTATGACGCGCAACGACCCACGCACGAAAGGATCGGGCCAGATGCCACGCTTGCTCCAATAGTCCACATGGCCCGTAGCTTCGCACAGGCCTTGGAAACGGGGATCGGCGCGGAAATTCGCGGTGGCTGGGATGAACAGGAACTGCGTTCGGCCCCAGGCCGCGCCTGAATAGACGTCTTTGATTCCCTCACCCTGGCTCTTTTGGACCAAGCGTCCGCGACTTTCAAACAGGCCTTCGGCTGCGTGATAGGCGCTGTCGAGTTCGCCAAGGTAGGAAGATACCATGATGGCATTGGCCGCGAGCCCGTGCGCGAGACCAGCCACCGCAGTTAACACGTCGACCGCACGCTTGATATCCGCTGGAGCCCTGGTTTCGATCGCCCGCAACGCAGCCCTCCAGGAATCCACACTCGGCTGGGTGAGGTTGGGTGGCCGGTTGGGAACGTCATCGAGCAAGGCAAGTGCTGCGGGTGCCCGGTCAGTAAACGCATAAATCAGCAAGCGTGCGTTCCAGACATATGGGTGGCGCGGCCATAAACGTAACGCTTGATCGGCGATCTTGTCGGCCTGAGCCAGCTTGCCGAAGATCCAGTGCCGTAAGGCGCGTCGGTGCAGATTGTCAGAACTAAACGGTTCGAGACGATACGAGAGCTCGCCATACGTCCAGTTGTCCTTACAGCGGCCCACCGTCTGGTAGAACATTGCAAGATATTCGAGCGCCAATGTATTGTGGGGATCGTCTTCAAGGACGCGGAGCAGGCTGTTTTCCCATTCAACCCATTCGTCAATATCGCGCCGCTGGACGATCAGCACGGCGCGCGCGTTCGTTTCTTTGGGGTCAACTGCCAACGCTCGGCGCGCCGCATCGCGGGCCTTGCTCTCATCGCTCAACGCGCGGGCAAGCCAGCCCCATGCATCGGCTCTGTCGGGATCAGCCTGGATGACCGAATTGAACAATGTGGCTGCGCGATTGGCATCCGCGGGATCGCTGGATGCGAGCAGCTCACGACCGCGATCGATCAAGTCGTCGAGTTCGGTGCGGCGGCTTCTTATCAGGGTATAGGCCACCCCTCCAGCTGACAAAGTCAGCGCTGCCGTTCCACCAATCATCAGATTTCTGCGATCTATGGAAATAGGCTTGGCCGGTTGAGGTCCGTGGCCAACGTTTGCCGCTTCAAGACGATAGCCAACCCGCGGGATTGTTTCGATAGCAAAGTCCGCTTCGGTAGCTCGGATTAGGCGCCTGATTTCGGCAATCGTGCGATTGATAGCGTCATCGCCGACGACTACGCCACCCCAGCACTGCTCAAGCAGATCATCACGATTGAGAACTCCGCCGCCAGCATCGTAAAGCGCGAGCAACACCTGCAGTACGCGCGGCTCGATATCCGCAAGGCCGCCAGGGCCTTCGATCTGACGCAACGAAGGTCGGATGATTGCCTTGCCAATGGTCAATTCGGCACGCTTCGAGAGGATCAGATGCGTTCCGGACGCGAATTCATCCATCGTTGCACACTCCCCCGAGCAGACGTGTGACCATGTTTAGGAGCATTGGATCGTTCGAGCAATTGATCGGCATTTCTAGCTCAAAATCGCGCTTCTGCACCAATGCCAAATTCGCGTGGGTCAGCTGCGGTCGCCAAGTTTCCGTTGTCAGCGAGAGAGGTAAGATTAAAGCTATCGAGAATATTGCGAACAAACCCGAAGATCCGGATCGAACCGTTATCCCATTCCAGGCGAGCATTGAGGTTTTCCGCGCGGCCAATACGCAGGGCAGCAATGTTGGCGTCATCGCTGAAATAGCCTGACCTTCGGCTATATTGAAGATTCACCCCGACATTCTCTGCGGGCGCCCAGTTTACCGAAGCTGATCCGGTAAAGCGGGGCGATCGCTGGAATTGTTTGCCCAGCAAGGGATCGCGATCGCTTGGTGACTCTGTCACGCGCGTTTCAAGGAACCCGGCTGCAACGCTGACCTTCAGGCTAGCCGATGGAGACCATGTGGCCTGGAGCTCACCGCCTTTACTCCTGCTCCTCGGAACATTGCCGATTTCCTGAAAGAAAATCGATCCGCCAGTTGTTCCTATCGTGGTGAGAACCGAGCGCTGACCGTCGTGAATATCGTAGTAAAAAATGTTGCCGGCGAAACTGAATCCTGCGGCAGGTATCCACCCACGCACGAACAATTCATAATTCCAGAGGCGTTCCTGATCGAACGTGTCGAGCCTGCCAGAGGAGATCGACAATGTGGTGCCTCCCGGATTTGCGGCACGCTGCGCCAGCAAACCAACCGAAAGGTTTTCTAGCCCTCCATATACAACCGAAAGTTTAGGAGAGAGCGCCGAATACCGCCGGGCGAACACAAGCGGAAGGCTCACAAACTGAGATCTCAGTGCGCCAGTTCGTTCCTGCCGATCTGTCTGGTACCGAGCGCCTGCGATCACATCCAATTTCGTCGAGACACTCAAGCGAATTTCGCCGAAGACACCTGCGCTTTCCTGCTCGTCAACGAAGGCGCCGCTGCCGAGCCCCACCTGCGACAGGTCAATGGTCTGGGTCAGATTGACCCTGTTGGCGCTGACACCGACCAAAAGCGAGGTGACGTCGTCCTTGCGCGTGAAGATGACTTCCGCCGCCCTGTCCTCTATCGAATTCACCGCCTCACCGAGTCCCGGCGGAGCGAACCTGCGGGCCCTTGCAGAGCCGACCGACAAAACAGTCGAAAGATTGGCCTTGGGACCTAATTCCAGCTGCGGGCGAATTGTTATCGCTTTGCTCGAATTGCGGAACACACCGTACCGGACCCGTGGATCACGACGTTCTGCAAATGGGCGCTTGATCCCTTCGATCTGAGGGGACTGTGAACCAGAGGTAAGGAACGATGCATCTATCGTAAGGCCGGGCAGGGCTTGCGGCCTTGCCAGTAGCTTGATCCGCAAGAGATCGAATTCGTCGCGGTTGGGATCAATATTTTGCACTTCGCTAGTCAATTCGCTCGACGTGCGGCTGCCCCTCACATCGCCTGCGATCCGAAACGCAAGCTGCTCGTCAATGAGCGGACCTGTCGCCATCGCTGAGAATTGCCGTGTGTCGTAATTGCCGACGATACCACGCATTGCGCCACCCCAGGCCCATTCAGGGGGGCGTGTCTCGATGAAAATGCCGCCGGCAATCGCGTTTCGACCTTGAGTTGTGGTTTGCGGGCTGCGGAATATCTCAACCCGTTCCACGTCCCAAAGCGGCTGCGAACCGAACACAAATTCAAAATAGGAACTGGCCCGCCCGTCGACCACCATCGTGGCGCGCGGCCGATTCCCTCCGAGGAAGGCAGGCAAATCGCGCAATACACCCGTGGTATCCTGACCGCGAATTGTCGGGCCCTGTCCGCCTGATCCCAGGACAACATTGGGTACTGCATCAAGCAACTGGTCAAGCCGGTCGACGTCAGGCATCCGCTCCAGATCAGCAGACGCGATCACGGTAACGCTCGATGCCGTTTGGCCAATGTCGCGAGAAATGCGTTCGCCTGTCACGATAATTCGATCAGCTGTTGCGACATCCTCTAGGGGCTCGCTTGCTGCAACTGCACTGCTGGCCATGGCCAAAGTTACAATCGGAGCGGTCCACGCAAGGCGCAGCAAATGCATCGACATTTCGAGAAGTTACTCCCGCTTAGCTGCCTCACTCAAGCGAATTACTGGATGATCGGCAAAACATCAGCAAACAATCAGCCGTCCTCACCGTGCCATCATGGCACTTAGTCGTTTGCAATGCTGGTCTCCGACTCATGGCTCCCGCCCCAATGGCGGGACGAAATCGGAGGGGAACAGTGCCATGAGTATCAAAAAGATCGTCGGGCCAGTCAGCAAGGTACTTGCACTCTGCGCACTGGGTACAACTACATCGGCGACGGCCGCACCACCTTACGAAGAATGGGGCACGCCGGTAAACCTTGCGAGCCTGCCGGGCTCCGCTCCCAATATCAACTCGCCGTCGATCGACGGTTGCGTCAGCCTTTCGCGGGACGGGCTGGAACTCTACTTTACCTCGTTCCGGGACGGCAACCAGGCCGACATCTTCGTTGCCGAACGTACTGATTCTTCCAAAGGCTTCGGCAGCGTGCGCAAGCTGCCTAGCACGATCAATACGCCGGGGGCGAACGAAGCGTGCCCCACCATCATCGGGAGCAACACGTTACATTTCCTGCGCAGCGAAGGCGCGGACCAAGGAAATCTCTGGGTGAGCAGGCGAACGTCCGGAGACTGGCAGGAAGCGGTGCCCTACAGGCGCGATCTCGCTACGCCGGGCCTCGAGGAATCGGTTTCGATCTTCGAGGACGAACAGGGCCAGGAAGTCCTAATCTTTTCGCGCCGCAATGCCGACGGAACAGGAGGTACGATTCTGCAAAGCGTGGCTGGCGGTCCTGCGGTGCCAGTGCCGGGCGGACCTAATGCAGCGGGCATCAACAATCGCCCATGGGTCTCGAGAGACGGTCTTTTCATAGCATTCGACTCTATCAGGCCCGGGGGCAAGGGCGGCCCCGACATCTGGTTCGCCGAGCGCGACTCTACTGCGGAACCATTCGAAGCGGCTTATACGATCCCGGAATTGAATTCGGTAGCGGGCGACTTGCGCCCTGCCGTTTCCTGGGACGGAACCCAGTTGTTCATGTCGTCCAACAGACCGGGCAGCGCTTCGCCCGCGCCCGACATCTGGGTGGCCGAGCGCGCCCGAAGGAACGGCCCCAAGATGATTGAATTCCCGTCAGGAGAGTGACGGGCAATTGTCCGGCGCCGGGTTCCTGTGTGTGGGCACCTCTCCAACCGATCCATGCCAGAGTAATCCGGCGTCGGGCGAAACAAATCGAAAGGACCCTGCCATGAATTCGCGGATAGCCACTCATGCTTCGGTAGCTACGGTAACGCTGCTGTTGGCAGCTTGTGGAGGTGGCGGGAGCGGACCAGTCCTGTCAGTTGCGGACTTGCCGCCTGTGCCCACGCCAACGCCAACGCCCACGCCGACGCCTTCACCGACACCAACAAGCGTGCTCAAGCCCGAAGTGCTCACGATCGGAACGGATGCCACAACCGTTTCCTATGCTGCATCTGAGAACAACACTTTGAGCCAGAACCGGTATATCGAGGGCTACGGACGGGATTGGAAGGATAACGCCTCGATCGTGGCATCTTCGCCAAGCGGTCCCGACGCGAAGATCGACATCCGGTTTGACGACTTTAACGGCGTCTACGAGATGAAGTTGCCCGATGGATCGGAGACGACGCTCAAGCTGCTGGGGCTAAGCGGCACCGTCGGCCAGTTTGCGAGCTCGAGCCTCCACGGGCTTGAGAATTCTTCAGGGACCAGGCTCGGCGAAGTGTGGATGACCGTTCCACACCGCGAAGGGTATCGCTTCACCTATTCGCATTTCGGCAACTGGGTGACGTTGAAGGAAAACAGCGATGGGACATTTGCCCAAGCGAATGGCTGGTTCGCCTACGGCTATGAGGCACCGACAGCTGCCATCCCCCGAACCGGGACTGCCCGCTTCCTTGCCGATATTTACGCCAACTCCCCCCTTGATCCCTTTACCGTTGGAGGCACTGCAACCCTGCTGTTCGATTTTGGCGCCGGAACCCTTTCAGGGCAGATGCATCCGGTCCATTCGACCAACGGGTTCTACACCGAATACGACTACGACTACGGCATCTACCAGTTTTCCGAGACTGTCTATTCCGTCGGAAGTTCGCGTTATTCGGGCAAGTTCAGCAAGGATGGGGTTACGCTGACGGGATCTTGGTTCGACGGCAGCTTGACCGGTCCGTATGCCGACGAAGTAATCGGCCGATTTGTCGCACCGTTCTCGCGGTCGGGATATGATGGAAACCTGACGGGAATCTGGATCGGGAAGAAGAACTGACGGATATGTTGGCACTCGCTTTGGCGCTGATGCCTTTACCCGCCGAGTACAACCCATCGGACGTCCAGGCTCAGCCCCAAGCAGGCCCAAAGGTAGTTCAGGCAACCGGCGAACAATTGCTTGGCATTGCGGCGGACGCGCTTGAACAGGGGCAAACCGAGCTCGCGACCGACATCTACGAGGCATTGTTGCGCGATCGGGATCAAAAAATCCGCAACGAGGCGCGCTTTCGCCTGGCAGGCATGGCAATCGCACGCCGCGATTGGGTAACTGCGGGCACACTGCTTCGCGAAATCCTCGACAGCGAGCCCGGAGCTGTCCGGGCCCGGATCGAGCTGGCGCGGGTGCAGGCGGAAATGGGCCATAGCGAAGCCGCGCAGCGCACATTGCGCGAAGCGCAGGCTGGACAACTGCCGTCCGATGTCGCCCGCTTCGTCGAACGCTTTTCCGCTGCTTTGCGGGATCGCAAGGCGCTGGGCGGTTCGATTCAACTGGCGTTTGCGGGTGACAGCAACGTCAATCGCGCTGCACGCTCGGACACACTCGGCACAGTGATCGGAGATTTCGAGATCGACGATGATGCACGCCGGACTTCCGGGACGGGTTTGTCCCTCCAGGCTGACGGATATTTCAGGCGCCAGTTCGGCAATGATGCGACCTTGCTTGTTCGTGGCGGGCTGTCGGGTGATTTCTATCGCCAAGACCGCTTCAATGACGTGACAGCGTTTGGATCAGCTGGACCTGAATTCAAGGTTGGCAAGGGCCTGGGGCGCTTGCAGGCGGGATATCAGCGCCGCTGGTTTGGCGGCGAGCGTTTTGTGGATGCCATTACTATCAATTTCGATTGGCAACGACGGCTCGGAAAAAGGAGCCAGTTCCGCACCGGCATCAACCTGGTCCAACAGGACTTCCTTGAGAACTCGCTGCAAGACGGCGATATGTTTGGCGCCTTTGCAGGGATCGAGCATGCGTTCGGAACAAGAACTTGCGCATGGGCCAACATTGGCGGCGCTCGTCAGCCCGCTCGCGATCCGGCTTTCTCGACCGCGAGCGGATCAATCAATGCAGGTGTGTGGCGCGAGATAGGTAGAGCCTCTCTGGTCGCCTCGGCAACCTATCAGCATTTGGAAGCAGATCGCAGGCTTGCCATATTCCCGGAGCGGCGGCGCGAGGATTTCCTGCGCCTTTCGCTTGGCGCAACACTGCGCGCGCTATCATGGCGTGGATGGGCTCCACAGGTTCGGGTCATCCGTGAGAAGAATTCAAGTTCGATCGAAATCAACCGCTACAACCGCGTCCGCGCAGAGGCTGGCATCGTGAGGGCTTTTTAGGTCCGCAAACGGGTGATCGAGTGCGTTGTTTATCAATTCGACACCTTGACCCTTTCGACCGTGCCGCGCTTCCACCACGCATCGCTTGACTGCGCCGTCTCGGCCTTCTCGTCTCGTCAAGCTAAAAGTTGACTTTCCGCTTTCCACCCAATTGCGGACGCTGAAGTGCTAATATGGTAAAAGGTGGGTGGCTTCTGGACGTTCAGTGCTCGTGCTAATTGCTTCTGACGGTGGTGTCAGTCGGACGCTAACCTGTCTCCAGTTGGCAAAGGGTGCCCCCAAATGTCAGCCGCGAACATCGGGCCAAACCTGTTCCACCACAGCCGCACGGTCTCTTGGCAATGGTGAATTCCACACTCAAAGAGCAGGTCCTCGACGTTCCGCAGCGACAGCGGAAACCGCACGTAAAGCATCACGACCATGCGGATGACTTCGGGCGATGAATGAAAGCAGGCGAACGGATTCTTCGGCTTGCTCATCCGCTCCGGGTAGCAACCTGGTCACTGACCCGCTATTCTTTTGACATTACCTTCGAACTCGTTCTCTAGGTACCGTCTGGAGTGCAAAATGGCGCGGAACCGCGCCGTTCTTGAGGCCATTTCTCCAAATATTTCAAAGACTTAGCCTAGGTGGCGGAGCGGGTGGGATTCGAACCCACGATAGGGGGTTGCCCTATACACACTTTCCAGGCGTGCGCCTTCGACCACTCGGCCACCGCTCCGCATGCCTGATCGTACAAGCCCCGATCAGACAAGGCAGCGCCCCTAGCGGCTCGGGAAGTACTGCGCAAGGCGGGTTGATGTGGTATATGGCGACTCGCTGCGGTGCTGCGCGGATCGGCATTCCCTGCGAACACCGCTCGCGGAGCCCCTTTCCGCCCCCGAAAACGCGTGGAAAGGGGCTTTCGCTTGTCCGCGCCCGGTGGCAAGTTGCGTGTCATGAAGACCATTCTCACCGGCCTTGCCGCACTCGCCCTTGCTATTCCTGCCCATGCGCAGGAGCAGGCCGCCACCGCCCCCTCCCCCAACGAGATCGTTGCCGCAGCGGCACCCGATGAATGGGTGCGCATCGCGCCGGAGGATCTGCTGGTGATGACGCTGGCGCCCGATGCCGATGGCAACGCGCGGCAGGTGGTGATCCAGCTGATGCCCCCGCCGTTTTCGCAAGGCTGGGTGCACAATATCCGCCTGTTTGCGCGCAGCGGCTGGTATGACGGGATTTCGGTCAACCGGGTGCAGGACAATTACGTCGTCCAATGGGGGGACCCCAATTACGACAACCCGGAAGCGACGGGGGCGGTGAAGCCGCTGCCGGAAGGGCTGAAGGTGATGGGAGAGTCGGATTACAAAACAAATATCATCGGTGATGACCTTCTTAAGCGCTCCCGAATGCCAGATCCGTATGCAGGCTGGACAACATTCATTGAGGGATGGCCCGTCGGTGCCGAAATCAAAACAGTTCATACGAGGGATTACGAGGCATGGCCCGTCCACTGTTACGGCATGGTCGGCGTGGGACGGAATTATTCGCCGGACACCGGCAGCGGCGCGGAGCTTTACACGGTGATCGGCCATGCGCCGCGCCATCTGGACCGCAACATTGCGCTGGTGGGCCGCGTGATCGAGGGGATGGAGCACCTCTCCTCGCTCCCGCGCGGCAAGGGCGAACTGGGTTTCTACGCCGATTTCGAGAAGGACAAGCGCACGCCAATTCTGAGCGTTCGCGTGGCAAGCGACATCGCCCAGTTTCCCCAGCCGACATTCGAATATCTCAACACCGAAAGCGAGAGCTTTGCGCGTTATGCCGCGGCGCGCGCCAATCGCCGCGATGCCTTCTTCATCGTGCCCGCAGGCGGTGCAGACATCTGCAATATACCGGTGCCGGTGCGCCGGGTCGTCTCTGAATGAACGCCTCTCGTCATTGCGAGCGACCGAAGGTCGCGCGGCAATCCATGGCCGGTCCCTGGATTGCTTCGTCGCTTCGCTCCTCGCAATGACAGACATGGTAGAGGCGACTGTGCCGCTCACCTGCTGGCGGGGCGATCGCGGCACCTATCACCTGGTTGTAATCACTGGCGAGACAGCAGATGCGATCGCGATGCACGCGCGGCTGCACCGGCTGGAATACGGGCGCCAGCGCGGCTTCGGATCGGTCAAGGTCATCGCACGGATCGGCGAGACGCAATGGAAAACGTCAGTGTTTCCGCAGAACAAGTCCGCGCCCTCAAGTAGCGAAGCGGTAGGGCCACAAGAACGCGAATGGGTGCTGCTGGTCAGCAAGAAAGTGATGCGCGCAGAGGATCTGGCAGAGGGCGATGAGGTAAGGCTTGAACTGGAGCTGATCTAGACTTTCTGCATCAGCTCGATCCGGTTGCCGAAGGGATCCTCGGCGAAGAAGCGAGCATAGCCTTCGACCGGCTTGTCATCGCGGGTCGTTACCCCCGCTGCCTCCAGCCGCTGACGCAGCCCTGCCAGATCATCCACCAGCAGAGCGGGATGCGCCTTCCTTGCCGGGCGAAATTCCGGATCGATCCCGATATGCAAGTTCACTCCGCCGCATTCGAACCAGCATCCGCTGACCGAAAGATTGGCGGGCTTGGGCACTTCGCGCATGCCGAGCAGTCCGTTGAAGAAGGCCCGCGCCTTATCCTCACCCCCGGCGGGGATGGCGAGCTGGACATGGTCGATCCCGATTACAGCCATCAAATCCGCTCCGGTTATATTCTTTCGGCCTGTGCCACCGCGTCGCTCGCGCGCAATGCGCTGAGCACGCGGGTAAGGTGCGCCAGGTCCTGCACCTCATTGTCAATCTCGTAAGTGGTGAACGGGTGATCGGTCTCGACCTGATCGAGCCGCTTCACATTCACGTGGTTCTGCGCAAATATTCCTGCCATCTCGGCCAGCGTGCCGGGCCGGTCATACAGCGTGACGCGCAGCCGCCCGACCGCCCCCTGCGAACGCTTGCCCCAGCTCAGATCGAGCCAGTCGGCATCGATGCCATTGGCAAGTTCGAAACAGCCGATCGCGTGGACTTCCACCGCTTCGCCCTTCTTTCGCAGGCCCACGATCCGATCACCCGGCACCGGGTGGCAACATTCTGCCAGATGGAAGCCGACGCCGGGAGTGAGCCCGCGGATCGAAATCGCATGTTCGCGCCGCGTCCAGTCAGCGTCATCCTCGAATTCGGCGGTGCAGCCCGGCACCAGCGCCTCCATCACCTCGCGATCGGTCAGCTTGGCCGCGCCAATCGCGAACATCAGGTCTTCCTCGTCCATCAGGCCCAGCCGCTCGACTGCGTCGTGCCGCGCCTTCTTGCCGATCCGCGCCGGCACGCGGGTGGCGATTTCCTCGAACAGCTTGGAACCGATTTCCGCGATCTCGGCGCGTTCCTTGAGCCGCACCGCGCGGCGGATCGCGGCGCGCGCCTTGCCGGTAACGACATATCCCAGCCAGGAAAGCTGCGGTTCCGCATTCTTGCGCTTGATGATCTCTACCACGTCGCCATTGGCCAGCTGGGTGCGCAGCGGCATATGGCGCCCGTTGATCTTCGCGCCCACTGCCTGCGCGCCAAGATCGGTGTGCACGGCAAAGGCGAAATCGACCGGGGTCGCGCCCTTGGGCAGCTGGAACAGTGCCCCCTTGGGAGTGAAGGCGAAGATCCGGTCCTGGTAGATCGCCATCCTGGTGTGTTCGAGCAGTTCGTCGGCATCGTGGCTGGCATCGACGATCTCGATCAGATCGCGCAGCCAGCCGACCGCGCCATCGGGCCTGTCACCCTGCTTGTAGGCCCAGTGCGCTGCCAGCCCGAACTCATTGGTCATGTGCATGGCGCGCGTGCGGATCTGCACCTCTACCCGCATCGAATTCTCATACATCAGCGAGGTGTGGAGCGATTTGTAGCCATTCGATTTGGGGGTGGAGATATAGTCCTTGAACTTGCCCGGCAGGAACTGCCAGGTGGTGTGGAGCACGCCCATCGCGGAATAGCAGTCAGCCTCGCTTTCGCAGATCACGCGGAAGGCCATGATGTCGGTCACCTGCTCGAAACTGACGTGCCGCTCCGCCATCTTCTTCCAGATCGAATAGGGGTGCTTCTCACGCCCGGAAACCTCGACATGCAGGCCCGCCTCCGCCAGTGCCTGCTTGATCTTGAGCGCGATCGCATCGACCTGCCCGCCATCCTGGCTGCGCAATTCCACCAGCCGGTTGGTGATCGTTGCATAGGCTTCGGGTTCAAGCTGCTCGAACGCAAGCAACTGCATCTCGCGCATGTATTCATACATGCCCACCCGCTCTGCCAATGGGGCATAGATATCCATCGTTTCGCGCGCGATGCGCTGGCGCTTGTCAGGCGATTTGATGAAATGCAGCGTGCGCATATTGTGCAACCGGTCTGCCAGCTTGACCAGCAGCACGCGGATATCCTCGGACATGGCAAGCAGGAACTTGCGCAGGTTTTCCGCCGCGCGCTCGTTTTCCGCCATCTGCTCGATCTTGGAAAGCTTGGTCACCCCGTCGACCAGCCGCGCCACATCGGCGCCGAAATTGGCTTCGATATCCTCGATCGTCGCCAGCGTATCCTCGACCGTGTCGTGCAGCAACGCGGTGATAATGGTCGGCACGTCGAGCTTCAGATCGGTCATCAGCCCGGCAACTTCGACCGGATGGCTGAAATAGGGATCGCCGCTGGCGCGCTTTTGCGTGCCATGTTTCTGCACCGTATAGACATAGGCGCGGTTGAGCGCCGCCTCATCGGCGTCAGGGTCATAGCTCAGGACCCGTTCGACTAGTTCGTACTGGCGCAGCATTGCCTTATAAATGTGCGGTGCAGCGCATATTATTGCAATGCAAAAACTTGCGCCTGGCGAATGGTTTGGCCGATATGGACAAATCGGCATCACATGTTAATTGTGAACGTTCTCATAAATAGTGCGCAAAGAGAGGGCGCCATGCGGATCAACCAGACAATCTTACTCGCTGCCACGGCCGCCGCGCTGGCATACAGCCCGCCGGTTGCGCTCGCGCAGGAAACGCCCGCCCAGCCCCGCCAGCTGATCTTTGCCGACGAATTTGATGGCGAGGCGCTCGACCGCGGAAAGTGGAACGTGGTGGGCCCTCAATTCTGGGTCAATAACGAGCAGCAGGCCTATGTCGATGACCCCTCGGTGCTCAGCCTGGTCAACGGCATCTCGGGGGCGGACGGCGGAGTGCTGATGTTGCGCCCGCTTTACCGGCCCGGAGTGGACCCGCATCCCGATCGCAAGG
Organism: Sphingomonadales bacterium BRH_c3; assembly: GCA_001515985.1. GTDB lineage: Bacteria > Pseudomonadota > Alphaproteobacteria > Sphingomonadales > Sphingomonadaceae > Erythrobacter. The sequence continues at coordinate 5,572 of LOET01000127.1, read as the reverse complement.
CCGACTTCATTTCCGGCCGGGTGAACAGCAAGGGCAAGTTCGACTTTACCCATGGCCGCGCAGAAGCCCGCATCCGCATGCCCGATGCCGAAGGCGTGTGGCCGGCCTGGTGGCTGCTGGGCAATGGCAAGTGGCCTGACACGGGCGAAATCGACATCATGGAATATGTTGGCGAAAAGGACTGGATCGGCGTGGCTCTGCATGGCCCCGGCTATTCCGGCGAAACCCCGCTGGTGAACAAGTTCTTCTTCCCTCAGGGCGAGGACGTGACCGACTGGCATGTTTACGCGGTTGAATGGACCAGCGAGCAGATCACCTTCGAGGTCGATGGGCACGTGCTCTATCGCGCAACCCGCCCGATGGTGGAGCATTATGGCAAATGGCGGTTCGATACGCCCAAGCACCTGATCCTCAATTTTGCCGTCGGCGGCGCCTACCCATTCAAGACCAATGGCATCACAAAGCCATACAACGGCGTGCCCGAAGCCACAGTCGAGAAGATCAGGACCGGCGAGATAGCCATGCTGGTCGATTGGGTGCGGGTCTATGCACCGGCCGCTTCCGGCGAGGCCGAATGACGAAGCTTTAGCGCGGCGCGCTCCAGGCCCATCAGGATGGCGGCGGTGCCTCCTGCATCACACGATCGACCGCGCGCTGCGTGACCGTGTGATAACCTGCCCGCGTTCCGGCATAGATACGGCGGGCGATCGGCCTGCCCCAGTCGCCTTCACCGATCAGCGTCGCAAATAGCGGGCGGACAAACTTGGTCCGCCCCACTTCGGCAAGAAACCGTTCGGCCAGCGGCACGGCAGGCTCATAACGGTTGGCGAGTGCCAGATCGAGCCACAGGAAAAGCTCCTCGTTATTTCCGCTGGCCGACAGGCCCAGCGCCGCGTCGAGCCGTGCCAGATCCTCAGCAGCGAGGGTCTGCGGCAGGTTCTGGAGGAAGCGCTGGCGCTCGGCCGAAACCCATCCGGCCCACCCGGCGGGTATCGTGCCATGCTGCGCATAAGCGAGCGTTGCCGCATCGATCGCGGCAAAGGCGGCGGGATCCGGCTTGGCGACGTTTTCAGGCAGCCCAGGGGCATAAATCCATTCGTGCAGGCGCAGCCGCTCGGCCTCTGCCTCGCTTCCGGCAAGGTTCAGCTTCAGGTCCTCGTAGATCATCGCCGAGGTTGCGGGCTGGAAGGCATGCTTGTCGAACCACTGGCGCAGCCAGGCATCGAACCGCTCGCGTCCGACCTGTTGCTCCAGCGTGCGCAGGAATGCCGCGCCCTTGTTATAGATGATCGCACTACCTGCGCTTTCGGTTCCGTCGGGCTGGTGCAGCGCGGTGCCGGGGGCATCGGCGCCAACTTCAGCCAGGGTCTCCATGATCGCCATGTAATCGAGCGCGACTTCCTGCCGCGCCCGTTTCGCGCCGTAGATTTCCTCGACGATGCGGTTTTCGAAATAGGAGGTCACGCCTTCGTTGAGCCAGCTATCGCCCCACACCGCATTGGTGACGAGATTGCCCGACCAGCTGTGCGCCAGTTCATGCGCGACGAGGCCGGTCAGGCTGCGATCCCCCGCGATGAAGGTTGGGGTAAGGAAGGTCATCACCGGGTTTTCCATCCCGCCATAGGGGAAGGCCGGCGGCAGCACGATCATGTCATAGCGGCCCCAGCGATAGGGGCCGTATAGCGCCTCAGCGGCTTCCACCATCGCCTCGGTCTCGATCACTTCGGCATGGGCCGCATCGAGCATGGCGGGTTCCGCCCACACGCCGGTGCGCGGGCCGATGGCGCGGAAATCGATGTCACCCGCCGCGATCGCGATCAGATAGGGCGCAACCGGCTTGTCCATCGCGAAGCGGAAGGCACGCCTGCCATCGCCCAGATCTTCCGGCTCGCCCTGCATGATGCCCGACATGACCACATCGAGCGGCTTGGGAGCGACGATCCGCGCCTCCCAGGTCTGGCGGATGCCGGGGCTGTCCTGCGTCGGAATCCAGCTGCGGTTGAGGATCGCCTGCCCCTGGCTGAACAGGAACTTGTGCTGCTTGCCCGCCGTCTGTTCGGGGCTGAGCCATTGCAGCGCGGACGCCTGCGGATTGGCGGCATAGTGGATGATGACGCGCGGCGTATGGCCCAGATCCACGATCAGCGGCGCGCCCTTCTCTCCCTGCGCTTCGCCCAGCCGCCAAGCCAGCTTGCGCCCTGAGGCGTCGGTAATCCGATCGATCAGCAGCCCGTCGCTGTCGAGCACGAGTTCCCCGGCCTTGCCAGGGACGGAAAGGTCGAGCGTCGCCGTTCCGCGCACCGATTGCTGCGCAAAGTCCAGCTCCAGGTCGAGCGCAACATGCGCTACCCGCGCTTCTTGCGGCTGCGCATAGCTCGATGTGTCCACCGCATCGGACGTGGTCAGCACCGGCGCAATCATGCGCGGCGGCTGGACCGTATCCGGCGGCACACACCCGGCCAGCAGCAATAGCGCCGGCAGCGCGGCCAGCTTCAAGATCGATCTCATGTCATTTCCTTGGGCATGTTAGGGTGGCGGCTTCAGCTCCACACCGCTTCGGGCGGCAGGCTCATCAGGATGGCGTCAATATTGCCGCCGGTCTTGAGCCCGAACAGCGTGCCCCGGTCATAAACCAGGTTAAACTCGGCATAGCGCCCGCGCCATTCGAGCTGCTGGCGCTTTTCGGCTTCGCTGAATTCGCTCCCCATCCGGCGGCGCACCAGCTGCGGGAAAATATCGAGGAAGGCCTTGCCCACATCCTGGGTAAAGGCGAAATTGCGCTCGAACGCCGCGTCATCGGTGCATTCGAGGTGGTCGTAGAAAATCCCGCCCACGCCGCGATGCACTCCCCGGTGCGGAATGAAGAAATAATCGTCAGCCCACTTCCTGAAGCGTTCGTAATAGGTGGGATTGTGCGCCATGCAGGCGGCGCGGAAACGCGCGTGGAAATCCGCCGTATCCTCGTCATAGGGGATCGGCGGATTGAGGTCCGCCCCGCCCCCGAACCAGGCCGCCTGGGTAGTGAGGAAGCGCGTGTTCATGTGGACGGCGGGCACGTGCGGATTGGCCATATGCGCCACCAGGCTGATGCCGGTAGCGGTGAAGCCGGGGCTTTCAGCCGAAGCGCCATTGATCGAAGCGGCAAATTCTGGTGCGAAATTGCCGCGCACGGTCGAAACATTGACGCCGACCTTTTCGAACACCTTGCCCTTCATCAAACCCTGCACCCCGCCGCCGGGATCGGGATTGCCCTCTTCCTCGCGCTGCCACGGGGTATAGGCAAAGCTCGCATCCGAACCGGCCTCGCGCTCGATTTCCTCGAAGGCGGCGCAAATCTGGTCACGCAGGCTTTCGAACCATTGCTGTGCGCGGGTGGTCTGGGCTGTCCAATCACTCATGCCTCCCCCTTGCCAAAGCCTGTGAGTCGCGGCAAGGGAGAGCGATGGTTCCCGTTTCGTTCGCACCGCTGGAATTGGCCGGGCAGGAAATGCTGCTGACCGAGGGGCGCGCGCTTTACTGGGTGCGCGAGCGGGCGCTGCTGGTGGCCGATCTGCATCTGGAAAAGGCCAGCTGGTACGCCGAGCGCGGATCGATGCTGCCGCCCTATGACAGCCGCGAAACGCTGGAGCGGGTGGCCGATGCCGTAAAGCAGACGGGCGCGCGGCGGGTAATCACGCTGGGCGACAATTTCCATGACGATGCCGGCGCGCAGCGGCTCGATCCTTACGCCTGCGGCATGCTTGAGGCGCTGACCCGCGCGCTCGACTGGATATGGATCACCGGCAATCATGATGAAAAGATGCAGCGGGGCTTTGGCGGCGCGCTGGCCGAAGAGCTGGAAATCGGCGGAATCGTGCTGCGCCATATCGCACAGGCGGGCGAAACACGGCCCGAACTGTCCGGCCATTTCCACCCCAAGCTGCGCCTGAAACTGCGCGAGCGGCATATCAGCCGGCCATGCGGGGTGCTGAGCCGGGGGGCGATGGGCGCTGACCGGATGATCCTGCCGGCCTTTGGTGCGCTTACTGGCGGCATGGATGCAGGCGCCGCGGAAATCCGCGCCGCGCTGAGCCCCGCGAGCCGGATCGACGCCGTGCTTTCCGCAAAAGGAAAGCTGGTGCAATTGCCGCTTTGGCGCGAGGCTGCCTAACCCCTAGGCCGTAAACTCACACACAGGACATTTGAGGTTTGAGGCAAAATGGTTTGCTGCAAGGAGGGGTGGAGCGGGAATATGTCAATATTTCAATTCAACCCGACGCAGCAGCGAGCCATTTTGACCAAATCCCTACGGGACGCCCAAATGGCTTTCATCTCAAGCCGAATGACGCTGAAAAAGGCAATCAGCCTTCCAGGCGCGCCATTCGGCCCGATTTGTTTGCCATTTGGGTGCCTCATGCGTCCTGTGTGTGAGTTTACGGCCTAGCGTTCGCCAGCGTTTGTCCCTACATAGCCACCCACACAGAATCACGGCTACTACAGGAGAACCCACATAGCCCGTCCACCCCGGCGTTCGATGGCCCCGCCCGTAAAAAGCGGCCCTCGCTACGATGAATTCATCCAGTCCGACAAAGTGCGTGTAATCGACCACGAGGGAGAAAACCTCGGAGTCATGTACACGAAGGAAGCTATGGAGCAGGCCAACGAACTGGGTCTGAACCTGGTTGAAGTTTCCCCCAATGCGGACCCGCCGGTGGCCAAGTTCCTCGATGTCGGCAAATACCGCTACGAGGCGCAGAAGAAAGCCAATGCAGCGCGCAAGACCCAGAAGACGCAAGAGATCAAGGAGATCAAGATGCGTCCCAATATCGACACGCATGATTATGACGTGAAGATGCGCAATGTGAGCAAGTTCCTCGAAAACGGCGACAAGGTGAAATTGACCTTGCGCTTCCGCGGGCGCGAAATGGCGCACCAGGAACTGGGCATGAACCTGCTGAAGCGGGTGCAGGACGATGTGGCAGAAATCGCCAAGGTCGAGGCCTTCCCGCGGCTTGAAGGGCGCCAGATGCTGATGGTGCTGGCACCGAAGTAAAGCGCCGCCACTGGCGCAAGGGGGGCCGGCAGGACATGACAGCCCGCAAGATTGGCCTTGTTCTCGGCCCCTTGGCCTTTACCCTCACCGCACTCATCACCCCGCCCACCGGCATGAGCGGCGAGGCCTGGCTGGTTGCCGGGCTGGTGGTGTGGATGGCGGCCTGGTGGATGACCGAGGCCGTCCCGCTCACCGTCACCGCGCTGCTGCCCTTCGTGGTGCTGCCGTTCAGCGGCGTGGGCAGCGCGGGCCAGGTCGCCTCGAGCTATTATTCGCCGATCCTGTTCCTGATCCTGGGCGGCGCATTTCTGGCGCTGGCAATCGAGCGGACGGGGCTGCACAAGCGGCTGAGCCTTGCCATCCTGCGCATGGTTGGCACGGGCGGCGGGCAGGCGCGGCTTCTGCTGGCCTTCATGATCAGCGCCGCACTGCTTTCGATGCTGATTTCCAATACCTCGACCGCGCTGATCATGATGCCGATGGCCATGGCTGTGCTGGCCGGCGGCGGGCTGTCCGACGAAGAGCAGGAAGGCCTGGCCG
>LOET01000126.1 GCA_001515985.1 Sphingomonadales bacterium BRH_c3 | reverse complement strand
TCGCGGCTAGGCAAATCCCCTCCGTCATCGCAGGGCGATGACACCTCCCCGTCTCGGGGAGGATACGAAACGCTCAACCTGTTCGGTTATACCGGCGTTGGCTCGCTGGCTCTCAGCCGTCATGGCCGGGTAACCCATGTTGACGCCTCCAAGAAGTCGGTGGCGCAAGCGCGTGACAATGCTGTGCTGTCGCGCATGGAAGACCGGCCAATCCGCTGGCTGGTGGATGACGCCGCAAAATTCGCCGCGCGCGAAGTGCGGCGCGGCAGCCGCTATGACGGGATTATCCTCGACCCGCCCAAATTCGGGCGCGGGCCGAAAAGCGAAACCTGGCGGCTGGAGGAAGACCTGCCAGCGCTCCTCGCCGATTGCCGCAAGCTGCTCGATGAGCGGAGCCGCTTTCTTTTCCTCACCGTTTATGCTGTTCGGATGAGCAGCCTGGCGCTGGCGGGATTGGTCGATGAGCTGTTTTCCGACCTGCCGGGCACGGTCGAGCATGGCGATCTGGCGGTGCAGGAAGTTGGCGAGGGAGGGCGTCTGCTCCCCACGGCGATTTTCGCACGCTGGAGCAATTCGGAGTAAGGCGCGGGGCATGACCGATTCGCTTATTCTCGAAGTTGCCGATTTTGAACATGATGTCCTTACCGGCATCTATTCGGAAGAGACCGGCAAGCCGCAGCCGCTGCGGATAACAATCCAGGCACGTCTGGCAATTGCCGATCGTTACGATCCTGATACGCCGCTTGAGGCGAGCAAGAACTACATGGACCTCAAATTTGCTGCTTCGGATGCCTTGCCGCAAGGCGTGCATTTCAAGCTGATCGAAGCAGTAGCGGATCACATTTGCGAGACGCTGTTCGTGCAGGATGCGCGCGTGGAAGCGGTCACGGTAAAGATCGTCAAGCTGGCGATTGCCGAAGCGAATGAAAAGATCGGCATCACACTGCACCGCGAGCGGAAATAGCGCGATGCAGGCAGAGTTGCGGATCGACAGCCTGCCGGAAAGCCCGCTCGATGCTGCGTCGGCCTTTCACCGCGAATGTGTTGAGAAAGCGCACAGGGTGTTGGGCGGCGATGCGGAATCCCTGGTGATAGTCCTGCCTGCCGCGCCCAGCGACCATGACGATTGGCGCCGGGCGATGGCGCGCGATCTGGGCCGGAAATATGCACCCAAGCGAGTCAATCTGCTTGGCGGCGGTGAAGCCGGAGCAGTGGACGCGATGCTGGCATATTTGGGGGCTGCGCCGGGCATCACCGGCCAGTATCTTGCGCTGCATGACTAGAGTGCGTGACGTTCTTCTACCCGCCCCCGGGGCAAAACCGCTGGTCGATAGCTTCCAGCGCCAGATCAGCTATCTGCGCCTGTCGGTGACCGATCGCTGTGACCTGCGCTGCTCCTATTGCATGCCTGAGCGGATGACCTTCCTGCCGCGCAAGGATGTGCTGAGCCTGGAGGAGCTGTTCCAGCTCTCGCTCGGCTTTATCGCCCGCGGAGTGAGGAAGATCCGTGTGACCGGCGGCGAGCCGCTGGTGCGGCGCGACATCATCGACCTGTTCCGCGCGTTGGGCCGCAAGCTGGGGGATGGGTTGGACGAGCTTGCGCTCACTACAAACGCCACACGGCTGGCGCTGCACGCGGACGAGCTGGCGCGCGCAGGCGTGCGGCGGGTCAATATCTCGCTCGATACGCGTGACCGTGCGCGCTTTGAGGCGCTGTCGCGGCGCGACGCATTGCCGCAGGTGCTGGAGGGGGTCGCGGCAGCGAAGGCGGCGGGCCTCAAGGTCAAGATCAACACCGTGGCGCTCAAGGGCAGCAATCAGGAAGAAATCCCCGATCTGGTCGCATGGGCGCATGGTGAAGGGTTTGACCTGACGCTGATCGAAGTGATGCCGCTGGGCGAGGTCGAGCAAGACCGGGTCGATCATTTCCTGCCACTCAGCGAAGTGCGGGCAAGGCTGGAGCAGCGTTGGACGCTCACTCCGCTTGGAGACACTACCGGCGGCCCGGCGCGATACGATCGGGTGAGGGAAACCGGGGGGCGGCTGGGCATGATTACCCCGCTCACGAACAATTTCTGCGCTGGCTGCAATCGGCTGCGGGTGACCGCCACCGGGCAGCTCTATCCGTGCCTCGGAGGCGGAGAGCGGGTCGATCTACGTGCGGCGCTGCGTTCCGAAGAGCCCGAAGCGAACCTTCAGGCCGCGCTCGATGAAGCCATGCGGATCAAGCCGGAACGGCATCATTTCGATATCTCGCGCCGCGGTGTTGCGCCGGCACAGCCGCGCCACATGTCGATGACGGGAGGCTAGTGATGGCAGTAACGATCCTTTTCCTTGGGCCCTTGCGCGATCTGGCGGGCGAGGCCGAGCGTCAGGTTTCTGCGCCGCTCGACTGGGCGGGCCTGCTCGATGCAGTCGGGCCCGATGTAGCCGGACAGTTGAGCGGGGAGCGGGTCAATGTTGCCTGCGCGGGCAAGGTGCTGGCTGACAAGACCGCGCTCAATGCGCAGGACGGTGAGGAGGTAGCGCTGCTTCCGCCCGTAAGCGGAGGTTGAAACTTCCCATGCGTGATATTCGGCTTCTTACCGAACCGTTTTATCCCGGCGCGTTGATCGGGCCGTTCACCAATGCCAATCCCGGGCTGGGCGGTGTTTGTACCTTTGTTGGAGAAGTGCGCCTTGATGAAGGTGTCGAAGCGCTTGAGCTGACGCATTATGAACCGCTGACCTTGCAAGGCATGCAGGAACTGGCTGATCGTGCATTCGCGCGCTTCAAGCTGATGGGTCTGTTGATGGTCCACAGGGTCGGGCAGATGCATCCGGGCGAGCCGATCGTGTGTGTTTCTGCGGCAGCGCGGCACCGGCGCGATGCGATCGACACGGTCGATTTCTGCATGGATCACCTCAAGAGCGCGGCATGGTTCTGGAAGCGGGAAAAGCGCGCGGATGGCTGGCACTGGATCGAGCCGCGCGCCGATGACTATGCCGATCTCGCGCGTTGGGGCGAATAGTCCGGTGGTTTTGACCTAGGTCAAGGCGGTCGGATCTCAGCTGCGGCATGCCCCCCTTCAGCGGAAGGAGATGTCGTCATGTCGAAACTCATTGCCCCTGAACTGATTGGTGAAAAAGCGCGAATCGTCGCTGCTCCGGTGCAGGGACGGATTCCTACCTCTGTAGATCGCACATTCCAGCTGCCTGCGGCGCTTTATGGCGTGACTGTGGCCTGCTATCTCGGGTTCCTCGCCGTCACAGCGATGGCTTTCGGCAATCCCGGCTTGATCATTCCGATGGTGATCATCGGTTTCATCACAATTGCCGGTTTCGGCATTCCGGCGATCTGGGCCTGGATGAAGCCCGAGCATAAGCAACGCGCGCTTGATCTCGATAATTTTGCAGGCCGCGGGATCATGACCCACACCGGGCGTCTCAAACCGCGTGATGCAGCGACACAAGTCTTGATTCTGCCAGTTCTGGTCTTCCTATGGGGACTTGCGGTGGTGACGATAGCCGCAACTATCTAGGGTCCTGACCCTAGTCCCTGTCCTTCCCGGACGTGAACTGGCAGCGCGCGGGGTCGATTCGTCGGCCCCGCGCTAATCTTGCGGGGCAGGCGACCGGGGTGGTGTACCGAGCTGAGCCGCCAATGCATGAATAATCTGATTCTCAGCCTCGACCAACGCAGCCGCTTCCGTCTGTGCCGCTGAAATCTGTTCACGTTCGTGGAATTCCAGCGAAGCAGCGGTGTAGAGCTTGTCGAGGTCAGCCAACAGGCCAGTGGTAGCCCCTGCTTGCGAATCGAGCTCTGCAATCGCGACCAGGGCAAGCGACCAGTTCTTCTCCTCCGGCCCCGTTCCTCTCGCGGCATGCACCAGCCCCCGGGCCGTCTCAGCCTGCGTCAGAAAGCGCGAGTGCCGCGTGCGGACCACTGCGATTGCCTCGCGCAATTGCGCTACCTCGCTCAGCGACATCGGCTCGGGCAGCAGAACCTGCCGCTCTGAACTGCTGGCTTCGAATTGGCCCTGGACACGATCGAAATCGCGCGCCGAAAGAGTTGGATAACGGCCCGAATTATCTGCACAGGCGGCTGAAAGGGCGCCGAAAACGGCAAGGGTCGCCAAGCTTGGGAAATACGCTATTGTCATAGGCAGCAAGCATAGCATGGCTTTCGGGCCATGCCACCTGCTGCGATGCCAACAGGCAGCACCAGAAAAAGCGGCGATCTCCCGTTGACTTGGCACAGCCTTTCCCTTAACGGCACGCATCTTTCCGGCGCCACCATCTGGTGGGTTGTCGGGTGCGCCTCTTTCATTGCGGAGAGGCACAGCTTTAGATTGAGAGTATTACCACCATGTTCGCAGTAGTGCGCACGGGCGGCAAACAATATCGGGTTGCCGCCGGAGACAAGATTGCAGTCGAAAAGCTCGCTGGCGAAGCCGGCGACACCGTGACGCTGGGCGATGTTCTGCTCGCGGGCGACGGCGACAAGCTGGCTGACGCCTCGAAGGTGTCGGTCTCGGCGGAAATCATCGCCCAGGCGAAGAGCGAGAAGGTGCTCGTTTTCAAGAAGCGCCGCCGCCATAATTATCGCCGCAAGAACGGCCATCGCCAGCAGATGACCTTACTGCGCATCACCGATGTGGGCGAAGGCAAGGCGGCAGCTCCGAAGAAGGAAGCTGCTCCCAAGAAGGAAGCTGCTCCGAAGAAGGAAGCTCCCGCCAAGGGCGCAACCAAGGGTGAAACCGAAGCCAAGCAGGACGCGCCGAAGAAAACCGGAGCGACTGCGGCCAAGGCGACTGCTCCCAAGAAGGAAGCTGCTCCAAAGAAGGAAGCTGCTCCCAAAAAGGAAGCTGCTCCCAAAAAGGAAGCTGCGCCCAAAAAGGAAGTGCCAGCCAAGAAGCCGGCTGCTAAGAAGGCGCCCGCCAAAAAGCCGGCGGCCAAGAAGTAAGGATTACGCACAATGGCACATAAGAAAGCAGGCGGTTCATCGCGTAACGGTCGCGACTCAGTCGGCCGTCGCCTTGGTGTAAAGAAGTTCGGCGGCCAGGAAGTGGTCGGCGGCAACATCATTGTGCGCCAACGCGGCACCAAATTCTATCCGGGCACCAACGTGGGCATGGGCAGGGACCATACCCTGTTTGCGCTCGAGAACGGCGTTGTCCGATTCCATCAGGGCAAGCTCGGTCGCAAATTCGTGTCGGTAGACATGATTGCCGAGGCAGCTGAATAACCGGACGATTCGTTAAAGGGATCGTCCAAACGGGACGGTCCCAGCCGGTAACGCGGCAACCAAAGAGGGAGATGGGCCAACCCGTTAAATCAGGGGGCCCACTCCCTCTTGTCGTTTCTCCCTCTGACAAGCTGGCGAAAACAGCTTTCGCCGCAACGCAGATGTCACGCGAGGCGCCTATCTGGGCGTTAGCGGGGCGATGAGGAGAAGGAAAATGTTCCATTGCACCGAGCGGTTGCTGTTGCGGCCCGCCTGGCCGGAAGATTGGCAGGCGATCCATTCGGGAATCGCCGATGAAGGCGTTGTGCGGAACCTGGCGCGCGCGCCGTGGCCCTATAAGCCCGATGATGCGCGTGACTTCATCGAGCAGCCCATCGCTCCCTTCTACCCGCGGTTCCTCATCACCCGTGCGCGCGATGCCGCGCTTGTGGGTTGCATCGGCATAGATGCGCATGCGGGCGAAGTAGAACTGGGGTACTGGATCGCGCGCCAGCATTGGGGGCAGGGCTATGCCACCGAGGCGGGGCGCGGCGTGCTTGAGATCGCCGGGATTCTGGGGCATTCGCGCTTGGTCGCCAGCCATTTTCTGGACAATCCTGCGTCAGGCCGGGTGCTGGCAAAGCTGGGTTTCTTGCCAACCGGAATGGTTGTGAAGCGTTTCAGTTGCGGCCGGGGCGAAGAGGCGCTTGCTGCCGAGTATGCGATCGATCTGGCCGCGCGGGAGGCAGTTATCCAGCACGCCGCCTGATTCCTTAGGACGCGCAGCAAAATAAAACCCCGGTGCCTTGCGGCGCCGGGGTTTCGCTTTTGAGAAGAGGGAGAACCTACTCGGCGGGCTGCATCAGCGCGTCTTCGAATTCGCCTTCGTAAATGTTGATTAAATAGCGATCGTCGTGATCCCACGGGTGGAAGCCGGGCTTGAAATAGGCCAGCCACGCGGGGAAGATCCGCCGCACCACACCCGGCGTAAAGGCGAGATATTTGAACAGGCCCCAGCGCGCCTTCCAGCCGGTGATGCCATCCTGCGCCAGGAGGTTCATCGAATCTTCCCAGCGGTTCCTGAAAAAGCGGCCGGTTACCACCAGCATCATCAGGCTGCGCACCTTCCAGCGCCGATAGGGAGTCCAGCCGCGAGTGGCATGGTTCCAGGTGTCATAGGCAACACCCTTGTGCTCGAGTTCCTCAGTCGCGTGCCAGCGCCACATCTTGCGCACTTCCGGGTCGGCCTTGGCGAAATGTTTGGGATTCTTCAGGAACTCATGCGCCATCATGGCGGTATAGTGTTCCAGCGCCATGGTCGCGGCAAGGTTGAGAATCTCTGGCCGGCCCTTGGTCATGGCCAGCATTTCTTCCACGCGCTTGTCGATCTTCTTGATGTCATAGCCGTGGTCTTCAGCCAGGCGATTGAAGGCGATGTGCTCGCGCGTGTGGTTGATTTCCTGCTTCACGAAGGCACGGATTTCACCCTCTAGCTTGGGCGATGCGCCTTCGCGATGTGCCTTTACGGCTTCGATGAAGAAGGCTTCACCGCGCGGGAATGTGGCCGACAAGGCATTGTGCCAGGCGGTACCGAAGGGCTCGCCCGCCCACCAGCGGCGCGGCGTGGTGCCGCGGTTGAACCGTTCGTCACGTACGGTAATTTCAAGATCGGTGGGGGTCGGATTGGATTTTACAGAGGTATCGAGAGCGATCCTGGCGGGTGCGTTCATCGGGTGGCTCCATGAATGCGTTACTGACATCAGTGTCAATAGCCACTACTTACAGAAATGTCAATAAGGCGCCGCCACGGTTTCCGCCTGGTACAATCCCAGGCGTTGTGCGGTCGGCCGCCTATTCAGCCGGCATAACTGCGTCGGAATAGGGGCTTTCGGACTTGGCGATCAGCGCGCGATCGTCATGTTTCCAGGGATGGAAACGGGGCGTCAGGATCGTGGCCCACTGGAAGAACATCCGCCGCATCATGCCCGGTTTCCACCACAGGAAAGCATAAAGTTTCCACTTGGCCTTACGGCGCGAAAAACCATCCTGCTCCAGCAATCCGATCGCATCGCGAATCCGGTTGCCGAAATACTTCCTTGTAATCAGCGCAGCGATGAGAGCGCGGGTCTTGTAACGCTTCCATGCGCTCCAGTCACGGGTCGCGTGGAGCCAGATATCGTAGACCAGCCCCTTGTGCTCGATCTCTTCGGTTGCGTGCCAGCGCCAGATATCGGCTGCGACCGGGTCTGCCCCGTCAAGGTATTCGGGATGCCGGAGCAATTGGCGGCTGATGATCGCGGCGAAATGCTCCAGCGCAATGGTGATGGCAAGATTGAATTCCTTGGGGCGCCCCTCGGTCAAGGCAAGCATCACCTGGATGCCCTGATCAATGCTTTCGACATTATAGCCGTGATCGGAAACCAGCCGGTTGAACGCGACATGTTCGCGTGTGTGGTTGATTTCCTGGCTTATGAATGCCTTGATCTCGCGCGCCAGCTTGGGCGGCAACCCCTCGCGAAAATCGCGCAGAGTATCGATGAAGAAGGCCTCGCCCCGCGGCAGGCTGGCTGATACCGAATTATACCACGCTGTGGCGACCGGATCATTCGAATGCCACCAACGCGGGACCATCGCCTGGCGGTCAAACCGCCGGTCACGCACGATCAGTTCGTGCTCTGCAGGGGTGGCGCTGGCGCGAGCGGTGATACCGCCCTCGGCGCTCTTGCCGCCCGCATCGGAGCGTTCTAGGTCAAAGGAAGTTTGCTCGGCCATTGGGCAAGAATCTATTAGGCTTAACAAATAATGACAAGTCGCAAACGTTTAACCCCACAGGAATCCAGAAGTTCGGCGCTTCAGGCGGCGCGCGCATTACTTATTGAAGCCGGCCCGCAATCGGTCACATTGAAAGCTGTGGCCGGGCGTATCGGGCGCACTCACGCGAATCTCTTGCACCATTTCGGATCAGCATCCGGGCTGCAAAAGGAGCTGGCGCGACACCTGGCGGAAACTGTTTGCGAAACCATCAAGGAGGCTGTCCGCGCCAGCCGTGCTGGCTTGGGGGCGCCGCGCGAAGTGGTCGACCTCGCCTTCGACGCCTTTGACAAGGAAGGTGCGGGCGCGCTTGCGAGCTGGATGATCCTGACCGGCAATGAGGACGCGCTGAGCCCGATTGTCGAGACCATCCACCAACTTGTCGATGACATCGCGCCAGATGAACCCGACGCAATCATTGAGGTCAGGCGGCTGCGCGAAGAGACACTGGCCCTGGTGCTTATGGCGATGGGCGATGCGTTGATCGGCTCGGCTTTGGCGCGTTCGCTCGGCTTACCCGAAACGGCGGCGCGCGACCGGGCACAGCTCATGCTCGAGCGTTCCCTGGAGGCGATCAATCAGCCGGGCTGATCGCCGCCTTCATCCATTCCGGCGCCATATCGCGATCGATGCTTTCTACCCGCATATGATCGACGGCAAAGCCGATGTCAGGATAGGCGGCCTTACGCCGCTTTTCGTCTGATCGGCCAAGCGGCACGACGATCAGGCGGCGGTTGACCTTCTGCCGCCAGTTCATGCGCGCAGTATTCTCCTGCCCGATGTAACAGCCTTTACCGAAACTGACGCCGTGAAGTTCGACCGCGTTTGTCTCCAGCCACAGGATGTCGCCCAGTTCGGCACGCCCCTCTGGCACGCCCAGCGCCAGCCGATGCGCCAACCACCCTGCGTCAGCAGCCTTGTCGCCGTCGCTTGCGGGCGCAATCCAGCGCCAACCCAACGCCGCGAGGCGTGGATCTGGTACTGATCCTGGGGCTTCCTGCGCGCTCCAGTGCACCGCCAGCGCCTCGTCCTTCGCGATCCCGATCTTGCGGCGCAGCCGGTAAAGGGAAAGGCGCTTGACCAGTTCGTCAGCCAGTTCAGCCTCGCAGTCGATCAGCGCATCCCCGCCATCGCGCCAGACGATGAAATCGAACATCGTCTTGCCTTGTGCGCTCAGCAGCGCGGCATAGGCGGGCAGATCGCCCGTCACGTCATTGGTGACGAGCCCCTGCAGGAAAGCGAATGCATCCTTACTCTCGTCCTCTGCGGAGAGGCGGATTACGGCACGCTTGGAAAGGTGTGTTGCGCTCACTTGTTCCCTATCCTTCTCGCAATGGCCTCGGCCAGCATTGGCCCCAGTTCGGGGCCTTGTCTGGGATAGAGATAGGGTTCGATCAACTCAGCTTCCATAAGCAGCAGCGCGCCATCCTCGCCGCGCACCATGTCGATGCGGGCATAGAGCGGGGTTTCGAAAGGAATGGCATCGACCACGGCCTGCGCGGCATCGAGATCCGGCGAGGCTGGAACCATCGCCTCCTCAGTGCCGCCATAGAGCGATTGCACACGGTAATCGCCCGCTGCCGGGCGCTTCACCAGCGCGTGCGAGAATTTCCCGTCGATGAACAGGAAGGACATCTCGCCCTCGCTCGCAATCTGCGGGAGATAGGGCTGGATCATCGCTGGTTGGTGCATGGCCCAACCCGCATCGGGCGATTGGCGATGGTGGATCGATTGCCCCTCTGCCCCGGCGCCAACCTGCCGCTTGGCGACAATCGCGTCGCAGCCGAATTCTTCCATCGCCCTGGCAATGTCGGCCGCGCTCGGCTGTTCGACCCACAGCGTGGGGATGGTCGCCACGCCGCGTTCGGCCAGGTCGCGCAGATAGGTCTTGCGAGCATTCCAGCGCACAGTTGCGGCGGAATTACACAGCAGTATCCCGGCGCTCTCGAGAGCATCGAGCTTTGCCAGAAAGGCCCGCTCGTCATCCTGATAGTCCCACGGCGTGCCAATCAGGACCAGATTACATCCGGCAAATGCCTCTACCGGCGCACGCCAGTCTATCTCACTCAGCTTGCCGCCGCGCACTTCCAGCGCCGGACGAATCGCATTGATCTGAACATCATGTTCGAAGGCATCCGCTCGCCGGGTGGGCGAGCCGGGCATGGTGCCGGGGCAGGTAAGGAATCCGATTTGCATCGCGCGGCCTCTAGGCCCTGAGATCGGCACTGGAAAGAGGGCGCATGCGGGCCTAGAGCGAGCCGTGATGACCGACAAGCTGACGATCCGCCGCCCTGATGACTGGCACCTGCATTTTCGCGATGGCGATATGATGCGTGACGTGGTGCCCTATACCGCGCGGCAGTTTGCCCGCGCGATCGTGATGCCTAACCTCACCCCGCCGATAACCGATACTGCCAGCGCCGCAGCCTACCGCGAGCGGATCATCAGCGCGGTGCCCGAAGGTGTGCAGTTCACGCCGCTGATGACCTGCTATCTCACCGACAATACCGATGCGGACGATCTGGCGCGCGGTGCGGCGCAGGGCGTATTCACTGCGGCAAAGCTCTATCCGGCTGGCGCCACAACCAATTCGGACAACGGCGTGACCGACGTAAGCAAGCTCGATCCGGTACTTGCGCGGATGGAAGCCGAGGGGATCGTGCTGTGCGTCCACGGTGAAGTGACCGATGACGAAATCGACGTGTTCGACCGTGAGGCTGTGTTCATCGAGCGGCATTTGCGCCGGATCACGCGTGATTTTCCGGGGCTGAAACTGGTGTTCGAGCACATCACCACCAGCGATGCGGTGGAATTCGTGCTCGCCGCCGGGGAAAATGTGGGCGCCACCATCACCCCGCAGCATTTGCACATTAACCGCAATGCCATGCTTGTTGGCGGAATCCAGCCGCACAATTACTGCCTGCCGGTTGCCAAGCGCGAAGTGCACAGGCTGGCGCTGCGAAAGGCGGCTACCAGCGGCAATCCGAAATTCTTCCTTGGCACGGACAGCGCCCCGCATGCGCGCCACGCCAAGGAAGCAGCTTGCGGATGCGCGGGAATATTCAACGCGCCCTATGCACTCGAAAGCTATCTGTCGGTGTTTGACGAAGAGGGTGCGCTGGACCGGTTTGAAGGCTTTGCCTCCTTGCACGGCCCAGCGTTCTACGGCCTGCCGGTGAACGAGGATGCGATTACGGTCGAACGCGCCGAAGTGACTGTACCTGAGACATTGCAAGCCGCCGGGCGCGAAATAGTGCCTTTCCACGCCGGGCAGACACTCGGCTGGCGGATTGCTGGCTAAATCGCGACCGGCTTTCGTCCGCGCCGCTGCACCATGTCCCAAACGAAGATCGCGATCGCGCTCCAGATCAGCGCAAAGCTGGCCATTTGTGCGGGCAGCAATGGCTTGTCGAACACGGTCAAGCCCAGGATGAAGACGATCGACGGGGCCAGGAACTGGATGAACCCAAGCGTCGAATAATCCATCCGCCTTGCGGCCACTGCGAACAGCAGCAGGGGAACTGCCGTCACCACGCCGCCGAGCATGATCGCCAGGCTGAGCCACAATTCGCCGCCGAATGAGGAGCCTGAGGGGCCTTGCGCAAACCACAAGGCGATCCCGCTTGCCAGCGGCAGCAGGATTGCGCTCTCGATCGTCAAGCCCGGCAGCGAACCGACCTCCACCTGCTTGCGCAAGAGTCCGTAAGTGCCAAAACTAAGCGCCAGGGTCAGGCTGATCCACAGCGTGGTGAGTGCGCCCGCCAGCAGCACGGCTACACCGGCTCCCGCCAGGGAGACAGCAATCCATTGCCGCCGCGACAGCCGCTCTTTCAGCAGAATGGTGCCCAACAGCACATTGACCAGCGGATTGATGTAATACCCAAGGCTGGCGGCATAGATCTCGCCAGCCTGGATGGCCCAGACATAGACGAACCAGTTCACCGCGATAAGGATCGAGCTGGCCGCCAGCACCAGCATGGCACGCCGGTTGGCCAGTGCGGCCCTGAGATCGGGGATCTGCCTGCGCACCAGCACGATCATCAGGCAGATCGGCAAGGTCCAGATGATTCGCCAGCCGATAAACTCGGCCGGCGGCACTTTGCTCACAAGAACAAGATACAGCGGCAGGAAGCCCCAGATCGTATAGGCTGCAATAGCTGCAGGCAGCCCCGATGGCTGGCTTGGCTGGTCTGGATTGGTCATTCTCAAGCGCCCTAGGGGCCGTCTGTGTTCCGGGCAAGCCACGTTTCGTCCGTCAGATTGCCACGCTTCATCGCATGAATGACTTCCTGCAATTCGGGTTGCGTGTTGTTCATGTTGATAGGCTTAAACCTGAACAGGCCGAATCGAGCGGTGCCCGCAAAAGGGTTCCCGGATGAGCAAAGGAGCAGGAAGATGAGTGTCGCATTCACCAAACACACTGTAATTGCGGCCGCTGGCGCCGCGCTGTTTTTGTCCACGCCATCGTCTGCGGCCGAAATGCCGCGCGAAGCAAGCATGCAGCATCACGAGTTTGCTGCCGAGCTTCCGTTGGGCGACCTCACTGCGAAGCATGACCGCAAATACAAACGCCGCCACCGCCATGATTACGATGACGACCGCTATTATGGCGATCGCTATCGGGGTGACCAGAACTACAGCCGCTATGGCGAGCCGGTCCATCGCAACACGCGTGTCTGGCGCGGAGGCGATGGGCGCTATTACTGCCGCAAGGAAAATGGCACCACCGGCCTGCTGATCGGCGCCGGAGTTGGCGGCCTGATCGGCAATGAAGTGGCCGGGCGCGGAGACAAGGGGGTCGGCATACTGCTTGGCGCAGTGGGCGGGGCAATCCTGGGCCGCGAGATTGACCGCAGCAATTCGCGCTGCCGCTGATTAACAACGATAATCAATAACTTAGGCTGCTTTCAACGGCAGTCTGGGCACGGCTCCCACCAAGCCGTGGAAAGCGCTCTTGTGCCAGTTGGTGCAGGGGCGCTTTCTTCCGTGCGCCCTTGATCATCAGCGGTTTTTCAGTCCCACACCGATATTCGCGCGCGGCTGCTCCACCTCGGTGCTGGCGACTGGATAGGCGCAGTAATCCGCCGCATAATAGGCTGCCGGGCGATGGTTGCCCGACAGGCCGACACCGCCAAATGGCGCGGCTGATGAGGCGCCATTCGTGGGGCGGTTCCAGTTGATGATCCCTGCGCGAACATTGGCCCAGAAACGATCGAAATCGTGCGGCGTGCCACCGATCAACGATGCCGAAAGTCCAAAACGCGTATTGTTCGCTTCGGCGATTGCGGCGTCGAAATCCTTCACCCGGATCACTTGCAGCAATGGCCCGAACAGTTCGACATCGGGCCGTTCGGCCATGTCGGTAGTGTCAATGATACCGGGTGTGAGGAACGGCAGATTCTCATCGGTCCGGCGCATGTTGAGGAGCGTCTTGCCGCCATGACTGATCAGGTGAACAAAGCTGTTCAGCAACGCTTCGGCGGTGGGATTGTCGATCACCGGGCCCATGAATGGGGCAGGTTCGGCAAAGGGTTCGCCGATGATCAACCGCCGGGTGAGCATGAGCAATTCCTGCATCAGCGGTTCGAACAGGTGATCAAGCACGATCAGCCGCCGCGCAGCGGTGCAGCGCTGGCCAGCAGTGGTGAAGGCGGATTGGACGATCAATACCGCAGCATCGCTCAGCAGAGGCGTATCGATCACCACAATCGGGTTGTTTCCGCCCATTTCAAGCGCCACGATCTTGGCCGGATTGGTCGCCAGCGTACGATTGATCGCAATGCCGGCCTGCACCGATCCGGTGAACAGCACGCCGTCGATGTCCTTGTGCCCGACCAGCGCCTTTCCTTCTTCGACCCCGCCGATGGCCAGTTGCACTGCACCTTCCGGGATGCCCGCTTGGTGGAAACATTTGACCAGGAATTCGCCCACCGCCGGGGTTTTCTCGCTGGGCTTGAATACGATCGTATTGCCCGCGATCAAGGCTGGAACGATATGGCCGTTGGGCAGGTGGGCAGGGAAGTTATAAGGTCCCAGAACCACCATTACGCCATGCGGTTTGTGGCGCACCGCAGCCGTGCCCTGCAGCGCGCTGTCGAGCTTTTTCTTCCCGGTACGTTCAGCATAGGCGTTGACGGAAATCTCCACCTTGTTGACGACTGCATCTACTTCGGTGCGCGCTTCCCACAAGGGCTTGCCGGCTTCGCGGGCGATCAACTCGGCAAACTCGTCACCCGCCTTGCGGACTTCGTTTGCAAATCGGCGCAGCAGCTCGATCCTGTTGGCAAGCGGACGCGATGCCCATTCGGGCCAGGCGTGCCGGGCTGCCTGTACACAGGCGTCAATATCGCTCGCCTCGGCCCGCCACAATTCTTTGCCGGTTGCCGGTTCGCAGGAGATGTAGGTCTTCACGTTCACGATTGTACCTGATCGCCCCTTTCGCGCATGGCGGTTAGTCTGGTAAGCTCAAAATGGGAAGCAAATTGCGGCAATTGGCCACTGCCTTTTGCGTGAATGCTGCGCATCTAACGCTCTCCCGAGCCGAGATGACCTGCTGGCCGGGGCGCGGGGCCGTGCGCTTCGCCCATGCGGCGGATCGCGGCGATCTTGTCATTCAAGGGAGCCCAATCGTCGCGCTTGTCGATCGCAGACCACAGTGCTTCGACTTCGTCGATCAGCAGGGTTTGCGGGCCATCTTCATGCCAATAGCCATGCTCGCTTTCGACCCGCTGATAGGTTTGGAATATCTCACCCATTTCGCCCTCTGCGCCGCGTCCACCGCGATGCGTGTGGAAGAATACATCGGGTTGCACCTTGCTTTCGCGCAGTGCCTTTTCGCAAGCGGCCACCATGGCGGTATCGTGGTCTGCGCCGCGCGGCTCAATCCCCAGCCGCCAGCACCATCGCCGTGCGACGGCCTCCATATAGAGCGGCCCAAAGCGGTTGAGTGCCGCAATCAATGGCTCGCTTTCTGCCAGCAGCCGCAGTGCTACTGCCAATTGGCCGCAATTCCAGTGCAGCGCTTCGGGCTGCCGGCCAAAGGCATAGAGACCCTGCTGGTCGAAATAGGCAGCGGTAAAGCCCGGATCCCAGCTGGGTAGCCAGCGCCACGGGCCATAGTCGAAACTTTCGCCCGAAATGTTCATATTGTCGGTGTTGAGCACGCCGTGGACGAAGCCTGCCACCATCCAGCTGGCGGCAAGATCGGCAAGGCGCTCGACCACCTGATGCAGCAAAATCACTGCCGGTTCGCTGCGCCCCGGCGCATCTTCAGGCGGCTGCGGCCCGGGAAATTTCGCCAGACAATAGTCGATCAATGCTTCCATATGCGCACGCTCTTCCAATGCCAGCAGGCGCTGGAACGTGCCGATACGTATGTGGCCATGGCTGAGCCGAACCATCACCGCTGAGCGGGTGGGCGAGGGCTCGTCATTGCGCCACAATTCTTCGCCAGTCTCGATGATCGAGAAGGTTTTCGACGTGTCTACGCCGAGCGCCTCGAGCATTTCCGTGGCAAGGATCTCGCGCACGCCGCCCTTGAGCGTCAGCCGCCCGTCTCCAGCGCGGCTATAGGGCGTCTGCCCTGAGCCCTTGGTGCCAAGGTCGAGCAGGCGGCCTGCACCGTCAATGAGCTGCGCGAACAGGAAGCCGCGTCCATCGCCGATCTCCGGGTTGTACACGCGAAACTGGTGGCCATGATATTTGAGTGCGAGTGGCTGCTGAAGATTGCCGGGCAATTGCTCGAAACGAGCGAAATGCTGCACCCACTCTGCATCACTTAGAGTGCCAAGGCCCACGCCCTCGGCCCAGCGTTGATTGCGGAATCGCACGCGGCAATCCGGGAAGTCAGCCGGTGTTACCGGCGCGCCAAGCCAGTCGGAAACTGCCTCAATTGCGGGTTCGGGGCGATAGGGGGCAGCAGATGGCGCACTGGGCATAGGGCCTTTGTGGAGGCTATGTGCGTCAGCCGCAAGTGTGGCTTCTGCGCGATGGCGCTTGATTTCCGGCGCAAATTGCCCAAGGCCTCGCACAATCATGACGGCATCTTTTTCTCACGAATACTGGACCGGCCCAGACGGGCTCAAACTGCATTATCGCGATTATGCCGGTCCGGCTGACAAGCCCCCGGTACTGTGCCTGCACGGGCTGACCCGCAACGCGCGCGACTTTGCCCCGTTGGCCAGCCATCTTGCCGGCAAATGGCGCTTGATCGTGCCTGAAATGCGCGGGCGCGGGATGAGCGAATATGCCAAGGACGTGTCGACCTATTCGCCGATTACCTATGTCGCCGATGTCGAAGCCTTGCTGAGCGGATTGGGCATCGGTCGTTTCGTGTCGATAGGTACATCGATGGGCGGGCTGATGACCATGCTGATGGCAGCAGGCGACGCGAGTCGTTTCGCAGGCGTGGTATTGAACGATATCGGGCCTGAGCTTGGCCCTGCAGGCTTGGAGCGGATCGCAGGCTATGTCGGCCATGGCCGCAGCTTTCCTACCTGGATGCATGCCGCGCGGGCACTGCAGGAAATGCAAGGCGAATGGTTTCCTGACTACGCGATCGAGACGTGGCTCGAAATGGCAAAACGCACCATGGTACTGGGCCAGAATGGTCGCATAGCCTTTGATTACGACATGGCGATCGCCGAGCCGTTCAACGAGGCCGGAGGTGCCGCGCCGCCTGATTTGTGGCCAGCGTTCGAAGCGCTTTCGGATGTGCCGATGCTGGTGCTGCGAGGGGAATTGTCGGACCTGCTTTCAGACGAGACGGTCGCAGCGATGAAGGCGCGCCACCCCTTGATGCGCGCGGTTACTGTACCACGTGTCGGCCACGCGCCGCTGCTGGACGAGCCTGTTTCGCTTGCAGCGATCAACGAGCTTCTGGCCGAGGTCGAATGAATTCAGTAGAGGGCGGCTCACCGCGTATTCTGCACATCCATCCGGATTCTCCGAATGGTGCCTCGGCACGGATATGCCTGGAAACAGTTACTGGTCTGGGCGGTGCGTTTGCACATGATTTTGCTGGAGGACGGATCGGTTCCGGTACGCTCGAAACGCCTGGTGTCCGCGTAAACAGCCGCAGGTTGGGCGGGGTTCCTGCCATCAGCGGATATATCGGCCCGGGCGGCATGGTCCGCCTGGCGCGCGCTATGGCCGGATATGATCTGGTGCTCACCTATGGTTGGGGCGCAATCAATGCGGCGATGGCGCATAAAGTGTTCGGGCGAAGTTTTTCGCTGCCGCCATTGATCCATCACGAAACGGGATTGGGCGAAGCAGGCGATGACGAATTCTCGCCATGGAGAAACCTTTACCGGCGCGTTGCGCTGGGCAGCGCGCAAAGCGTGGTGGTCGAGACCAGCGAAGTGGCGCGCCGCGCAGCACAGGCCTGGCAGGTGCCGCAGTCGCGGCTGCACATCATTCCGCGCGCGGTCGAGATTGTGGCTGATGGCAGGAAACCCGCACCAGACGCCTTGCCCGGCCTGATCAAGCGCAAGGGCGAGTGTTGGGCAGGAACGATTATCGCAGGCGACGACATTCGAGGGGTAATTCCCCTGATCGAACAAATCGTCGAGCTGCCAGCCAATTGGCACCTGGTTGTTTTTGGCGAGCGATCCGCCCTCACTGGAATCAAGGAGAGTGCCGATCGGCTGGAACTGAGCCACCGCGTGCATCTTCCCGGCATGGCAGGCGACCGCTCCACAGCGCTGGCTTTGCTCGACATCTATGTCGATTGCAGCGGGGGTCATGCATTTCCTGCGGCCGCAATTGAAGCGATGGCAGCGGGATTGCCGGTGGTATCGCGCCTTGGGAGCCCTGCTGCAGGGCTGGTCTCGCAACCGAATCGAAACCTGATCACAAATTCGGACGATGCAACTGCATTTCTCGTCCTGGCGGAAGAGGCGCAGATCCGTCAGGAGATCGGCAAGGCCAATCAGGTTGAAGTGGCGGCAAATTTTGGCGCTGCCAATGCATTGACACAGTATGATGCGCTCTATTCCGGCGCGCTCGCAGGCGATAGTTGAGCCATGCAAGGCCGTGCATTGCTTCACCCGGGGTTCAACTGGCGAGTAACACAGACTATGCGGCATTGCGGATGGCGCGCCGCGTCCCTACAAGCGCGCCGAAACGAGCAAACAGTCGAGGAAAGAGCCAGCCAGTGGCGCTGATACCAGGTAGCAAAAAGAACCCCGAAGAGAAAAAGGCGGCTGAGGACGATGTCCTGCTGCGCGAGATCGATGATGCCGTGCGCGAGGACCAGTATCTTGAGTTCGCGCGCAAATACGGCCGTCCGCTGCTTGGGGTGGTGATCGCGGCCCTGTTGGCCTTTGGCGGTTATCTGTTCTGGGATTCGCGCCAGGAAGCGGCGCTGGAAGCGCAGTCAGAGCGGCTGGTCGCGGCGCTCGACCAGGCTGATGCAGGCAATTTTGACAGCGCGGATAAAACTGCGGCGACGCTTGCGGATGAAAGCACGGGCGGCGCTCGGGCGGCGGCGCTGCTGCTGCGCGCGGGGATCGCGATGGATCAGGGGCGCACCGACGATGCGGCTGCGCTCTATGCCCAGGTCGTTGCCAATAAAGACACTCCACCGGCGCTGCGCGATCTGGCCTCGATCCGCGAAATGGCGGCGAATTTCGACACGCGCGATCCGGCAGAGGTGATAGGGCGGCTCGAACCCTTGGCCGTGCCCGGCAATCCCTGGTTCGGAAGCGCAGGCGAGCTGGTGGCCATGGCTTATCTCGAACAGGGCAAAAACGAACG
Organism: Sphingomonadales bacterium BRH_c3; assembly: GCA_001515985.1. Taxonomy (GTDB): domain Bacteria; phylum Pseudomonadota; class Alphaproteobacteria; order Sphingomonadales; family Sphingomonadaceae; genus Erythrobacter. The sequence goes on along the minus strand of LOET01000126.1, from coordinate 10,203 downwards.
CGCTGGACTGCTCTTTGGCGAAATTGCGCGGTCCAAGGATGTGCCTGACACCTTGCGCTCGCGCGCACGGCAAATGGCAGGCCTGCTGGGGGTCGACGCGATCGAGGATGCCGACGCCTATATGGAAGAACAACGGCTGACCGATGGCGGCGCAAGCGCCGCTGTCAGGTGAACCTTGTTACTGGGATCAATGGAATAATGATGACACGTAATTTGATACGCTCGATCTTCGCTGTGGCGCTGGCAGGCACGGCCGTGGCGGGATGTTCCGGCGGAGACAAGAAGACCACGCCGACGCTGGGTGAGCGCATTCCGGTGCTGTCGCGGATCGAAAGCGGTGCCAGCGTTGATCCGTCTCTCGCCGGTGTCAGCGTGGTGCTGCCCCCGGCGCAGGTCAATGCCGACTGGGCGCAGGTTGGTGGATCGGCAAGCAAATCCTACGGGCATCTGTCTCTGGCTGAAAACCCTGCACGGGTATGGACCGCATCAATCGCCGGATCCAGCGAGCGTCGCCGTTTGGCAGCCGCTCCGGTGGTGGGCGGCGGCAAGCTGGTAGCGGTCGGCACCGATGGCATGGTGCATGCATTTGATGCCAAGACCGGCCGCCAGCTGTGGCGCTACCGGATGGAAGTGGCAAACAACCTTGCAGCCATGGCATTCGGCGGCGGTGCCAGCATCGACAGCGGACGCGTCTATGCCACCAATGGTGTGGGCGAAGTGGTTGCGCTGGATGCTGAAACCGGCAACCAGATTTGGAAGGTCCAGCCTGCCGGTCCGCTACGCGGATCGCCCACGATCGCGTTTGGCCAGGTGTTCGTGATGACCCAGGATAACCAGATATTCTCGCTCGACGCGGCCAATGGTGAACTTGTGTGGCAGGAAGGCGGTTCAGCGACGCAGGCAGGGGTGTTTGGCGTGGCGGCACCGGCAGCCGGTCAGGGCTCGATTATTGCGGGCTATTCATCGGGCGAATTGAGCGCTTACCGTTATGAAAACGGCCGCACGCTGTGGGCAGATGCGCTGGCGCGCACTTCGATTTCTACCGAGGTTGGCGCATTGAGCGACATCGATGCCGACCCGATCATTGATGATGGCCGCGTTTATGCGCTTGGGCAGGGTGGGCGAATGGCAGCCTATGAACTGCTTACCGGTCAGCGTATCTGGGAACTCAACCTGTCGGGCATTTCCACGCCTGCGATTGCCGGTGAGTGGATCTTCACGCTAACCGATGACGCACGCCTGCTGGCGATTGCGCGCTCAACAGGGCGGGTCCGCTGGATGACGCAGCTTCAACGCTATCGCAACGAAAAGAACCGCAAGGATCCGATCTACTGGACCGGCCCGGTTCTGGCTAGCAACCAGCTGTGGGTCGCGAGTTCGCGCGGTATGCTTTACAGGGTAAGCACCGCCGAAGGTTCGGCTTTTCAATATGCCGATCTCAAGCAACCGGTCAGCCTGCCGCCGATTGTGGCAGACAACATGCTCTATATTCTGGATGATAGCGGCCGGATCACCGCTTATCGTTGATCAGGCGCGGGGCGGCACGTTCAAAGCGGCTGCCCTTCGTCGGTTTCATAACGCCGCAGGGCGCGCGAAACCGGCGGGTTGGCGGCCATCACCTGCTGGAACGCGGCCATATGCGGCGAATGGAAATGTGCCATCAGCGCTTGCTGATCACGCCACCGCTCAAACACTATCAGTGTATCCGGATCGGCCAGATCCTGCGCAAAAGTGTAATCGAAACAGCCATCCTCCGCGCGCGATGCTTGCACCATCTGCACAATAGCAGCGATCACATCAGGTGAGTTGGCAACCGCGCCGGGTGCCAATTGGATTGTGCCGTTAATCTGGATCATGCCGCTTTCCCGCTCAACTTTCCTAGAAACTGTACTTGTAAACCTGCGAGATGTCCTCGCCCCATTCGCCATGATACATATCAAGCAGGCGTTGCGCCGGCACCTTCCCGCTCTCCACAATCTCTTCGAGCGGCTCAAGAAAGCCGGTTTCATTGTCGCCGCTAGAATTGAGCCGCGCGCGTGCGCTCAGCCCCTGGCGTGAAATGGCCAGCACCTCTTTGGCAAGATCACGCAGCTTGCCGCCGCCCGGAATGTCCGCATCAAGCGCCAGGCGCGGCACGTCGTTGCGCAATCTCTCGCGCTGTTCCATCGACCAGTGCTTGACCAGGCCCCACGCGGCATCGAGCGCGCCCTCATCGTAAAGCAGGCCAACCCAGAATGCGGGCAGCGCGCAAATCCGGTTCCACGGACCGCCATCCGCCCCGCGCATCTCGAGGAAGCTTTTGAGGCGGACTTCCGGAAATGCAGTGGAAAGATGGTCGATCCAGTCGCTTGCACGCGGCAACTCGCCCGGCAGCACCGACAGATCCCCCTTCAGGAAATCACGGAAGCTCAGCCCGGCTGCGTCGATATATTTGCCGTCGCGGAACACGAAATACATCGGCACGTCGAGCATGTAGTCGACATATCTTTCATATCCGAAGCTGTCCTCGAACACGAAGGGCAGCATTCCGGTGCGCTGCGGATCGGTGTCTGACCAGATATGGCTGCGATAAGACAAAAAGCCGTTGGGTTTGCCTTCGGTGAAGGGTGAATTGGCGAACAGCGCGGTCGCCAGGGGCTGCAGTGCCAGACCCGTGCGGAATTTCTTCACCATGTCGGCTTCGCTCGAATAGTCGAGATTGACCTGGATCGTGCAGGTGCGCAGCATCATGTCGAGGCCGAGATTGCCGACGCGCGGCATGTGCCGCAGCATGATTTCATAACGCCCCTTGGGCATTATGGGCAGTTCTTCCCGCGTCTTGTCGGGCCACATGCCCAGGCCCAGAAAGCCGACCCCGCAGGCTTCGCCGATCTCCTTGACCTGCGCCAGATGACGCCCGGTTTCGGCACAGGTCTGGTGCAGGTTTTCGAGCGGCGCGCCGGAAAGTTCGAGCTGGCCAGCGGGCTCGAGGCTGACGGTGCCATCATCGCCTTTCATCGCGATGACCTTGCCGTTTTCTTCGATAGGCTCCCAGCCGAAGCGTTCCAAATTCAACAGCATGTCGCGGATGCCGCAGGGCTCATCATATGACGGGGCATGGAAATCGCTGCGCTTGTAGACCAGCTTTTCGTGCTCGGTGCCGATGCGCCAGGCGGATCTCGGCTTCTCGCCCAACTGCATAGGCGCAACCAACTGATCGCGCGACTCGATGATGGGCTCTTCCGCCCCGGATGCTTCCCGCGTGCTCATTTCGGTTGCCCTAGAAAACGGATTGGTACTGCGCCAGCAAATTATTCGCGACCAGTCATCGCATTTTTGCGCCAGTCCCCGACGGTCCCCATCCACAGCGCGGTGCCCGCGACGGCGGCGGTCTCGCCGCGCAGGATACGCGGGCCCAGCGTAATCGCGCGCGCCTGATGCAAGCTGTGGATCGCCTCGCGTTCTGACTGATCAAAACCGCCTTCCGGGCCGATCAGCAGCGCTGCGGGGCCGGAATGTGCGGAGAAGCCTGCAACGGCCGGTTCGCCGCCAAGCTCGTCGGCGAAAAACAATGCGCGATCTTGGGGCCATTCTGCCAACAACGCGTCAAGTTTCACTGGTTCGAAAATCTCCGGCAGGGCCGTGCGCGCGCATTGCTCGGCAGCCTCGGTCACAATACTGCGCGCGCGGTCTAGGTTGAGCTTGTCGGCCACGCAGCGCCGCGTGATCACCGGCTGGATTCGCGCCGCGCCCAGCTCTGTTGCCTTTTCCAGCACCATGTCGAAGCGGTCTTTCTTCAGCAGTGCAGCGCAAAGCCAGAAATCCGGCACTTCCTCGCGCGGGCGGAGCCGCTCGATCACTTCCAGCGCAACGGAGCGTTTCGCTACTTCGTGTGCACGGGCGGCCCATTCGCCGGTCATATTGTCGCACAGGATCACCGTGTCTCCGGTCTTGATCCGCATGACCTTGCCGAGGTAATGGGCCTGGTTTCCCTCGATCGAAAGGTGCCGCCCTTGGCCAAGTTCCGTGTCGACGAACAGGCGCGGCGCGCTGCGCGGGGGCCATTCCGGTTTCCTTGGGCGAGGAGTTGCAGGCATATCTGCGCGTTAGACGAGCGCGCGCGAGGCCGCTAGAGCTAGCGTGATGTCGGCTCGAACTGCTCAATATCTGATTGCGTCCGTATTCCTCTTGCTGGGGGCATGGGCGCTTTTGTTTCCGCGATCAGTAATCGAACTGGCGGTGACGCCAGAATATCGCGACACTTCCTTTCTCGCACTGTTTGCCCTGGCATGTTTCGGCGCGCAGGCTTGCATATTCGGACTCATGTCGCTCGTGGTGCGCTATACCAGCCGCGGGTTCCTCGCCTTCGCGATCATCCTCGTTCCGTTCTTCGTGTTCGACTGGTATTTTCACAGCGTTGTGCCGGTGCTCAATTCGATCGGCATGCTCGACCTCGTTGGCAATTTGGTGATGTTCGGACTAGCTATTTATGGCTGGAAACAGGCAAAGGCTGAAGAAGCAGGTGCATGGACGAACAGATAGTCCCGGATAGCGAACATCGCGGAATCATTGCGCGCCTGCCGCAATTGCCGCGCGACCTGGCGCAACTGGCCCGGTTTGACCGGCCGATCGGCTGGTGGCTGCTGTTCTGGCCGTGCCTGTGGGGCGTGTGGCTGGCGGGTGCGGGGCTGCAATGGCAGCTCGCGGCTTGGCTATTGCTGGGCAGCATTGCCATGCGCGGGGCAGGCTGCGTCTACAACGACATCGTAGATGCCGATCTTGACCGCAAGGTGGCCCGCACTGCGCTGCGCCCGGTTGCCAGTGGGCGGGTCAGCCGGAAACTGGCGTGGGGCTGGTTGCTCGCGCTGTGCCTGATCGGTCTCATCGTGCTCCTGCAATTGCGGCTCGAAGCGCAAGCAGTGGCACTGGGCAGCCTGGCGCTGGTCGCGGCCTATCCCTTCATGAAGCGAATTACCTGGTGGCCGCAGGCGTGGCTGGGGCTGGTATTCAGCTGGGGGCTGCCAGTAGGCTGGGTGGCGCTGCGCGGTGACAATTGGGATGCACTCGCGGCGGTTTATGCCGGCACAATACTTTGGATCATCGGCTATGACACGATCTACGCCCTGCAGGACCGCAAGGATGACGCGCTGGTCGGGATCCGTTCATCCGCCTTGCGCCTGGGCGAGCGGGTGCGCAGCGGGACAGCCCTGTTCTACGTGCTCGCCGTGGCGCTGTGGGGGCTGGGCTTCTGGCTCTACCGGCCTGACTGGATAGCGCTGCTGACCTTGCTGCCGGTGGCGGTCCATCTGGCTTGGCAGGTGGTGACGCTTGACAGCGGGGACGGCGGTAATGCGCTCGAGCGTTTCCGCTCGAACCGGCTCGCGGGCGCGCTGATGGCGGCGGCGTGTTTCGTGGTCGGCAATGCCTGAGGGCTGTGCCTGATGTGCAATCTCTATCGTATGACCAAGGCTCCGAGCGAAGTGGCGCACTGGTTCAATGCGGCGGAAATGCCGGGTGGCGCAAACTTTGGCGCGGAAGTCTATCCCGGCTATCCCGGACTGGTCGTGGCCGATGGGCAGCTAAGGCAGATGAGCTGGGGCTTCCCGCTGCAGATGAAAGGCAAGAGCGGCCAGCCGCTGAAGCCCAAGCCGGTCAACAATACCCGCACTGACAAGCTCGACAGCTTCTTCTGGCGCCATTCGTTTGAGCAGCGCCGCTGCCTCATCCCGATCACCGCCTGGGCCGAGGCCGAAGGCCCCAAGGGGGGCAAGACGCGCAGCTGGCTCTCGCTGCCGGGCGATGAATTGTTCGCCTGTGCGGGCATCTGGCGGGGCAGCGACGAATGGGGGGATTGCTACTCGATGGTGATGACCGACGCGGCAGGTATGGCGGCAGAAGTGCATACCCGCATGCCGGTGATCGTTTCGCGCGAGGATTATGGTGTGTGGGTGGGTAGCGATATTGAGGCGGCACGCGCGCTCTGCCGCCCGTGGCAGGGTGACCTTGCGCTGAAACGTACCGCCCAGCCCTGGGCGGGCGGCGCGGCGGCGGTTACTCCGCCTTCACCAACCGACCGCCCTTCATAACGACATCGATATCGGCCAGCTCGCCGACATCGGCCAGCGGATCTCCGTCAACCGCGACAAGATCGGCCCAGGCACCTGGCTTGACCACACCCACTTGGCCCACCTGGCCAAGCGCTTCGGCGGCATTCACAGTTGCCGCGCGGATCGCCTCGATCGGTGTCATCCCGTATTCCACCATCACGCGGAACTGCCCCCCGATCAGTTCATGCGGCATCACGCCTGCGTCACTGGCGAAGACCATCTTCACCCCAGCCTTGTGCGCCTTGCGGAAATTGTCACGCTGGATCTGCGCGATCTCGCGGTCCTTGCGCAGATTCTCCTCAAGCACGCCGTTCGCCTCACCGGCAGCCTGGGTGTAATCGGTATTGAAGATGTCCATACTGAAATAGGTGCCGCGCTGCGCCGCCAGCTTGATGCCTTCATCATCGACCAGGCTGGCATGTTCGATCGTGTCGATCCCGGCGCGTATCGCGTGCTTGATACCTTCAGCCCCATGCGCATGGGCGGCAGTCTTGAGACCCCAGAAATGCGCCTCTTCAGCGATGGCGCGAAGCTCTTCTTCATGCAGCTGTGCCTGCCCCGGCTCGGTATTGCGCGAGAATACCCCGCCGGTTGCGCAGACCTTGATCACTTCGGCGCCATATTTGCGCTGTTCGCGCACACGCACACGAAATTCTTGCGGGCTGTCTGCCACGCCGGGGCTCCTGGCTCCGAAGCTGGGTGGGAGGAAAGTTTCGTCGCAATGCCCGCCGGTGGCACCAAGCGCATAGTTCCCATTGACAATGCGCGGTCCGGGAACCCAGCCTTCTTCAATTGCCTGGTCAATGCCTGCGACATTGTAATCGTCGTCACCAAGGTTGCGAACCGTAGTGAAGCCGGCGTGAAGCATCCGGCGTGCATTCTCCACGCCCAGAACCGTGGCAAAGCGGTCAGTGAATTGCAGGCCCGAATAGCCGCCATATTCCGGCCTGCCGTCCAGATGCACATGCATGTCGATCAGGCCGGGCAGGATCGTGTGACCGGAAAGATCTATCACCTCTGAGCCTTCTGGAGCAGTACCGCCCGATTGGACACTTACGACTTTTCCATCTTCGACGGCGATCAATGGCGCTTCGATATAGCGCCCGCTTTCCACATCCAGCAGGCGATCGCCCGTGACATAGGTGGTTTCAGCTACGGCAGGTGCCGCGGCCAGGCTCAGCAGCGAGGTGGCGACGACGGTCGAAAACTTGGATGCGTACAAGGCTTGGATACTCCCGTTGGTTCCTTTGCCCCTGTTTGACAGCAAGTTGGCGATTTGCAAACGGCCGGAACGGCGGTTGAAGGACGATCGGCTCGTTCATGGGGTTTGGTCCGCATAGCTGACCACTTCGAACTCGATTCCGTCCCAGTCGATGAAATAGAAAGTCGACGGGCCGGGATTGTAGGCCCCGTGATTGAACGGCTCGAGGCCAGCTTCCAAAACGGTTTTCTCTGCGGCGGCCAAGTCATCAACCTGTAGCCCGACATGGCTGAGCGGCTGGCCCTTGGCAAATTCGCCGGTGACCTGGTCATTGGTGTAAAGCGCCAGGTAGGCGGTGTCGCTGCCGACATGAATGGTGCGGCCATTGTTCATTGATGGCCCCTCCCACCGAATGTGCCAGCCGCACAGGTCCATCAGCAAAGCGGCCGTGCGGGCAGGGTTGGTGACGGTCATATTTACGTGTTCGAGTTTGGCTATGGACATTGAATTCTCCTGAATTTGCTAAACCGACAATGCCCGTTTCCACCAGGCGCGAAAGGAGCGTTGGCGGGTACGAATCATCGCATTTGCCGATCGTGCAATCTCAAGCTAAGTTGAGGTCAAGCTATTTTTCACGAGGGGTTCGGGCCATGCCGCGCAAGCTGAGCAAGAATGATTTTCTCCCCATTGGCGATCTTGCGCGCCGCACCGGCCTGTCGGTTTCCGCAATTCGCTTCTATGAGGAAAAGGGCCTGGTTGAGCCGATCCGCACCAGCGGCAACCAGCGGCGCTTCCTGCGAAGCGACATCCGCCGATTGAGCTTCATCCTGATCGCGCAGCAACTGGGGCTGGCGCTATCGGAGATCGAAACAGAGCTGGCAAAGCTGCCGCATGGCCGCACGCCAACCGCAGGCGACTGGCAAGCCATCAGCCATTCGATCCGCGGGCAGCTCGACCACAAGATTGCGCAGCTCGAGCGGACCCGCGCCAAGCTAGACGGTTGTATCGGCTGTGGGTGCCTAAGCCTCAGCCATTGCCAGCTCTACAACAAGGATGACCACCTGTCTGCTGAAGGGCCGGGCCCAAGGCATGTGCTGGATTAGACCTCAGGCCCCAGCTCCGGATCAAGATCGCGTGGCCGGGCGAAATAGACCAGCTTACCGCAGCCCGGCTTGAGCTGTGACCAGTCATCGATATCGAGTTCGAACACGGCATAGGATGCGGTCGGAAACTTGCGCGCAGCTTCGAAAAACAGCTCGTTTTCATTGGCGTGGGTGACGAGTTCGAACAGAACCTCCTGCAAGCCGGGATTGTGGCCGGAAACCAGCACTGTGCCCGCATCGCCAGCATGGTCGGCGATAGTTTCCAGGATCGTGTCGGAGCTCGCAAGATAAAGTCGCTGATCATATTCCACCTCAGCGCCCGGCATGGCGGATACAAGTGTCTCCCTGTTTCGCACCGCAGGGCTGGCGACGATTAGGTCCCATTTGATGCCGTGCTTGCGAATGTGATCGCCCATCAGCGCGGCTCCCCTGCGCCCGCGATCATTGAGCCCGCGATCGAAATCGCGCTTCGCCATGTCATCCCAGTCGGATTTGGCGTGCCGGAAAAGACCAAGGATCTTCATGACAGCAATCTCACGTCAGGATGCGTCCTTTCCAGCCGGCTCGGCGATACCGGCTTGTGCAGTGTGATAGCCCGAAACACCAGCTTCAACTCGTTGTAAAGCTTCCTCAAGCGTCAAGCGGATCACAGGCGTTCCTTCCGGGAAAGCGGTCAGCAAGCGGCTGGGAAAGGCGGGTGAGAGCACAATGAAATGCCCTGCATCTTCCTTGCTGCGGATCAGCCTGCCGAACGCCTGCGCCAGCCGCGCACGGATGATCCGGTCATCATAGGCGCTGCCGCCGCCCGCCAGCCGCCGCGCCTTGTGCAATATGTCGGGGCGGGGCCAGGGCACTTGCTCCATTACCACGCAGCGCAGCGAATGACCGGGCACATCTACCCCGTCACGCAGGGCATCGGTGCCCAGCAGTGAGGCGCGCGGATCATCGCGGAAAATATCCACCAGCGTGCCGGTGTCGATCGGGTCGACATGCTGCGCGTATAGGGGCAGCCCGCCGCGAGCGAGACGATCGGCAATGCGGCCATGCACCGCACGCATCCGGCGGATTGCAGTGAACAGGCCCAACACGCCGCCCTGAGAGGCTTCGATCAGCCGGGCATATGCACCGGCAAGCGCGGGCAGATCGCCCTTCTTGATGTCAGTAATGATAAGCACTTCGCACCGGCTGGCATAATCGAACGGGCTTTCGGCAGCCGTTGTGAGAGGCGGCGCATCTAGATAAGCCGCACCTGACCGTGCCATTGCGCTGTCCCACTCAGGCCCGGTCGCACCGCGGTCAGTCAAGGTGGCGCTGGTCAGCATCACACCATGAGACGGTTCCAGCACAGCCTTGGCAAAGGGCTTCATCGGATCGAGCCAATGGCGGTGGATCCCGATATCGAATTCGCGCGCATCCGAGCGTTCAACTGCAAGCCAATCGACGTATTCAGGATCTGCTGGCCCAGCCAGGCGATCAAGCAGTGCCTCCCAAGCTGCCAGCGTATCGATCCGCCAGGCAAGCGAATGGCGCGCGCCCTCGATCCGTGCACGCCCCTGGGTGTCGAGCCAATCGGGAGCATCCTCCAGCACTGCCTCAAGCCTGGTCGCGAGTTTGATCAGCGGGCCCCTGATTGCTGCGAGGGCTTCCTCTGCCTTGCCGGCGGCCTCGATAAGATCGCCGGGGAGCGAGGCGGCTTCCGTTTCGATGCCATAGCCTGCTTCCTGCCCGCCGGATTCGTCGCGCGCGTAGGTGGCAGCACGCACCGCCGCGAGCAGCGCCTCGATCGGTCCTGAGGGCGCGCCTTCATTGAGCC
>LOET01000125.1 GCA_001515985.1 Sphingomonadales bacterium BRH_c3 | reverse complement strand
TGAAAGCGGACGGGCATTACCCTTTGATGGTGGGTGACGGGCTTAACGATGGGCCAGCGCTCGCCGCCGCGCATGCCGCGATTGCACCGGGCAGTGCCAGCGATGCCAGCCAGCAGGCCGCCGATGCGGTGTTCATCGGCGAACGCCTGATCCCGGTCGCCAAGGCAGTGCAAGTGGCACGAGCAACCATGCGCATCGTGAAGCAGAATTTCGCGTTCGCAATCGGCTACAACGTCCTTGCCGTGCCGCTGGCGCTGGCGGGCCTCGTCACCCCGCTGATCGCCGCCATTGCCATGTCGCTGAGTTCGCTGATCGTGGTCGGCAATTCGCTGCGACTTGCAAGGGCCGCCTGATGACGGGGCTGATGTTCCTTATTCCTGTAGCGCTGGGGATGGGTGCGCTGGGCCTTGCCATGTTTTTCTGGGCGATGAAGAACGGCCAGTTCGAGGATCTCGACGGCGCTGCCCAACGCATTCTGATCGATGAAGACGAAGATCAGGATGAGGACGAGAAATGTTGATCGTGCGCACCGCCACCCTGGCGCTGCTGGTCGGCACGCTGCCGTTGCAACCGGCCTCCGCTCAAGGTGCCACGATCGCCGCCCGGCTCTGCGACGGCAGCAGCATAGCGATCCCCCTGGGCGATGATGAGGAGCCCCAGCCGCCTGTCCCCTGTCCAGCCAAGGCATGCCATGCCGGAACTTGCCGAAAGCAAATTGATCGATCTCAATGAATTCCTTTGCCGATCTGCCATTCATGATCGGCATGTGGCCCTATCATCCCGAACTGCTTGCGACGCCCGTCCCGCGTTACACCAGCTTTCCGACGGCGGCGGAATTCGGCCCTGTCAGCGCGCACCTCTTCATCGAGCAGCTCGAACAGGTCGCAAGCGAGATCTCGCTCTATGTCCACATCCCGTTCTGCGAGAAGATTTGCCATTACTGCGGCTGCAACACTGCCGCGGCAGGCCGGCGCCATCGGCTCGAAACCTATCTCGACGCGCTCCAGCGCGAAGCGGCACTGCTGGCTGACCATTTGCCGCCAAATGTAGCGGTCAGCCGCCTCTCCTTTGGCGGAGGCAGCCCCAATGCCATATCGCCGCTCGATTTCGCGCGCCTGTTAAGCTGCCTCACGGTCCATTTCCGGCTGGCCAGCCCGCATATTTCGATCGAAGTCGATCCGCGCGCGATGAGCAGGGAATGGGCCGAGGTTATCGGAAGTTCGGGCATCGCCCGCGCCAGCCTGGGGGTGCAAACCTTTGCGCCCGAAACCCAGGCTTCCATCGGCCGGATCCAGCCACCTGAAATGATCGAGCAAACCACCGCATGGCTGCGCATGGCCGGGGTAACCTCGCTCAATTATGACCTGATGTATGGCCTGCCCGGCCAGGAGTGGAGCGACCTGGAGGACACGCTGGAACGCAGCTGCGCCTTGGGCGCCGACCGCATCGCACTGTTCGGCTATGCCCATGTGCCGCATCTGATCCCGCGTCAGCGGGTGATCCCGGCGGACGATTTGCCTGGTCTCGATGCACGCTTCGAAATGGCTGCACGCGGATATGAATATCTTACCGCGCGTGGTTATGCGCCGGTGGGGTTCGATCATTTCGCCCTGCCCGCAGACCCGCTGGCAATCGCGGCACGCGATGGCTCCCTGCGGCGCAATTTCCAGGGTTTCACCGATGATACGGCGCCGGTGCTGATCGGGATTGGCGCCTCGGCGATCAGCAGCTTTCCCGAACTTCTGGTGCAGAATGAAAAGAACAGCGGCCGCTATCGCATGCAATTGTCGCAGGACCGTCTACCGGTCGCCCATGGGATCAGACGCAGCTCCGATGACCAGGCGCGCGGCAAGGTGATCGAGGCCTTGTTGTGCCAGGGCACAGCAGATTTGCCACAGGCGCTATTGCGCGAGGCGAAGCCGCGGCTCGCACCGTTCCTTGATGCGGGGCTGGCTTCGCTCGATGGCGCAAGACTGCAAATCGAACCAGGCGGGCTGCCCTATGCACGCAGCGTGGCCGCACTGTTCGATCCCTATCGCCAGGATTCGCAGCGGCGCTTCAGCTCGGCAGTGTAAGCCGCCGCGAGGTTAGTCGCGGTTTTCCAGCCCGTGCTCGGCGCGCGCGATTTGGTGCAGCCAGTCGGCATGGCGCGGCGCCTTCTTCGTCTGGCTCCATTCTTCGAGCATCAGCGGGGCAACGCGCCTCAGCTCTGCATATTGCTCATCAGTGCCAATATCGGCGGCGAGTTCGATGCGGTGGCCATTGGGATCGAAGAAATAGATCGACTTGAAGATGCCGTGGTGAGTCGGCCCGAGCACATCGATGCCCTGGGCCTCGATATGCGCCTTGGCGGCCAGCAGCTCTTCTTCCGACGCGACCCGGAAGGCCAGGTGCTGGACCCATTGCGGCGTGTTTCCGTCCCGCCCCATCTGCGGCTGGTTCGGAAGCTCGAAAAAGGCGAGGACGTTGCCATTCCCCGCATCGAGGAAGACATGCATGTAAGGATCGTACTCGCCGGTCGAGGGCACATTATCCTCGGCAAAGGCAGTGGTGTATTCCATGCCCAGCACGCGGCCATACCATTCAACCGTTTCCTTCGCGTCCTTGCAGCGATAGGCGGCGTGGTGGATGCCGGAAGGCTTGATCGCGCTCATTCTGCCGGCTCCCCCTGTACTTCGAGCACGCCGCGGCGGATCTGGTCGCGCTCCATGCTTTCGAACAGTGCCTTGAAATTTCCTTCGCCGAAACCTTCGTCACCCTTGCGTTGGATGAATTCGAAGAACACCGGGCCGACCTGAGCTTCGGCAAAGATCTGCAACAGCAGGCGCGGCTGGCCACCTTCGGTCGAACCGTCGAGCAGGATGCCGCGCATCCTGAGCTGGTCCACATCCTCGCCATGGCCGGGCAGGCGTTCGCCCAGCATTTCGTAATAGGTCGCGGGCGGCGCAGTCATGAACGGCACACCAAGCGCCTTGAGGTTATCCCAGCATTTGACCAGATCATCGCAGATCAGCGCGATATGCTGGATCCCTTCACCGTTGAACTGGCGCAGGAATTCCTCGATCTGGCCCTTCCCGCCCTCTCCCTCTTCGTTGAGCGGGATACGGATCTTGCCGTCCGGTGCAGTCAGCGCCTTGGAGGTGAGGCCGGTATATTCGCCCTTGATGTCGAAGAAGCGGATTTCGCGGAAATTGAACAGGCTCTCGTAATAGTCCGCCCAGTATTTCATGCGGCCGGTGTAGACGTTGTGCGTCAGGTGATCGATCAGTTTGAAACCCGCGCCTTCAGGATGCCTTTCAACGCCCGGCAGATATTCGAAATCGATGTCATAGATCGACAGGCCCTCACCCTTCTCGTCAGGATAGCGATCGACCAGGTAGAGGATCGCGCCGCCGATGCCGCGGATCGCGGGGATTGCCAGTTCCATCGGGCCGGTTTCGACTGCAACGGGCTCCGCCCCCTGATCAATGAGATGCTCCCACGCCACAGCGGCATTGCGCACCCGGAAAGCCATGCCGCAGGCCGAGGGACCATGCTCGCGCGCGAAATACCATGCCGCGCTGCGCGGCTCGTAATTGGCGATCAGATTGATCCCGCCCTGGCGCCACAGGTGCACATCCTTCGAACGGTGAGTCGCAACATGGGTGAAGCCCATCGCTTCGAACACGGGTTCGAGCACACCCTCCTCTGGCGCGCAGAACTCCACGAATTCAAAGCCGTCGAGGCCGGCGGGGTTCTCAAACAGGTCGGACGGGTGCTTGGTCATGGCAATCCTTGGTTGGAATCAATATAGTTTCGTTTGAAACTAAATACGCCAAACCTGCCCGATTGTCAAAATCTGCCTCAATCTACCGATGCCAGGGCGATCAGCCCGCCAGCCGGCCGATATTGAGGCCGCGTTCGTCCTGCGTCACGTTAAGCTTCGCGCCGAATGGCTCGCCGCCTTCGAACAGCGCGCGGGTCGGCCCGTGCGAAAGATCCGCGTTGCCGCACACCCGCTCGCCCGCATCATTGCGCCCGATGAAAATCGCCACGCTGCCTTTCCTGCCATGGTTGATGGTGTAGCTTTCCACCGTGGTGCTGGAAAACGCGCCCTCGCCGCGCGGCACGGCGTCGGTCGCCTTCGCAAGCTTGGAAAAGCGATCATTTCCCGACCAGTCGGCAGGCTCGGTGGAGTAAATCCCGGTCGAATATTTGCTCATCCAACCACCATTGGCGCCGACCAGCGCGTAGGAGCGGCGATCCTTGCGCACCCGATCCACCGCTTCGCAGATGGCATGGGCGGAATAATTGTTCCCCGCTCCGCCGAAGAATGGCAGCCCGCCGGTGAGCGTCAGCCCGCGCGGATCATCTGGCGCAATGCCGAAATGGTCTATCGCGTTGAAAACGGGGATGGCGAAGCATGAATAGAAATCGAGATAGGCCATCTCGTCCATGCCCCTGCCCGCCCGCTCCAAGGCTCTCTCGAGCGACGCGATCGAGGCCGGGCTGCGGCTGAGATCGGGCCGCTGGGTCAACTCCAGCTCGGTCGCGGCGGACACGGCGTGGATATGCACCCACTTGCTTTCCGGCACGCCCAACTGCCGCGCCAGTCCGGCGCTGGCGATGATGATCGCAGCAGCCTGGTTCACCTGGTCACGCGCCACCGTCATGCGCGTATAGGGCTCTGCCACGATCCGGTTGCGCTCTGTCACCGTCGCCAGCTCTTCCGCGCTGCGTTCAACCGGGGCTGCGGAATGGGGATTGGCGGCGGCAACCTGGGTGAAGGGTGCGAACAGCTGGCCGATCTTCGCACGGTAATCCTGGAGCGACAGGCCAAGATCGGCGCGCCGCCGGTTTTCGCACAGCGCGTAAAGCGGGATCGCGCCAGCCGCACCATGCGCCATCAGCGCGGGCTCGAGCAAGCCGTCGAGCCCGTAACCGCGATCCTCGATCTCGCCGCCAACTTGCTCAGACCAGTCGGGCTTCTCGCCCTTTGCAGAGAGCGCAAGTACGGTCGAAATTGCTTCCGAACCCACGATTGCCGCGCACTGGCTTTCGCCCACCGCAATGGCTGCGGCGAACTCGCCGAGATATTGCTGGTTGGTCTGCCCGCCGGTGGTCGATAGGATTGCGCGCTTCGGGTTGGCGCCGACCCGCCTGGCATAGGCACGCGGCACATTGTCTGCCCCGCCAAATGGCCGCTCGGCACCCGGGCGCGACATCTCGAACTGGCGGATCGCCGCCAGCGTATCGATAGCCCCGGCAAGATCCCCGCTAGCGGTGCTGTCGGCAATGGCCGCTACCAGCGCCCGCCCGCCAAGGTCCATATAGGATAGCGCCTGATATCCCTTGTCCTGCGGACGTTCGGAATATTGCCCTACCCCGATGATGACGGGCGTGTTGTCGGCAATCATGCCGCCTGCCTTAGTCGGCGAAGTCGGTCACGCGTTCGACGATGATTGCGGGTGCCATCCCGCCTGCCGCACACATCGTGACAAGGCCATAGCGGCCGCCGCGACGCTCAAGCTCGTCGATAATGGTACCGATCAGGATCGATCCGGTCGCGCCGATCGGGTGGCCAAGCGCAATCGAGCCGCCGTTGACGTTGACCTTGTCCCAATCGAGCCCGAGATCGCGCACGAATTTGGCCGCAACCACGGCGAAGGCCTCGTTGATTTCAAACAGGTCGATATCCTCAAGCGTCAATCCCGCCTTTTCCAGCACGCGCCTGGCGGCCGGCACCGGTGCATTGAGCATCAGCGTGGGATCATCGCCCATATTGGCGGTGGCGACGATCCGCGCACGCGGCTTCAGCCCGTGGCTCTGCGCATATTCCTTGCTCGTCACCAGCACCGCCGCTGCACCATCGACCACGCCTGACGAATTGCCGGCATGGTGGAAATTCCTGATCTCGAGGTCAGGATATTTTTGGTTGACCAACTTGCGGAACGTCGTCCCTTCCGCATCAATCGGAACGTCCGCGATCTTGGTGAAGGCCGGTTCCAGCTGCGCCAGCCCTTCGCGCGTTGTCTGCGGTCGCGGATATTCGTCATGGTCGAGGATCACATTGCCTTCGTCGTCCACCACCGGAATGATCGATTTGGCAAAGCGCCCTTCGGCAATCGCTTCGGCGGCGCGCTGCTGGCTGCGATAGCCGACTTCGTCGAGCTCTTCGCGGGTAATGCCCTCCATGCTGGCAATCGCATCGCCGCAAATGCCCTGGTGGCTCTGCGGATGCACTTTCTGCAGGCGCTCATTGTAGCTGCCCATCATCGGCGGCTTGATCCCGGCCTGCATCTTTTCCTTCGCCATCTGCGCGGTCAGGCTCATCATTTCGGTGCCGCCTGCGACCACGCAATCGGCCATGCCGCTCATCACCTGTGCCGCTGCCAGGTTCACGGAAGTGATCCCGCCGCCGCAGAAGCGGTCAAGCGTCATGCCCGAACTGGTGATGTCATAGCCTGCATCAAGCGAGGCCATGCGGCCCATGTCACCGCCCTGCATGCCGTCCTGGGTCGAGACTGACCAGATCACGTCATCAACCGTCGTGGTATCGAGATGGTTGCGATCCTTGATCGCCTTGAGCACGGTGGCTGCCAGATGCTGCGGATGTTCGGCAGCGAGTGCGCCCTTGCCCTGCTTGCCGATGCCGCGCGGCGTGCGGACTGCGTCAATGATATATGCCTCGCCCATGGGGGATCCTCTCGATTAGCGAAAATGCGGTTGACGCATTCGTAAAGCTTGGCCAGCACATGCACAAGAATTCAGTTGCAATTCAAAATGCCACAAATTGATAGGAGAGAGCGCCGATGAGCGAAGATCTGCTGACCGAAGAGCGTGACGGCATACTGATCATCACGATCAACCGCCCCGAAGCGAAAAATGCGATGAACAAGGCCGCTGCCGAAGGCATCGCTGCGGCGATCGACCGGCTCGACAGCGATGACAATCTTCGCGTAGGTATCCTTACCGGGGCGGGAGGCACCTTCTGTTCGGGCATGGATCTGAAAGGCTTCCTGCGCGGCGAATCGCCCAGTATCGAGGGGCGCGGATTTGGCGGCATCACGCAAAAGGGCCCGGTCAAGCCGCTGATCGCGGCGGTTGAAGGCTATGCCCTGGCCGGCGGTATGGAGCTGATGATCAGCTGCGATCTCATTGTGGCCAACAAGGATGCCAAATTCGGCATTCCCGAGGCCAAGCGCGGGCTGGCAGCGGCAGCGGGCGGGTTGATGAAATTGCCCAGCATGATCCCGCCCAAGATCGCGATGGAGCTGGCGCTGACGGGCGAGTTCATCGACGCGGCGCGCGCTTATGAGCTCGGCCTGCTCAACCGCGTGGTCGATGGCCCTGCGCTTGATGCTGCGATCGAACTCGCTCGCAAGATCAACGAAAACGGGCCGCTGGCGGTGCGGGTATCCAAGCAGATAGTCGACGAATCGCGCGGCTGGGGGCTTGAAGAACGCTGGGAAAAGCAGGCCAAGCTGCTGCCGCAGGTGTTCATGAGCGAAGACGCCCGCGAAGGCGCCGCCGCCTTTGCCGAGAAACGCAAGCCCAACTGGAAGGGCAAGTAAGCCCGCGCCACGCAAGCTATCCATTGGAGAGGAATAAAATGCCCGCGATCAATGTCCCCCAGCCCGAATTCATGGAAGACGAGGAAATCTCGATCTTCGCTGATGCGGTAGGCAAGTTCTATCAGCAACACGCACCGGAAAAGCGCATTCTGAAATGGCGCGAAGACGGGCAGGTTGAACGCGAGTTCTGGCATGAGGCCGGGCAGGCAGGCCTGCTGGGCGTTTCAGTGCCCGAGGAATACGGCGGCCACGGCGGCGATTTCCGGCATGATATGGTCGTTATCGACCAGCAGGCGAAACACGGCGTGGAAGGCTTTGCCGCCAGCCTCCACAACACCATTATCCTGCCCTATCTGGTGCGGCATGGCACCGAAGAGCAGAAGAAGAAATATCTGCCCAAGCTGGTGACGGGCGAGCTGGTCAGCGCAATTGCGATGACCGAACCGGGTGTCGGCTCCGACTTGCAGAGCATCACCACTACCGCGCTGAAAGACGGCAATGGCTACCGCATCAACGGCGCAAAGACCTATATCTCCAACGGCCAGACGGCCGACTTCATCATCGTCGTAGCCAAGACCGATCCCAACGAGCGAGCCAAGGGCATTTCGCTGATGCTGCTGGAGACCGAAGGCGCGCAAGGATTCCAGCGCGGCAAGAAGCTCGACAAGATCGGGCTCGATGCGGCCGATACTTCGGAACTGTTCTTTGATGATGTGTTCGTGCCGGCTGAAAACGTGCTGGGCGGAGTGGAAGGAAAGGGCTTCTACCAGCTGATGGGCGAGCTGCCGCAGGAACGCCTGATTATCGCGATGGGCGCGATGACGGGGATAGAGAAGGCACTCGAAACCACCCTGGAATTCGTCAAGGAACGCAAGGCGTTCGGCCAGACGATCTGGGATTTCCAGAACACCCAGTTCGTGCTGGCTGACCTCAACGCGCGCGGCACGGCAGCGCGGGTTTTCGTGAACGACTGCATCGCCCGCCACCTGAAAGGTGAACTTGACGTGGCAACCGCCTGCATGGCCAAATACTGGGTCACCGAGTTGCAAGGCGAGGTAGTGGACAAATGCCTGCAATTCCACGGCGGCGCAGGCTACATCAACGATTATCCGATCGCGCGGATGTATCGCGACAGTCGTATCACCCGGATCTTCGGCGGTTCGAACGAAGTCATGAAAATGGTCATTGCACGCTCGATGTAATTTGGGCGGCACAACCACGCACCAGCGAGTGCAAGGAAGAGGGGCGGCCCGCGCAGTGCGAGCCGCCCCTTCTTTGGTTCAGCCGTTACCGTTCGCGCCAGGGCGCGAACGACACGATCAGAATTTGATGCCTACCGCAACGCCGTAGCGGCGCGGATCGAGCGTGAAGATATTCGTGAACAGGCCCGACGAGGCATCGGTGATGTAGAGGCCGGTCACCGAATCGCTGTCGAAGATGTTCTGCACGAATGCTCGAGCGAACCAGCTGTCTTCCGCCGAATTGAGCTGGATCTGGGCATTCGCCTGGACGAACGGCGCGATGCGATTGACATTGCCGTTGAAGACATTGCCATATTGCTCGCCTGTCATCGCCACGTCGACACGCGGCACCAACGTCATCCCGCTGGCAAATTCATGCGAATATTGCACGCCGACCGAGGCCTTCATTTCCGGCGCCTGCGGCAGCTTGTTGCCCCTCAGGTTCACTTCCACGCCGGGGCTAAGCACTTCGATGCCGCCGAACAGGCCGCCGATCGCCGCAGCCTGGGCTTGCAGCACCGAGCAGATGCTGAAAGCGCCCGATGAGGCGATGTTGCCGTCGGCCGGGAATTCGGTGACCCCTTGCAGGCCGAGGCCAGGATTGATCGTATTGACGAAGGCATCCGGCCCGCCGGGCGCACCGCCCGTGACCGCGCAGTTGGCGCCGTTGGTGATGTCCTTGATGATCACTGCATTGGGATCACCGCCGCCCGGATCCCGCGAATCCGAGAAGAACTGGTCACCGGCAACTTCGGCATTGAGATAGCTGAAGTTCATGTTGATCAGCCAGTTGTCATCGGGGCGGATCAAGGATTCAAGCTCGACCCCCCAGATGTTCGCGTCGATCGTATCGTTGACGGAAGTCCGGGCAATGATGCGGCTGAGCTGCAATCCCTTGTACTTGTAATAGAAGGCTGTGGCATTGAGCTGCAGCGCTCCGTTTGCGAAGGTATTCTTGGTCCCGATTTCGAATGCGTCGATCTGCTCCGGGCCGAAACTGTCCGGCACGGCAAAGATAGGCTGCAGCGGTGGGTTGATGCCGCCCGATTTGTAACCGCGCGAATAGGAAGCATAGACGAGATTGTCAGGCGTAACCTGGAAATCGGCCACGAAGCGTCCTGTCACCTCGTTGAAGCTTACCTCACGTTCCTGCCAAAGCTGGTTACCAGCGACGCCGGGATCGGCATCGAAGGAACCGACGAAGGGTGAATCGAAGGGATCGCCATCATTGCTGAAGGGGTTGAGGAAGCTCGCCAGGGTGGAACGAGCGCGGATTGCCTTCTGGTCGTCATTGTAGCGCAAGCCCACAGTCAACTTGAAGCGATCCGACACTTCGAAATAGGCTTCCCCGAAGATGCCATAGCTTTTCAGCTTGAAGTCATCGGTATTGTTACGGAAAAACGAAGTGCCAAGGTAGGACGGATCAAGCGGTGCAGGGGCACCAGTCGCATCCTCGTTTCCCAGCGCGGTGAAGGTGCCCAGCACGCTCACGACATAGTCAATCGCGAAGGCATTCACGAAATAGCTGTTTTCGGTCAGATGACTTTCAGCATAGATCCCGCCGAGCAGGAAGTTGAACGGACCGTCAAAATCCGAACTGACGATCGATTCGACCGACCATGCCGAGCTGTCCGAGTTGGACCGGTCGAACTGGGTCCCGTTGGCGTGCAGATGCTGAAGCCCTCGAACGCGCCGCGATTGTCCAGCCGCGTATCGGAAGTGCAAAGATTACCCGCACTGTCGAACAGGCCCTCCACTACCGGCTGGAAATAGGACGCGACGAATGGGCCCACCGCCAGCGGATTGGCAAAGGTCTGGAGCGTTCCGAAAGCAAGCGCGGCATTGGGAATCTCGCCGATGCCCTGGTTGTAATCCTGCCGGGAATCGACGCGAGCTTCCTGATAGGTGCCGTTCAGCGAAACTGAAATCGCGCCGAAATCGTGATCCGCGTCGAACTGCAACTGCAGCTCGTCAGCGAAGTATTCCGGCGTGAACTGGGTGCTTATCTGGCGGACATCCGGAGCTTCCACAAAATTCGCATAGGCGTCGGGGCCGTACAGGCTGTTGAGGCCGAATGTGCTGGGGATGCCATTGATTGCCAGGAATTCCGACGAGCCCAGCGTGCCGGTGAAAGTGGAATTGGAATTGGTCTTGGCAAAGTCGCGGCGGTTGTTGAGGCAGCCCAGCACGCCGGTCGGATCGCGCTGGCAAAGCTGCTTCTGGATGCGCATCCGGTTGTCATCTTCGCGGAAGTAATAGGCCATCAAGTCGATGGTCGTATCCGGCCCCGGTTCCCACCGCAGCGAACCGCGCACGGCATACATGTCGCGGTCGTCGATATCCTGGCCGTTGAACAGGTTGGTCGTGTAGCCATCACGCTTGAGGTAGAAGCCCGCGATCCGCGCGCCGATGGTCTCGCCGATGGGCAGGTTGATCATGCCCTTGGCCTTGATGCTGTTGAAATTGCCGTATTCGAACTCACCGGCACCAGAAAACCCGCTGAGATCTGGCTTGGCGGTCACCACATTGACCACGCCCGAAGTCGCATTGCGACCGAACAAAGTGCCTTGCGGGCCGCGTAGCACCTCGATCCGTTCAAGGTCGAAATACTCGGTTTCGAACAGTCGGGTGCCGAACAGCGGCGCCGAATTGACGTGAATGGCGGTGGCACTGTCACAAGACACGCCAACGCACAGGTCGCCAATGCCGCGGATGGTGAAGCTGGATGAAGTGAAGTTGCTCTTGGTGAACGACACATTCGGCAGGGTCAGCTGCAGGTCGCTGGCATTTTCGATCTGCTGCGATTCCAATGCCTCGGCCGAGAAGGCGCTGACCGCAATCGGCACTTCCTGCAAGCTCTGCGCCTGGCGCTGAGCGGTAACGATGATCACATTGGTTGCGACTGCCTCTTCTTCATCACCCGCATCCTGCGCGAAAGCCGGTGTTGTTAAAAAAGTGCCGGCCATCAGGCCAGCTGCGGCAAAGCTTAGCTTGCGTTTCATAGGTTCTCTCTCCCAAAACCTCATGATTGTGCGCAAAGTCTACCAATCAGGTGATGAAAATTACAAGAGGCTACCCTTCATCCGTCAGTTGCGAACAGGCATAAGAGTGCAAAATTGTCACATGGCGCCGCAGCCTTGCTGGCTGCAAACCAGTGTCAAACGTCAGAAGCCGTAACGTAAACCGGCCCAAACCGTTCGCGGTGTGCCCAAGTCAAACGAACCGGCAGAATTCCGGGTAACGATGCGTTCGTCGGCCAGATTTTCGCCCCGCAGCACCAAAGACAGCCGGTTTTCGAGTTGAATCCGGGTGTAAAGATCAAGCGTGGTTGC
This sequence comes from Sphingomonadales bacterium BRH_c3, assembly GCA_001515985.1. Taxonomy (GTDB): domain Bacteria; phylum Pseudomonadota; class Alphaproteobacteria; order Sphingomonadales; family Sphingomonadaceae; genus Erythrobacter. The sequence goes on along the minus strand of LOET01000125.1, from coordinate 6,115 downwards.
CGCTGCGAGTCGGTCGGTTTGCTGGTCGTCTTCGAACTGCGCTCCGATATGGCGCAGCGTCAGCGCAAAGTCCCAACCAGGTACCGGAACCCAACCAAGCGTGGTCGAGGCCGCCCATCGCGGGGTCTGCGGGGGGCGGTTGCCGGCAAGCGATGCCGAGTTTTCCCGCCCGTCGATTTCTGCATCGGTGTAGGCCAGTGAGCCGTTCAAGCGCCAGGTTCCGCGCTTGGCCGTGAGTGATGCCTCGATCCCCTGCGCGTCAATTGCAGGAAGGTTCTGCCGCTGGCGAAGATTGGGCGCGAGGGTGACATTGGCAATGGCATTTTCAACGCGGTTATCGAATGCGGTGATCGAAAGGGTTACGTCTTGCCACGGTGCCAGATCAACCCCGGCTTCGAAACCTTCCAGCCGCTCGTTCCTGAGCGCCGCATTGGCCTCGGTCACAACCGGAAACACCACAAAGGGGCGATAGAGTTCGTTAAGGGTGGGCAACCGCATGCCGGTATATGCGGCGACACGCAGGCGCAGCATCGCGCTGGCATCATAGGCCGCGCCAGCGCGCCAGGTGACCGTCCAATCGCCCCGGTCAGCGGCAGTGGTTTCGCTCACCAGAGTGCCGCTCGCATCTACTGCACGGAAAAAGCCATCGGCGATGCGGGTGCGGTCCGCCCGTAGGCCCGCCGTCAATGTAAGAGCGCCAAGCTTCAAGTCATCCTCGGCAAATAACCCGAGATTTGTATTGGTCCCGCCGGCGCGGCGGCGCTCAGTCAGGTTGCCGGTGAATGCACTGTAGGCTTCTTCCTGCAATTCGCCGTCAGCATGGCGATAATCGACCCCCAATCGCAGCGTATGCCCACCGCCAACCGGCGGGCGCAGTTCGAACTTGCCGCCCAGCCCGGTCGAGGGCGTATTGCGCTGGTCGAGAACACGGACAAAGCGGGTTGAGCTGATCACCACGTTGGAGAAATTGCGCGCCTGCACATAGGCAAGGGCATCGAATTGCCACTTGCCGCGCCCGACAATCCGCAAGCTTGCGTCCTGTCCTTCGCTGGAGGAATCCCCGCCATCGAAACGCAATGTCCGCTCGTCGCGAAAGGCCAGCGCGCGTGCCTGCAACTCGATCGCGCCGGATAGCGGTGCAACGGTGCGCACCCCCACCGACCATGCGTCGAACGCGGCGCGTGCGGTAGCCGGAACGCGCTCGTCCACCGGGGTTGTGAAAAAACCATCGCCCCTGTCCCAGCGCGCGCTGATCACGCCAAAACCTGCGCCCAGATCCTGCGCCAGCGTGGCGCTCGATTCGGTTTCGCCGCGATCATTCGTCAGCAGGCTCGCGCTGAACGGCCCCAGTGTAGCAGCATCCGCGCTCTGCAATTCGATAGTCCCGGCCAATGCGCCAGCACCAAACGGCCCCGATCCACCCCCACGCGTGACGCGAATGTTGGCCAGCCTCTCTGGAGCGATCGCGCTGAACGGGATAAAGCCGAAGAACGGATCGGCCATCGGCACTCCGTCAAGCAACACCAACGCGCGGCTCGTGGCATTGCCGCCCAGTGCGCGCAGCGTCACCCCCTGTGCGCTGGGGTTTGACGAGCGGCTATCGGAACGCCGAAACTGCTGGAATCCGGCAATATTCGACAGGACATCTTCAATCCGGCCCGAAGCCGAGGTAAGGATTTGAGGGCGATCAATCTCACTCACCGCATAGGCAGCCACGGATGGCGCCTGCTCCAACCCCTCACCGATCACGACAATCTCACGTTCCGGTCCATCTGAACCATCTGCGGGCTGCTGCGCCAGCAGTGGAGAGAGCGGGCATACCGCACATGCGGCAGGAATCAGGAGAGCAAGTCTGGCCATAGCGCGGTCGCCCTATCGCATCTGCCAACATCAGTCAGTTGCAAAATGCCATCGGGTCTAGCATTGTGGCAATCTGTATGCTTACATCAGTGTAAGCAGGGGAGATATTAGGATGCTTGCTACACCGCCCGATTTTGATGTGCTGATCGTTGGCGCCGGTATTTCCGGCATCGGCATGGCTGCGCATATGGAGATGATGTGCCCTGGCCGAAGCTACGCCATTGTCGAACGACGCGCGCAAATCGGCGGCACGTGGGATCTGTTCCGCTATCCCGGCATCCGTTCGGACAGCGATATGCACACGCTCGGCTTCGTATTCGAACCGTGGACGCATGAGAAATCGATCGCCGATGGCCCCGCCATCCTCGACTATCTGGGCCGCATCGCAGATGAGCGTGGCATCCACCCACATATCCGTTTCGGTCACAAGGTCGTTTCGGCCGATTTCCGGCCTGACGAGGCGCGCTGGCATGTCACGGTCGAGCTGGAAGATGGCGAGCGCAAGCTGCTTACAGCCAACTTCCTCTATCTCGGTTCGGGCTATTACGACTATGACGATCCCTATGACGCCGGGTTCGACTTCAGCGAATTCGAAGGCGAGGTGATCCATCCGCAATTCTGGCCGGAAGACTATGACTATACCGGGAAAAAAGTTGTGGTGGTCGGATCCGGTGCGACAGCGGTAACTATCGTGCCCTCGATGGCGCAGGATGCAGCGCATGTGACCATGTTGCAGCGCACGCCGACCTGGATGTTCTCGCGCCCGGCGAAGGACGGGCTCGCCAATTTCCTGCGCAAGATCCTGCCGGAAAAACTCGCTTATGCGATTACCCGGTTCAAGAACATCACCTTGCAGGATTACAGCTTCAAAATGGCGCGCAACAAGCCCGAAAAGATGAAGGAAGGGCTGCACAAGCGGATCGAAAAGGCGCTGGGCAAGGATTACGATAAACAAGCCTTCACCCCGCCCTACAACCCTTGGGAACAGCGGCTGTGCCTGGTGCCTGACAACGATCTGTTCGAAGCGATGAAGGCGGGCCGCGCCTCGGTCGTTACCGGCCATATCGAGAAGTTCGAAAAGAACGGGGTACGCCTGAAGACGGGTGAACTGCTCGAGGCTGACATCATCGTTACCGCAACCGGCCTCAAGCTTGCCATTGCCGGAAAGATCAAGATCAGCCTGGCGGGCGAGCCGATCGAATTCAGCCAGCACTATTATTACAAGGGCTGCATGTTCTCGAACCTGCCCAATCTGGCGGTGGTGTTTGGATATCTCAATGCCAGCTGGACCCTGCGCGCGGACATCAATTCCGAATTCGTGTGCCGCGTGCTCAATCACATGGAAGCAACCGGGGCCGACCTTGCGACCCCAGTGCTCACGGCTGAAGACGAAGCCAGAATCGAAGATGACGACCTGTTCGATTTCTCGTCGGGCTACATCCAGCGCGGCAAGCACATCATGCCCAAGAGCGCGACCACCTATCCCTGGCGGCTCAATCAGGAATATCTGTTTGACCGCAAGGCGCTTCGCGAAGGGGAAGTGGATGACGGCTTGCTCACTTTCACTCGCGCTGGTGCAAATGCACGCATGGCGGGCGAGCAACTCGAAGCGGCTGAGTAACAAAGCCTCGTCATTGCGAGGAGGCCCGAACTCGTTTCGGGGCGACGCGGCAATCCATGGCCAAGGGTTTCGGCTGCCGAACGATCAGTCCCTGGATTGCTTCGCCTTCGGCTCGCAATGACGAATCTCTTTTGATCCGTCCCGTTCTCGCCTAATCACACCTCATGACCTCTCCTGACAAGATATGGACCGCCGGGCTCGTCGTGATCGGCGACGAGATCCTGTCGGGCCGCACGCATGACAAGAATATCGCGCAGGTCGCGAGCTGGCTGCAGGTACAGGGCATCCGTCTGGCCGAAGTGCGCGTGGTGCCGGACGTGGAGTCCCGGATTGCCGAAGCGGTCAACGCGCTGCGCCAGGCCTATGACTATCTATTCACTACCGGCGGGATTGGCCCCACGCATGACGATATCACCGTCGATGCGGTCGCCGCCGCACTGGGCGTGCCGGTGATCGTGCATCCCGAGGCGCGGGCGATGCTCGAAAAATACTATGCCAGCCGGGGCATGGAGCTGACCGAGGCGCGGCTGCGCATGGCGCGGGTGCCCGAAGGCGGCGAACTGATCCCCAATCGCATGTCGGGCGCGCCGGGAATCAAGCTCGGCAATATCCACCTGATGGCAGGCGTGCCGCACATTACCGCCGGCATGCTCGACGCGCTGACGGGAACGCTGGAGGGCGGCGCGCCGCTGCTCAGCGAAACGATCGGCTGCTGGACCGCCGAAAGCGAGGTCGCCGAAATCCTGCGCGAAGTCGAGAGGGCGCATGCAAACTGCCAGATCGGCAGCTATCCCTTCTTCCGCGACGGGCGCGTGGGTGCGAACTTCGTGATCCGATCGACCAGCCGCGAGGATCTCGGCAGCGCAGTCGACACCTTGTGCGAAGCGCTGGGCGATCAAGGCCTCGATTTCACCCCCGGCGGGATCTAGGGTCAGGGCGTTTCCGGCTTCCTCGGTCAGGCAAAGAGCGCTATCCTCCTGTGAAGGGGGAGAGCGGTCGCGATGAATTTCCTGTTGATTGTCGTGCTGGGCGGAGCATTCGCCTGGCTGTGGAAACGGGTCGAGCGGCTGGAGCGGCAGGTTGCGCAGCTCGAATTTCGCCCGGACAGGCCCGATTTCGAAACATCGCATGAACCGCTACCGGCGCACCCGGCGGCGAGCGTCCCGATCACGCGCCGGGAGGAGCCACCCGAAACGGACACCAGCCCGGAACCAGAGCGCGAAACGGATTTCGCGGAGTCACACGAAGCGCCGGCCGAACCCGAGCCGCACGAACCTGCCGCGCCGCGCTTCCAGTTCGATTTCGAGGATATCTTCGGGCGGCGCCTGCCGATCTGGGCGGGCGGAATCACCCTTGCTATCGCGGGCGTGTTTCTGGTGCGCTATTCGATCGAGGCAGGCCTGCTGACGCCGGTAGTACGCGTGGCGCTTGCCTTCGTGTTCGGGTTCCTGCTGCTCGGCGGCGCCGAATGGGCCTATCGCAACGCGGAAAAACTCGCCGACGAGCGGGTACGCCAGTCGCTCGCCGGGGCCGGCCTCGCCACGCTCTATGCGGCCTTCTATCTTGCCGGCACGCAATATGGCCTGGTGGGCCAGACCCTTGCTTTCCTGGGCCTGGCCGCGGTCACGGCAGGCGCGATCGCGCTGTCGTTCCGCTTCGGCCTGCCCTGCGTGGTGCTGGGCCTGGTGGGAGGTTTTACCGCTCCTGCACTGGTCGGCGGAGAAGAAGCCAATCTGCCGCTGCTTTCGCTCTACCTCGGTCTTGTCACTGCCGGATTGACCGTCACCGCCAAGCAGCAGGCCCGGCCCTGGCTTTCGATCGCGGCGCTGGTGTTCGGCCTCGGCTGGGGCGCGATATTGCTGCTCGCGGGCGATCCCGGCGTGGCAGAGATCCTCGCGCTGGGGCTCTATTTCGTCGTGCTCGGCGCAGTCCTGCCTGCATTTGCCGGGGCCAGGAATTACGAGCGGCCCGTGCGCATCGCCTCTGCCTTTGTCGCCAGCGTGCAATTGGCGCTACTGGTCGATCAGGGCGGCTATGCGCCGCTGGCATGGACGCTCTACCTGCTGCTCGGCGGCACGCTGGCGTTCCTGGCGTGGCGCAAGCCCGAATTGCGCGAAACGAGCGCGATCGCGGCGGTGGTGGCGGTGCTGCTGCTGGCGCAGTGGAACGATGCCGATCCGCTGATATTCGCGCTGGTTGCCGCAGGAATCGCCGCTGTACATGCGGGGGTTCCGCTGGCGCATGCCTGGCGCGGGTCCGATGCGCGTATCGACATTTTCCAATTGGCAGGCACTTCCTTTGCGCTCGGCATCATTGCCTATGCCACCTATGGCAAGCCTGAAGGTGACATACTTGAAGCGCCACTGGCGCTTGCATTCGTGGCGTTCGCCATCCTGCCGCTTGCAGGTGCATGGCGGCTGTGGCGCACAGAGCGGGCGGGCGATCTGGCGCTGCTGCTGGTGACCGGCGCGCTGATGCTGTCGGCAGCTGCCCTGCTGGTGACACCGGCATGGCTGGCGGTGGCTATGGCAGCCCTGGCCTTCGCCGGCCTGTTCGCCCTGCTGCAGCGACGTGACGAAGGGCCATTGCGGGCGATTCCCTGGGGTTTCGCCGCGATCGCGCTGGTGGCGCTGT
>LOET01000124.1 GCA_001515985.1 Sphingomonadales bacterium BRH_c3 | reverse complement strand
GGCCTCATGATCGCCGCGCTGACGGCGGGGCTGCGTGCGGGCGCGGCGCTGTCAGGCCTGCTGCTGATCCCGCTCGCGCTGCCGATTCTGATCTTCGGCGCAGGCGCACTCGAACGCGGCGATCCGGCAACGCTGGGCTTTTCCGCCGCAATCAGCCTGGTTTTGGTGGCGATCACGCCCTTCGCGGCAGGCGCTGCGATCCGGGCCGGGAGAGAGGGGTGAAATGGACTTTTCGAGGGAAAGATTACAGGGCGCTTTCGTAATCTTGGCCGCAATCGGTGGCTTTGCGCTCGCAACCTTTTTGGATGCCGATAGCGAGCCCGAACCCAACATCAGCTGCACATTCAACGCAGACCCCAACCAAGCGCCGATCAAGCTTGGATCTCTAACTGCACCTATCAAGTCCTTTAAGTTATCTGGCTATCTCGACGATCCGTTCGAAGATCGGTTGTACGACTTTCAAGGGAAGGCCGTCTTAGAAATCGACGGCATTGATAGAAATCCCAATGTCCGAGGCTCAATGTTCCTTAACGGTCAAAAGGAAGTGATTGGGCTTCTCATTTATGTCGAAGATGCTGGCTTCGGCCGGGACGGTCTGAAGGTATTCACGTTGGACGAAAGCGGCGTGTTGGACTACAACTCAACCGAAGCGCAGGCGTTTGTGAACGAGGAATTCAAGTTTGCGCACCCCCTTGGATACACCTGCACCGTCGATCGGGAAGAGTTACCCATCGCTCAATAAGGCGGCTTATCCAGTCCCTTGGGGCTTTTGGTGAATATCTCCACCCCGTTTTCGGTAATGCCGATCGAGTGTTTGGAAAGCTGCCGCTTGACCTCTTGAGCGGTCAGACAAAGTGAACCGACGCTATCTTGACTGCCTGAACAAACTCTAGTATTTCGCAATTATGCTAAATAACGAATCACAAACCCAAAACCTGCGACTTCTGCCTGCGCTCAAATCTTTGGCCAGCCCGGTAAGGCTAGCTGTGCTTGATTACCTCAAAAACCCTGTCGGAAATTTCCCGCCACAGGTGGATGGAGACCCAGTCATTGACGGAATTTGTGCCGATTTTCTGCGCGACAAACTGGGTATCGCAGCTGCAACCGCTTCGCGCCATCTGACACTGCTTGTCGATTGCGGCCTGCTGATTGCGACTCGCAAGAAAGGTTGGACCTTTTATCGCCGCGACGAGGACGCAATCGCGCAATTCGCAGACCTGCTCAAGACCACGCTCTGATTCAGGAGGAACTATGTCATTCGACTATCTTCACGTCGATGTTTTTGCACCGCGTCCCTTTGCGGGTAACAGCCTACCCATATTCCATGACGCACCCGATCTGAGCAGCGCCCAAATGCTGGCAATCACCCAGGAACTTCGGCATTTCGAGGCGATATTTCTAACGGCTACTGACGAAGCAAGGCGATACCAGGCTCGCATTTTCGACCTGTTCGAAGAGCTGCCATTCGCGGGGCATCCGATCATCGGCGCAGCCGCAGCACTGCATCACCTGTCCAAAAATCCCGATCGCCAGCTGTGGACGTTCGATCTTTCTGAGAAATGCGTGACGGTCTCCACACACCAAACGGCCAACGGATATTTTGGCCTGCTTGATCAAGGGGCAGCGACATTTCTCGGTGAGATCGATCTGCGGGAAGATGTTGCGCAAGCGTTCAGCTTGTCGCCCGACGATCTCGATCCCGACTTGCCATTGGCTGTGGTCAGCACGGGTCTGCGCTACCTGGTCGTTCCGGTTCGGCGCGATGCGTTGTCCCGCGCGCGCATCACCGCCGACATCACCTCGCTTGTTCAGAGTCTTGGTGCGCAGTTCGCCGTCTTGCTCGATGAGGCAGCGCTTGAAGTGCGTCATTGGAATAACGATGGTATTGCCGAAGATGTAGCCACTGGCAGCGCAGCAGGAACCATTGGCGCATATCGCTTGCGGTACTGTGCAGCTGAAACAAACGCAGCATTCAAGCTCCATCAAGGGCGTTTCACGGGGCGAGCGAGCCAACTGATTGTCGAGCCGCAGGGGACGCCTGACACCATCCATTCCGTGAAAGTCGGCGGAGATGTTGCAATCGTCGGCCATGGCTCGCTCGTGGCATTGCCGTGAGTGTCATGATAATTTCAGCCGACACGTTGCGCGCCAGCGTGTCTTTCGAAGATCTGATCGAGCCGGTCTCGCTCGCCTTTCAGCGCTCGAGCGCGGGCCAAGCCGACAACGGCCAGATCAGCATGTTCCCGCATCCGGATCAAACGCGCGGCGATGTGCTGGTCAAGTCAGGAACGCTCGAAGGGTCACCGGTCTACATCGTCAAAGTCTCGCCGTGGTTCGCAATCAATGTAGAGGAAGGCCGGCCTCAGGGTGGCTTCATCGCAGTGTTCGATGCCACGAACGGTCAGACGCTAGCACTGCTCGACGATCAACATTATCTGTCTGATATTCGCACCGCCGCCGCTGGTGCGCTTGCGGCGCGCGTGTTGGCTCCCTTGGATGTTAGAACCGCAACGGTTATTGGTGCCGGAGTTCAGGCATATTGGCAGGTGCTTGCGCTTTACCATGAGCGGCGCTTCGCCCGTTTGTCGATCTGGGCGCGAACCACCGCAAATGCCGCGCTGTTAGCGGACCGATTGGCACCTCTTTTGCCACAAGTCGATGTGAGGGTTGAAACGTCGCTCAAGCGCGCAGTACAGCTTGCCGATGTTGTCATCACCGCCACCCAGTCGCGCGAACCTTTGGTGCGCGGCGAATGGCTCTGCGCTGGTCAACATATTACTGCGGTCGGCGCAGATGACGCGACAAAATGCGAACTTGATGCGGAAGCGCTTCGGCGGTCGCGCGTTTTTGTCGATACGGTGGAGACAGCGCTCGCCAACGGTGAAGTCCATCGCGCCGTCACGTCCGGAGACTATTCACGGAAGGACATCGCCGGGGAAATTGGCGACGTCCTGGCAAATCGATGCATTGGTCGCCAATCTTCAAATGATATTACAATTGCAACATTTGCGGGAATCGGCGCACAGGACGTTGTGGCGGCAAATGTGGCCATACGCAGTTTGATATAGGCCGATTATCAGTGCCACCAGCGTCACAATCTCAACGGCTGGTTACCTTCTTGTCGATCCATAGGCCGACTGACTGGAATCCACGACATTGCCACCATTAGGCGTAAGGCGGCTTATCCAGCCCCTTGGGGCTTTTGGTGAATATCTCCACCCCGTTCTCGGTAATGCCGAGCGAGTGTTCGAACTGCGCGCTGAGTGACTTGTCGCGGGTCACCGCGGTCCAGCCATCGCTCAGCACCTTGGCCCAGGGCTTGCCCGCGTTGATCATCGGCTCGATGGTGAAGAACATCCCGGGCTTCAGTTCCGGCCCGGTACCTGCCCGCCCCGCATGCACAACCTCGGGCGCATCATGGAACAGGCGCCCCAGCCCGTGCCCGCAGAATTCGCGCACAACGCCGTAGCGAAACTGCTGCGCATGCGCCTCGATCGCAGCGCCAATATCGCCCAGCCGTGCGCCGGGCTTGCTGGCGGCTTCGATCCCCAGCATCAGGCATTCGTAGGTTACATCGACCAGCCGCGTCGCCTTCAGCGGCGGATCGCCCGCATAGTACATGCGGCTGGTGTCGCCATGCCAGCCGTCGAGCAGCGGCGTGACATCGATATTGACGATGTCGCCATCCTTCAGCGTCTTCTCGCCCGGAATGCCGTGGCAGATTACATGGTTGATCGAGGTGCAGCAGCTGTGCGCATAGCCGCGATAGCCCAGCGTTGCGGGCACTGCGCCCGCATCCAGCATCATGCCGCGGGCAAAATCGTCAATCTGTGCCGTCGTCACGCCCGGTTTCACGAAAGTCGCCAGCTCGTCAAGGATTTCGGCGGCGAGGCGCCCGGCCTTGCGCATCCCCTCGAACCCTTCCGGCCCGTGCAGCTTGATCGTGCCGTCGCGATAGACGGTCTCGTTACCTTCGATGGTTTGGTACTGGTGCATGAATGCCCATTTAGCGATCCGCGCACAAAATTGCGAGTGACAACAAGCGCAGCGTCACTAAGTAACCCCCATGAGCAAGAAAGACGCGCTGATCCAGCCTGATCGCGGGCAAACTGCAACTACGATCCACCTTGTCACCAAGGACGGCTTCGAAGCCTGGCTCAAGCCGCTTTCGGCGGGCCAGCGCTCTGCGCTGAAGGCGCAGAAGTTCGAAGGCAAGCCCGCGCAGGTCGCCATCGTGCCCGATGGTGATGGCTGGTTTGCGGCGGGTGGGGTGGCCGATCCGGAAAAGCTCACCAGCTGGTGCCTTGCCAAGCTGGCTGAGGACTTGCCCGGCGGCACCTATCGCCTGGCCGCTGGCGATCCGGGTGCGGCGCTTCACGGCTGGCAGACCGCGCAATACAAATTCGCGCGCTATCTCAAGCCGGAGGAAGCGCCCACCGGGCCGCGCGTGCTGCTGAGTAACCAGGCCAGGCATCTCGACGCTGCCATTGCCGAGGCGGAGGCAGAAAACCTCGTGCGCGATCTCGTCAATACCCCGGCCGAGGACATGGGGCCTGCCGCGCTCGAAGCCGAGTTCGAAAAACTTGCCAAGGCTTTTGATGCCAGGCTGAAAGTGACCAAGGGCGATACGCTGGAAGGCGAATATCCGATGGTCCATGCGGTTGGCCGTGCGGCGGCGCGGCAACACGCCCCGCGCATGCTGCATTTGAGCTGGGGCAAGGAAAAGCACCCGGTGCTGGCGATCGTCGGCAAGGGCGTGTGCTTCGATTCGGGCGGGCTCGACATCAAGCCGGCGAGCGGCATGAAGCTGATGAAGAAGGATATGGGCGGCGCCGCACATGCCATCGCGCTGGCGCGGCTGGTGATGAACGCGCATCTGCCGGTGCGGCTGCACCTACTGGTGCCAGCGGTCGAGAATGCCATTGCGGGCAATGCCTTCCGCCCCGGCGATATTCTGGGCTCGCGCAAGGGGTTGACGGTCGAAATCGGCAATACCGATGCCGAAGGGCGATTGATCCTGGGCGATGCGCTGACCCGCGCGAGCGAGGAAAAGCCCGACCTGATCGTGGACTTCGCCACGCTCACCGGCGCCGCCCGCGTGGCGCTCGGCCCCGATTTCCCGGCGTTGATGACGCGCAAGGATGAAACCGC
>LOET01000123.1 GCA_001515985.1 Sphingomonadales bacterium BRH_c3 | reverse complement strand
AATCCTGCCACCCCAGCCAGCTTTCTGTCCATACATATCCGGGGATCGAACCTGCCTGCGAAGCAGCCAGCAGGTTCGGAGTCGAGGCGCCATGCGCCGAGACGACCGAAGGGCAATCCTGCCACCCCAGCCAGCTTTCGCCCCGACGGGCGCTATCGCAGTTCCACCTCTGCCTGCGGGTTATTGGGCACCATGATCATGGTGGTGCCGCCCTCAACCCGCCACGAGGCCAGCCGCGACAGCAGGTTCATCCCGATTACGTTTGTGTCGCCGAAATTGGGCGAAGTAACGACATCAAGGCCGCGCGCCGCAACATTGCCGAAGCGGATTTCGTCAGCAGTAGCCAACTGGGCCGAAACCGGGCCGTTGGCGGTGCTGATCATCACCGGCAGCCCGCCGCGGCGCGGCTTTAGCCCGGCGCGGTCTGCCACATCCTGCGACACGGCGGTGATCGTGGCCCCGGTATCGACCATGAAATTCGCCTGCACGCCGTTGATCTGCGCGCGCAGCCAGAAGTGCCCGTCAGGCGCCATGGGGACGCGCGTTTCACCGCCCTCCACCACCTGCTGCGGCAATCCGATCTGCGGCACCGCCATTTCGAGCCGCGAATCGAAGCGCGCCAGTTGCAACACCACCAGCACCAGCACGCCGCCGAGCACCAGCGTACTGCCCCGGCGCACCCACAGGCCAAGCGGCCACTGGCGCCGGACCATGAAAGAGCCAATCGCGCTGACGCCAATCGCGATCACCACCAGCACCAGCAGGCCCGAACGCGGGACCGCAGCCAAGGTCATCGCCAGATATTGCCAGGTGGATTCGATCGACATGCGATCAGTATAGCGAGGCGAACGCCCCGGTCTATCGGGACAGAGAGGTACCTAAGGCGCGCTGCGCGGGATGGTTGCGTCGGCCAGCACCAGCGAGAAGCGCCCTTCGCGGTCAAGCCAGCGCTTGGCCGGGGTCCAGCCGCCCGCAAGCAGCAGCATGTTGCCGGTGCGGCGGTTGAACTTGTGGCTGTTCTCGGTGTGGATGCTCTCACCCTTCTTCAGCGCGAAGCGCTTGCCCGAAACGGTGAGGGTGATGTCGCGCCGGGCGACAAGGTGCATCTCGATTCGTGCATAGTCGTCGACCCAGCGCGCCTCGTGGCTGAGCGCATCGATCGGGATATCGCCATCAAGCTCGCGGTTGATCCGGCGCGCCAGGTTGAGGTTGAATTCTGCTGTTACGCCAGCCGCATCGTCATAGGCGGCTGTAAGGATCTTGGGGTCCTTGATCAGATCCATCCCGATCAGCAATTGCGAGCCCTCGCCCAGCGTCGCACGCATGGTGCGCAGCAGGTCGACCGCGGTGCGCGCAACCATGTTGCCAATGGTCGAGCCGGGAAAGAAACCGAGCTTGGGCATGCCCGCAACTGCGGCAGGCAATTCGACCCGGCGCATGAAGTCGGCCTCGACCGGATAGACCGGCAGTCCGGGAAACTTGGCAGAGAGTTCTGCCGCCGCGGCGCGCAGGAAATCACCTGCAATATCTAGCGGCACATAGGCCGCCGGCTCGATAGCGGAGAGCAGCAGCGGGGTCTTGACCGAACTGCCAGAGCCGAATTCAACCACCGCGCGCGCGCGGCCGATCAGCCTGGCGAATTCCGCACCCCGTTCGGTCAATATCTCGGTTTCGGCGCGGGTCGGGTAATATTCGGGCAGCCGGGTGATATCCTCGAACAATTGCGAGCCGGCATCGTCATAAAGCCAGCGCGCGGGCACCGCCTTTTGCGCCTGTGCCAGGCCCGCCAGCACATCCTCGCGGAAGGCGCGGTCAACGCCGTCATCGTCACGCTGGACAAGCGCCATGCCCTGTTTTGCCGCCATGATGTCAGATATCCTTTGCCAGCCTGAGTCCGGTGAACTGCCAGCGCTGGTGGGGGTAGAAGAAGTTGCGATAGGAGCTGCGCGAATGCCCGCGCACCGTGGCGCAGCTCGCCCCCCTCAGCACGAACTGCCCGCTCATGAACTTGCCATTATATTCACCCACCGCGCCCGCGGCAGGCTGGAAGCGGGGATAGGGGAGATAGGCCGAGCGGGTGAATTGCCAGCAATCGCCGAACAGGCCCTCGCTCCCGCGCGGATGCACTGCCCCTGCAGAATCGAGCTGGTTGCCGGCGGCGGCATCCGCGCCTTGCGCCATCGCCTCCCATTCGAATTCGGTCGGCAGCCTTGCCCCCGCCCAGGTGGCGAAGGCATCCGCCTCGTAATAGGAGATGTGCGTTACCGGCGCATCGGGATCGCGCACCTGCCAGCCTTGCAGGGTAAAGTGCTCGCCGCGTTCGGTCTCTTTGCGCCAATAGAGCGGCGCCTCGATATCCTGCGCGCCGACCCAGGCCCAGCCGTCCGACAGCCACAGGCGCGGATCGCGATAGCCGCCTTCGTCTATGAATTGCTGCCATTCGCGATTGGTGACGAGCGAGTGTGCCAGCGCAAAAGGCTCAAGCAGCACACGGTGGCGCGGGCCTTCGTTGTCGAAGGCGAAACCCTCACCCTGATGGCCGATCATCGCCACGCCGCCGGGATGGGTGTACCAGCCGGATTCCGGCCCGGGTGCCGGGGCTGCCTCACCATCCCACATCGCCGGGCCGAGCGGGTTTTGGAACAGCGCGTGCTTGATGTCGGTGATCAGCAATTCCTGATGCTGCTGCTCATGCGCCAGGCCAAGTTCGATCAGCCCGGCATGCGCCGGATCGTCCAGCAACGGCGCCATTGCCTTGTCGACATGCGCGCGCCAGTGCAGCACTTCATCCAGTGAAGGGCGTGACAGCATCCCGCGCGCGAAACGGGCGATCCGCTCGCCCTCAGCCTCGTAATAGGAATTGAACAGAAACGGCCAATCCGCATCGAAAAGTGTGTAATCCGCCGCATGATCACGCAGCAGGAAGGTTTCCCAAAACCACGTTGTGTGCGCCAGATGCCACTTGGCCGGCGAAGCATCTTCCATCGATTGAATCGTCGCATCTGCGTCGCTTAATGGCACGACGAGAGCCTCACTCAAGCCGCGTGTCGCACGAAAACGGGCGGCCAGGGTCCCACCCCTGCTCTGGGAGAGGTCAGCGTGCGGTTCGGGCACGGATTGTTCCTGTGTCTGCCGATCCATGCAATGGACCATGCCTCATTGACGTGACAAATGAAAGGCATGCCTCGCGACCAACGGTCGTGAGGCGTACCAATCAAGCGGCGTTTGTCTGGCGCTCGTTTACTTCCTGATTAAGCATCTCTGCCAGCAGGAAAGCCAGCTCAAGCGACTGTGCCGCATTGAGGCGCGGGTCACAATGAGTGTGATAGCGGTCACCCAGCGCATCGTCGGTAATGGCAACCGCGCCGCCCACGCATTCGGTCACATCCTGACCGGTCATTTCGATATGGATGCCGCCTGGATGTGTACCTTCGGCACGGTGCACCGCAAAGAAGCCTTTCACCTCGGAAAGGATGCGATCAAACGGGCGAGTCTTGAAGCCGCTATCGGACTTGATCACATTCCCGTGCATCGGGTCGCAGCTCCACACCACGGGATGGCCCTCGCGCTGCACTGCTCGCACCAGTCTGGGCAAGCCTTGCTGGATCTTGTCATGGCCGAAGCGACTGATCAGCGTGATCCGCCCCGGCTCGCGCGCGGGGTTGAGCACATCCAGCAGCTCCAATAATGCATCCGGCTCAAGCGACGGCCCGCATTTCATGCCCAGCGGATTGCCGATACCGCGCGCAAATTCCACATGCGAGCTGCCGGGGAAACGGGTGCGGTCGCCGATCCACAGCATATGCGCGCTGGTGGCGTACCAGTCTCCCGTAAGCGAATCCTGCCGCGTGAGCGCTTGTTCGTAAGGCAGCAGCAGCGCCTCGTGACTGGTGAAGAAACTCGTTCCCTTGAGCTGCGGCACAGTGGCGGGATCGATCCCGCAGGCCTCCATGAAATCGAGCGCTTCGCCAATCCGGTCGGCGGTTTCGGCAAACTTCTCGGCCCACGGCGTCCGGCCCATGAAATCGAGCGTCCATTGGTGCACCTGGCGCAGATTGGCATAGCCGCCCCCGGCAAAGGCGCGCAGCAGGTTGAGCGTTGCCGCAGCCTGCGAATAGGCCTTCACCATGCGCGCGGGATCGTTGCGGCGCGCGACCGGATCAAACTCGATCCCGTTGATGTTGTCACCCAGATAGCTTGGCAGCGTAATGTCGCCCTGGGTTTCGGTGGGCGAACTGCGCGGCTTGGCAAATTGGCCCGCCATGCGGCCAACCTTCACCACCGGGCGCTTGCTGGCGAAGGTCATCACCACCGCCATTTGCAGAAGGACGCGGAAGGTATCGCGGATATTGTTCGGGTGAAACTCGGCAAAGCTTTCGGCGCAATCCCCGCCCTGAAGCAGGAATGCATGGCCATTGGCAACGTCGGCCAATTCGGCCTTGAGGGCACGGGCTTCACCGGCAAAGACCAGCGGCGGATAGGAGGAGAGCGTCGTCTCTGCTTCGGCGAGTTCGGCCGCGTCCTCATAATGCGGCAAATGCCGCGCCTCGTGTGCCTTCCAGCCGTCGGGTGTCCAAGTTTGCGCCACGGTCAAATTCTCAATTCGTGTAATGTCAGTTCAATCAATTGTGTCTTCACGGCAGGCGCGGTTACACGCCCGCTTTCAGAAATGCAAAGTGCAATGGCCGTACAGGATAATAAAATTTCGTGGCTCGATCCAAGCCCGGCTTGTCAGCGCCCTCCGGCTGCCGCGCGTTTGGGGGCCACGGTGCCACTTGCCACGTCTGCCTCCGGCCGGGACACATTTAGCTTCAATTCCTGCCCTTCGGGGATCACGGCAAGCTGCCAGCCTGGGCGCGCCGCAAAATAGCGCCGCGCCAGCAATTGCATGATTTCAGGAGTGGTGTGCGAATAATCGCCCAGCAGGCTGCGCACCAGCTCTACCCGGCGCGGATCGGTGCTCGCACCCTCAAGCTGCATCAACCAGAACATGTTGCTGGTTGCCGCGCGGCTATACAACTGTGCCAGCGGCTGGGTGGCGCGGGTGATCTCGTCATCGCTTGGCGGATTCTCGGCAAGATCCCGTGCAATCCTTTCTGCCTCGGTGAAAAAGACCGCCACATCATCCGGCCGCAATTGGGCCAGCGCCATGATCATTCCGCCCTGGGGCAGATCGGTGGGCCATTGCGACACGGCTTGCGGCGAATAGCTCGCCCCCAGCCGTTCGCGCAGTGCATCCATCAACCGGTTGTTGAACAGCTCGACCAGGATATCGAGCTGGCGGGACTCACGCAGCCGCTCGATGCCGCCGCCGGTTGGCCAGGCGATCACCGCCGCAGCCTGGTTGGCATCGCCACGATGGGTCAGCACCTTGGTTTCCTCGCCCTCCACCTCGGGGAACTCGGGCAGCCGGGCAAGGGTTTCGGCGCTCAGCGGCTCGCGCGGGGGCAAGGCACCGAAGGTACGGCGCAGGGTATCGATTACCGCCTCGCGGTCGAACTCACCGAACACCAGCACTTCCACTGGCCCTTCAGCCAGGCGCGGTTCCCATGCCCGGCGGAAACCCTCAGGGGTGACACTGGCCATCATCGCCGGATCGGGCGTGGCAAAGCGTGGATCGGAATCACGCAGCAGATAATCGAGATCGCGCTGGATAATCCCCGCCGGGCTCGCGGAATAGGATGCATGGCCCATTTGCATCGCGGCCTTGGCTCGCAGCACAGGGTTGGGATCCCAGCGCGGCATGCCGAGCTTGGCGGCAAAGAGGTAGAGTTGGTCGGCCACATCGGCCGAGCGGGTCTGTGCCGAGAATGTGAACACGGCATCCTCGATCGCGAAGTCGAAGCCCATCTTGCGGCCCGTGGCCAGCAAGTCCAGATCGTTCTCGTCGATTTCGCCCAGACCGGAGGAAACCAGTGCGGCCTCACCCAGCGCGACATAGGGTGCATCGGCTTCGGAAAAACCACGATAGCCCGCACCGAAGCGGGCCTTTACCGACACGCGGCCGGGCTCGTCATCGTTCGACCACAAAATCGCCCGTACCCCGTTGGCGAATTCGATCTGTTCGATATCGAGCAGGCCGATCGGGCGCCGATCCACGATCTCGCCCGGCTTGCCGATCGGGGGCAACTCGTCGAAGGAAATCGTCCTGCTGGCGAGCCGTGCCGAGCCATCGGGCGCAGCGTCGCGCGCCATTGCCAGCCTCAGGCGCGCCTGGTCCGCCTCTCCCGCCTGCGGCGTTACATAGACCGCGCGCGTCACCGCACCTTCGAACAGCTTGCGCGTGTGTTCGAGTACATTGGCCGGGGTGAAGCGTGCGCGCATCCCGCGGAATATGGCGAGCGCCACCTCGGGCGATGCCACGGTTTCGCGAATATCGACCGCGCGCACCAGATTGTCAGCCAGATTTCCGCCAGCGAGCACGCGGCGCTGCTCGACTTCGCTGGCAAAGGCAGTGTCGAATTGCGCCACCTCACGATCGATCTCTTCCTGGCTGGGTGGGTGCGACAGAGCATCGGAGATCACCCCCCGCACTTCCGCCAATGCCTCTTCCCAGCCACCTTCCAGCGGCGAGAAAGAGACGAATGTCGCGTCGCTTGAGCGCGAAACATCGTTCTGTTCTACCTGCGCATACAGAAAGCGCCCGCCACTGCGCGCGCGCGTTTCGAGCCGCCGGTTGATGATCGCCTGCCCAACTGCATCAAGCATCAGCCCTTCATTATAGACGACGGTGTCCTGCACCTGACGCCATGGCCGCATAACTGCATAGGTCAGGCTGCGCGGCATATCCGGCTCGACAATGACCGATAGCTCGCCCAGTGCATTGTCGTCATCCGCGCCCGGCGGCGGCAAGGGATCGCCAAAATCGGGGGCGGGCACGTGCTCGCCTGCCCCCTGCCAATCACCGAAATAGGTTTCGATCAGGCGCGCAAACTGCAGCGGATCGGCATCGCCAACCACCACGATGAGGGTGTTTTCCGGGCGATACCAGCGATCATGAAAGGCCTTCACTGCTTCGCCGTCCGCGGCCCGCAAGGTTCGTTCGGTACCAATCGGGCGCCGGTTGGCAAGGCGCTGCCCGGCGAACAATGTGGCCAGCGTCTGTTCGGTTACGCGCTGGGCCGCCCCGCTTTGCTCGCGCATCTCGGCCAGCACGATCGGCACTTCGGTGGCCAAATTTCGGTCATTGAGTACCGGCTCTCGAACCATGCCTGAAAGCAGCTTGAAGCTTTCCTCAAGCCCGGCGGGGCTGATTCCGGGAAGATCGATCTTGTAAACCGTATGCGTGGGGCTGGTTTCGGCGTTGGTATCATGCCCAAGCGTTGCGCCGAGCCGCTGCCAGGTCGGGATCGCTTCGCCCTGCCTCAAATATTTGCTCTCGCGGAACAGCATGTGCTCCAGCAGATGGGCAAAGCCCTGCTCGTCATCACCTTCGTGCAGTGACCCGGCATCGATCCGCACCCGGATGGAAACCTGCCCCGGTGGGACACCGTTCTTGCGCACCGCATAGCGCAAGCCATTGTCCATCTCTCCGAACAGCCATTCCTGATCGACCGGGATATTGCTGCCGCGATAGAGCCAGGGCACTTCATCGCCGGTTTGTAGCGACGCGGGCGGCAGGGCCGGCGCGGGCGCAGCGGCAGGCACCTCTTGCGCGGCAAGCGAAAGAGGTG
>LOET01000122.1 GCA_001515985.1 Sphingomonadales bacterium BRH_c3 | reverse complement strand
AGTAGCGCAATTGGTGTGCTCGCCGATGCGAGCAGCGCAGCCGATGTCAGCAAAATTGGCATTCATTTCCTTTCGTGCCCCCCGCGCGGACCACTGTTGCCTGTTGTTGAGGCTCAAGACAAACAAAAGGTTATTTCTGCTCTCACATCGTGAATTGCAGTTGAATTGCACCAGGGCGCCCGGGCACCGCTGTCTGAGGCGCGTCGGGTGGGAACGGTCCGGTCAGAACCAGCGCCACACACCTGCCGGAATCCCGCCCAGCGGCAAGTGCGCCCAGCTGAGCGCCAGCCAAAGGCCCAGCCCCACGGCCCAGCACAGCGGGCCGACCGAAAACAGTTTGCCGGGCCGCGGCCAAAAACTGGTGCGGCTTTCCCATGTCGACCAGGCCTCGCCCATCAGCGCCTCTTTCTTGCGGTCCTGCAAATGCGCGCCGACCAGCGCCAACACGCCCATCGCCAGCGCGGTGATCACGCTGCGCGTGCTCCACCACAGCACGATGTGCGACAATGCCCACAGCCCGATCGCCCACATCATCGGGTGCCGGGTCACCTGGAACACGCCCTTGGGCTGGGCACGGGCCTGTTCGGCTGCGGCCGGTGTCGGCAGCGCCGGATTGCCCGACATCGATCCCGCCAACAAAACCAATGCCGGAAGCGTCAGCAGCGTAGCCACGATCCAGCCCAGGTCGCCCGAACCGCCCAGGTCGCCGGCTGGCGCAGCCTTGAACGCCGAATAGACCCAGAACAGAGCCGCCGCGCTCACGAGCGAATAAACCGCGCTGAAACCGCCTGCGCGCAGCAGCTTCACCATTGGCGCGCGCAGCGGATGCGACATCGCAAAATGCGACCCGACAAATGCCACATTCGCAGCGATCAGTTCTACCAAGGCATCATCCATGACCACTCCCCCTTACATGGGGGATTTGGCCACAGTGCCGGGCAAATGGCAAGACAGGCGGCGAGGCATGCGGTGGACGGGCGCCGCTTGGCTTACCAGTCGAAGGCCTTCGGCAGCTCGCTCTCGTCAAGATCGCGATAGCGATCGCGCAGCCTGGTCTGGTGATTGTCCAGCGGTTGCTCGATCCCGTCGATGAACACGCGCAGCGGTGCGCTTGAGACTTCGAGCGGATCGCCGTCCCAGATCACCACGTCACCCACGGCCCCCGGCTTGAGAACGCCCAGCCTGCCGCCCATGCCGATCGCTTCCGCAGGGCGCGAGCTGATGGCGGCAAAAGCCTCGCCCCAGCTCAAACCGGCTGCGCCCGGCATGCGGGCGAGCGCGACCAGATTGCCGGCATATTGGGTGTAGTGATGGCTGTTTTCGATCGTAGCGGCGTTGAGTGCCACCTTGACACCGGCGGCGCGCATACGGCCGATATTGCTCTGGGTCGAGGCCAGCTGCTCGAACCGCTCGGGCAGGTCTTGCAGGCTTTCCGCGATCACTGGCACCCCTGAAGCGGCAATTTCCGGCGCCACAAGCCAGCCTTCGGTTGCGCCGACCAGTACCAGATCGAGTGCGGGGAATTCCTGCTTGAGCGCCAGCACGGCGCGAATGTCGGACGCGCGGTGTGCCTCGATCAGCAGAAGCTGCGAGCCCTCTATCACCGGGCCCAGCGCTTCCGCATCGGCGCGGGTGAGAAGGTTGTCCTCCCCGCTCCAGCGCCCGGCGGCAAAGTCGCGCGCTTCGCGCAGGGCATTGCGAAGTTCGGCATGGCTCGCATTGCGGCTGCCCCCGGCAATGCGCGCGCCGCCTTCACCCAGCGCAATCATCTGGAATGCGCGCGGCTTCATCACCGGATCGGGATCCGCCCCGGTATCGATGATTGCGCCCTGCCCGGCAAAGATCGAATTCGACGAGCCACCCGAAACCACCGCGCGAGTGATCCCGTTGGCGCGGCTCACCTTGATGTGCTGCGAGGCCGGATTGATCGCGGGGGCAACATCGAGCGCGGCGTTGAAGCGCGCCTTGCTGGCACGCGTGTCATTGCTGTTGCTTACGGCGCCAACATCGAGCAGGCCAAGGTCAGTAACCGCAGCGACGAGGCCGGGGGTTACCCAGAGCCCGGTGCCGTCGATTACCGGCAGGGAGGGATCGGGCTGCACGTCTGCCCCCACGGCGGCTACCTTGCCAGCGCGTATGATTACCGTTGCGCCTTTCATCGGTGCGCTGCCGTCACCAGTGGCGACGTGGGCATTGGCAATGGCAAAATCCTGTGCCTGGGCTGGGGTGGCCGCGAGCGCCACTGCGGCAGCGGCAAATGCAAGGAGGCGGTTCATTTCACGTCTCCTTCGCCCTGCTGGCCTAGCTCGAAATCGCTCACCGGGCGGTGTTTGGGATCGAGCGCGTCGAACATCAATGCGCCATCGACCCAAACCTTCTCAGGCCGCGAATAGACGCTCAGCGGATCACCGTTCCACAGCACCACATCACCCATTTTGCCCGGCTCAAGGCTGCCGGTCATCGCATCGATTCCCATCGCCTTGGCGGCGTTGAGCGTGAACCAGCGCACCACTTCGCCATCGGGAATATCGATCCCCATTCGCTTGCCCGCTGCTTGCGCCTTGGCGGCTTCCTGGTTGAGCCGCTGGATGCCTTGATCGCTGTCGGAATGGATTACCACGCAGGCCCCGGCCTGCTGCAGCAATGCGGCATTTTCGGGAATGCCGTCATAACTCTCCATCTTGAAGCCATACCAGTCAGCCCAGATCGCGCTGCACACGTCGTTTTCGCGCAGCAGATCGCCGATCTTGTAGCTTTCAACCGCGTGGTGGAAGGCGGTGACGCGGTATCCCATCTCCTTGGCCATATCCATCACCAGCGCCATTTCGTCGGCGCGGTAGCAGTGGTTGTGGACCAGGATCTCGCCCGCCATCACGCCGGCGAGGGTTTCCTTGCCGAGATTGCGCTTGCGATCCTCGTCTGCGGCATAGACCTTGGCGTCGAGCCAGGTCTGGCGGTTGACCGCGAAATTGCCCATGCGGGTAGAGGGGGCACGGCCCTTGCCGCCATAAACCCGCTTGGGGTTCTCGCCGCAGGCCATCTTGAAGCCATAGGGTGCGCCGGGGAATTTCATCCCCTGCGCGGTCCGTGAAGGCACATTCTTGAGCGTAACCGCACGCCCGCCCATGAGATTGGCCGATCCAGGCAGAATCTGCAGCGCGGTGACCCCGCCATTAGCGAGCGCGCGGCTGAAACCCGGGTCCTGCGGCCAGACCGAATGTTCGGCCCAGACTTCGGGTGTGGTGGGTGCGGTGGCTTCATTGCCGTCCGAATGCGCATCGACCGAGGGTGAGGGATAGTCACCCAGATGCGAATGGATATCGATCACCCCGGGGGTGATGAATTTGCCGCGCGCGTCGATCAAAGTGTAGCCCGAGGTGTCGAGCCCCGATCCCACTGCCTCCACCTTGCCATCGCGCAGCAGCACGGTGGTGTTGTCGAACTGCCGCCCGGTGCCGTCAAACACGGTGGCGCCCACCAGTGCCGTGGGGGCGCCGGGGTAAGCGCGATAGGTTGAGGGATAGGGGTCCTTCTCGAAATCATTGGCGCTGGCTGAGGCTGGCTTTGTACCGGCATCGGCCCCGCCAGTGGTTGCGCAGGCGGCGAGCGCCACCGCGCTCCCCAGCCCCGCGATTGCGCGCATCATGCGTGACATATAAATTCTCTTGATAGTTGCGACCAAAGTTCCGGGGGCCCGGCGAACCGGGCCCGGCAGTTCAATTCTCCATCAGGACGGTGGGCGCGACGCCGGGTGAATGCCGCCTTCCTGTGCCTCCAGCCCTGCTGCCGCAGCGCCTTCAAGCTCGTCATCCTTGAGCGTGTCGAGGTGCATCAGCTTTTTCACCAGCGGGCTGATGACAATCACCGCCACGCCCACACCCACCGAAATCCAGCCGATCTGGCTATAGACGGCGAGCACGGTTTCCTTGGCCGCGCCCTCGCCCGATGCCGCTTCCGAACCGGTTGCGGCCGAAATCAGACCGGCAACGAAATTGCCGGTGGCCGAAGCGAAGAACCACGTGCCCATGATCAGCGAAGCCATATGCGCGGGCGCCAGCCGGTTCATCGCCGAAAGGCCCACGGGCGAAAGACACAGCTCACCGGTGGTGTGCAGCAGGTAGATCAGGAACACGAAGATCACCGGCGTCATGTTTTCCATGCCGACGGCCTGCGCACCGAATACCAACACCAGAAAGCCTGCCCCCAGCTGGATCAGCGCCAGGCCGAACTTGGCCGGGGTGGAAGGCTCCAGCCCCTTCCTGCCGAGCCACGTCCACAGCCCCGCGAACAGCGGGGCCAGCATGATGATGTAGATCGGGTTGATCGACTGGAAGATCGAGGCCGAAACACCTTGCCGGTCGACATAGCGATCGGTGAACAGGTTGAGCGACGAGCCGGCCTGTTCGAACAGCGCCCAGAACAGGATTGAGCCGATGATGAGGAACATCGCGGCAAAGATCCGGTCACGGTCATGCCCGCCAATCTTGATCGCCTGCCAGATGACAAAGGCCACCAGCAAGCCGCCGAACACACCAAGAATGCTGCCCACTACTGCCTGGTTCTGCACCAGCCACCACGTCACGGCGACCGCTGCGAAACCGATGATGTAGAGCAGCCATTCGAACTTCACGCCCCACTTCAGCGAAGCGAGCTTTTCAGGCACACTGCTTTCGCCTTTGCCCAGCAGCAGCGGCTTGAAGATGATGAACACCACCAGGCCCAGCAGCATCCCGAAGCCCGCCGCGCCGAAGCCATAGGCCCAGCCATAGTTCTGGCCAAGATAGCCGGCGATGATCGTGCCCACTGCGGCGCCTACGTTAATGCCCATGTAGAAGATGGTATAGGCACCGTCGCGGCGAATATCCGTGCGCGGATAAAGCTGCCCTACGATGACCGAAATATTCGCCTTGAGGAAGCCCGAGCCAACAATGATGAAGGCCAGCGCCGCCCAGAACACGTCGATCATGGGGTTGTTCTGGCCAAGCGTGCCTTCGCCTTCGAAGGCCATCAGGAAGTGGCCGATGGTCAGCAGCACCGCGCCGAACAGCACCGCCTTGCGCTGGCCCAGATATTTGTCGGCGAGGTAGCCGCCCAGTACCGGCGCAATGTACACCAGCGCCGTATAGGCACCGTAGATGACAGAGGCCTTTTCGTCATTGAAGAGCCAATGCTGCGTCAGGTAGAAGATCAGCAGCGCGCGCATGCCGTAATAGGAGAAACGTTCCCACATCTCGGCAAAGAACAGCACAAACAAACCCTTGGGATGTCCGGCGAATTCGGCTTTCGACGAAGTCACGATCGTCGCGCCACCAATCAGCAGCAGCACCAGGAATGACGCCGCAACGGCGACGATAATTTCTTCAAGCGACACGAAGGTCCTCCCCAAATTCCTATGGCAGCGCGGCGCTGACGCACGCCGCTCTGACGCGGCACACTAACGCCTGAAATTCCCATGTGAAGCTTTAGTTTCAGCCGCAACCGGAATCCGGCAGAGCCTTGACGCGCATGGCTGTATTATGGCACTGATGCACCAATCGCGAGGAAATCATGAGCCAGAACCGCCCCGTATACCTCAAGCTGCGCGACCAGATCGCCGCAGCGATCATCGAAGGCCGCTATGCTGAAGGCGAAATGCTGCCATCTGTGCGCGCGCTTGCGGCAGAGGAAGGTGCCAATCCGCTCACTGTCGCCAAGGCATATCAGCAGTTCCAGAACGATGGCCTGGTCGAGGTTCAGCGCGGGGTCGGCATGTATGTCGTCGAAGGCGCGGCAGAGCGCTTGCGCAGCCGCGAGCGCGAGCAGTTCCTGGCGCGCGAATGGCCAGAGATCCGCGCACGCATCGACCGGCTGGGAATCGATTTGGCCGGATTGGTTGAACGGGCCTGATTCTGGGCGCGGCTGTGCCAAGCCGCGACACTTGCTTGAAAAATTACGCCACACGCTTGCGGACAATCCACGAGTCTGGCACGATGCCTCCAGATTTGGCCGTCTTTCGGGTCGCAGCTAAGGTCAGGTCTTTTTCGGGCGTGCTCTTCCCGTGCTGGGAAGCCTGGGCACGTTTGCTGGGAGGCGCAAATGATAAGATCCGAATTGCTCCAGGCGCTCCATCGGGACAATCCCGAACTGCGGGCAGAAGAAGTCGAACAGGTGGTCGACATTTTCTTTGACGAAATTGCCGAACGGCTGGCCGAAGGGGGCCGGGTGGAGCTGCGCGGCTTTGGTGCCTTTTCCACGCGTGAGCGCGAAGCACGGCAGGGCCGCAACCCGCGGACGGGCGAAACGGTGGATGTGCCGTCAAAGCGCGTGCCCTATTTCAAGCCCGGCAAGGACATGCGCAAGCGCATCAACTAAGGCTGAGCACGCTTTCGCCGGCCCATTGTGCTGCCTATTGTGCTGCATGAAGGGTTTCGCACCCGTGTTGCCGTTTCTAGGTGTGCATTCCTGCGTTGCCGCCTTGTCAAGCGCCCGCTAACAGGCCGCGCTGGCATGCAAACCGTGCGGGTGTGGCGGAATGGTAGACGCCGGGGACTTAAAATCCCCTGACCTTTGGTCGTCCGGGTTCGAGTCCCGGCACCCGCACCAGCTTCCATTGGCGATCTGTCCGTAGACTGGATCGGCGGCCAGGCCCTGTTCCAGGGAACAGGCATTGTTATCTCAGTATTAACTCCTAATGGGGCAAAGTTCTTTCTTAAAGCACTGCTGCCATAGCAAGCTTTGGTGGCCAATAAGGGTCGGCATAAACGGGGAATTTGGAACAATGGACCATGCGGCGTTCGGGCCAATTCCGCAGATGGATCCGGAAGAGCAGCATGAGCAGCGCCGCGCGCGCCGCTATTCGCTGCTGATCCGTCCAGCCAAGCTTCTGTGTTCACAAGGCGAGTTCGTGTGCGTGCTTCGCGACGTGTCATCGGCTGGCGCCAGCGCCAAGCTGTTTCACCGCCTGCCCGCTGGCGATTGCTTCACGCTCGAACTGCAAAGCGGGCAAAGCTATGAAATAAAGCGTGTGTGGGAGCGCGATCTCGAGGCCGGGTTCGTTTTCGGCACCAATGTCGATGTCGACCAGGTGGTCAGCGAAATCGGGGCATTCCGCAAGCGCGGTTTGCGCCTTGCGCTCAATTTTCCTGTAACGCTGATGGCCGGGCCAGTGCGCAAACTGGCATTGGTCGAAAATATATCACAGCAAGGTGCACGCCTGGAATGCAGTGAATTGCTGGCGCTTGACCAGAGCCTGCGGCTTGAGGGGCCGGGCTTGCGCGAAACCCGCGCCAAGGTGCGCTGGCGGAGCGATGAGAATTATGGCCTGGTGTTCGACGACACTTTCTCGCTGCGCGACTTCGCGCTCCTCGCGGCGCGGCTTCAGGCTCCCGGGCTGCTTGTTGGCGCCTAGCTTGCTTCGCCTGGCGGCCCGGTGATTCTTGACCATCTTAACGCGCTGATAACCAATTTCCTTCACTCCCAAGGCTGCAATTGTTAACGGGGTAATTGATGGAACAGCGTGCGGCCCGCAGCCATGGCGCAATCGATGTTGACGTGGCGATCATAGGTGCAGGCCCGGCCGGGCTTACCGCCGGCTATCTGCTGACCAAGCAGGGCAAAACGGTCGCTATCATCGAAAAAGACGCCACCTATGTCGGCGGGATCAGCCGCACGGTCGAGCATGAAGGCTATCGCTTCGACATCGGCGGGCACCGGTTCTTTTCCAAGAGCCAGCAGGTGGTCGATCTGTGGAACGAGATACTCCCTGACGATTTTATCCAGCGGCCGCGGATGAGCCGCATCTATTACGAAGGCAAGTTCTACAGCTATCCGCTGCGCGCATTCGAAGCGCTGTGGAACCTCGGCATATGGCGCAGCACGCTGTGTATGCTCAGCTACCTGCGCTACAAGCTGTTCCCGATCGCACAGGTGAAAAGCTTCGAGGACTGGACCACCAACCAGTTCGGCCACAAGCTCTATTCGATCTTCTTCAAGACCTACACCGAGAAGGTGTGGGGCATGCCTTGCGACGAGATGAGCGCCGATTGGGCGGCGCAGCGGATCAAGGGACTTTCGCTGTGGAATGCGGTGGTTGACGGGCTCAAGCGCTCGCTCGGCCTCAACAAGCGGCCCAATGACGGGCAAGCGGTCAAGACGCTGCTCGAAACCTTCCGTTATCCCCGGCTTGGGCCAGGCATGATGTGGGAGGCCGCGCGCGACAAGATCATGGCCACCGGCAAGGGCCAGCTGCTGATGGGGCACAGCCTCAAGCAACTGGCAAGCGACGGACAGGGTGGCTGGTCGATGACGGCAGACGGCCCCGAAGGGGACGTGCAGGTGCGCGCGAAACATGCGATCAGCTCGGCACCGATGCGCGAGCTTGCGGCGCGGCTCCATCCGCTGCCCGAAAGCACGCTGCAGGCGAAACAGCTTAAATATCGCGACTTCCTCACCGTGGCGCTGATGATCCGCAGCGAAGACCTGTTCCCGGACAACTGGATCTATATCCATGACAGCAAGGTGAAGGTCGGCCGCGTGCAGAACTTCCGCAGCTGGTCGCCGGAAATGGTGCCCGATGCCGATGTCGCCTGCGTTGGCCTCGAATATTTCTGTTTCGAAGGCGATGGGCTCTGGTCGAGCGCGGACGCCGACCTGATCGAACTCGCGAAGCGCGAAATGCAGATCCTCGGCCTTGTCGATCCGGACAAGGTGATCGGCGGGGCGGTGGTGCGCCAGGAAAAGGCCTATCCCGTCTATGACGGCGATTATGCCGCAAATGTCGATGCCATGCGGGTGGAGCTGGAAGCAAAGCATCCCACGCTGCACCTGGTTGGGCGCAACGGCATGCACCGCTATAATAATCAGGATCACGCGATGATGACCGCGATGCTGACGGTCGAAAACATCCTCGCGGGCGAACGCCTTTATGATACCTGGTGCGTCAACGAAGACGCCGAATATCATGAAGCGGGCGATGAAGGCGCGGAGAAAGCGATCCCCGCGCGCGAGATCGGCACGGGTTTGAGCGAAGACCAGGCGGCTGCGCTCGCATCGGTGCGCAGCGTTCCCGCGCGTATCAAGAAGTCGGCCTGACGGGAGGCGGCGCTGAAACATTACGTTGCTCGCCTCTTTTCCTGGCGCTTCACGCGCTACGCACTGGCCAGCACCACCGGTGCACTAGCCGACCTTGCCAGCTTCCTCGCGCTTTATGCGGCGGGAATGCTGGCGGCCGTGGCCGCAGTGATCGGCTATGCGGTTGGCACGCTGGTCCACTGGCTGATTTCGAGCCGGGTGGTGTTTCCCGACAGGCTGGCCGAAGCGGGCCTCAAGCGCGGGGGGCAGCAGGTCCTGTTCGTCGGTTCCGCGTTACTGGGAATGGGCCTCACCGCCCTGGTGGTGGGGTGGGGAGATGCTGCGGGCTTCGATCCCAGGCTGGCCAAGCTGGCGGCGATGGGGCTGAGCTTTCTGACTGTATGGCTGGTGCGGCTTACCGTGGTGTTTCGCGCCAACCCCGAATAGCCCCGGGATTAGCCGGATTTTCGCCGCCACGGCATTTACCCTAGCGTTTTCTTAACCTTGTTTTGCGACATGGTCATGCGGGCCTGAAAGGCCTGACAACCGGGGGGCATGCGTGTTTTCAATCCTTGCCAGGCTGCGCGATATTCGCCTGCTCCGCTACGGGCTGGCCAGTGTCGGTGCGCTGGCGGTTGATGTCGGGGTGTTTCTCGCCCTGCTCTCGGCGGGTGTGGCCGCAGCGCCAGCCTCGGCCTTTGGCTATACTGTCGGGATTGCTGCGCATTGGCTGCTTTCCAGCCGCAAGGTGTTCCATGATGGCCTTGCCGCTCGCGGGCGCGAGCGCATGAAACAGAAGGCATTATTCGTGATATCGGCGCTGATCGGCCTGGCGCTTACCACTGCGATTGTCGGTCTTGGCGATCAAGCCGGAGCAGACCCGCGGTTAGCCAAGCTGGCCGCCATTGTGGCCAGTTTCATTCTGACCTATCTGATCCGCAGCAGGGTGGTATTTCAGCGCGGGCTGGACTGATGCATATGGATGACCGGCGTATGCGCCTGGGCGAGAGCCCGAATCGCGCCATATTCTTGGCGTGGCTGGGCCTATGCGCGGTGCTGCTGCTGGTTGCCGGCCAAAACATCCTTGCGGTTCGCTTTCCCGGTCCGGACGATTCGCTCCGCCTGGCACAGGTGAGGGACCTTCTTGCAGGGCAGGGTTGGTACGATTTGCACCAATACCGGATGACCCCGCCCGAAGGCACGCTGATGCATTGGTCGCGGCTGGTCGATGTGCCGATTGCGGCGCTGATCCTGCTGTTCTCGCAATTCATGGAGATGCCGCAGGCCGAACGGGCGACGATGATCGTATTGCCGCTGCTGATCCTGCTCCCGACTACATTCGCAGTGGGCCGGCTCACCTGGCGGCTGTTCGACCGGCAAACGGCGATCTACGCCTGCCTTGCGTTGCTGCTGCTGCCGCTGGTGCCGATGCAGTTCCAGCCGCTCAGGATCGATCACCATGGCTGGCAGATCTTCACGGTAGCCTTCGGAGCTTGGGCAATGTCGTGGCGCAGCGCACCGCGCGGCGGGGCGGCAGCGGGCCTGGCGATGGCATTCGGGTTGATGATTTCGCTCGAAGTGATCTTCCTGGCCGCAGCATTCGGCCTGATCTTCGCCCTGCGCTGGATGCGCGATCATCGTGCCCGCTGGTGGCTGGTTGCTTACCTGCAAACGCTGGCGTTGGGCCTTGCCGTTGCCTTTGCCTTGACCCGCGGTTTGCCTGACCTTGCCGCGCATTGCGATGTGATTTCCCCGCCGCATCTGGGTTTTTTTCTGATCGTGGCGCTCGGTTCCGGGATGCTTGCGGTGGCGCCGCGCATGCCGCGCCTGCCGCTGGTTCTGGCACTTGGCAGTTTTGCGCTGCTGGGGCTGGGCTTTCTTGGCTGGTCCGCCCCGCAATGCCTGGCCCCGCCCTTTGCCGGGCTCGATCCACTGGTGCGCGATTACTGGTATCTCAACGTGAGTGAGGGAAGGCCGCTGTGGAACAGAAGCGTCAGCGACATCATTCCGGCGTTGGTCCAGCCGCTGTTCGCATTGGGCGTGACGCTGTACCTGGCGGGGCGGAGCCATGACTGGCTGCGAGGCTGGCTGTTCGAATATGCGTTGCTGCTCGCAATCGCGTTTTGCGGCGGTGTGATGACCTATCGCTCGATGGCATTTGCGGGCGTGCTGGCGGCATTGCCGATGGGTTGGTTCATCGGGCAGATGTTCAAGCGCTGGCGTGCTTATCCCAGCCTGCTGCCCAAGCTGGGCCTGGCGCTGCTTCTGTTCGCGGTATTTCTCCCCGGCGGCTTGGTGACGATGGCAATGAAACTTGCACCTGACAGACCAAGCCAGGGTGCAGTGCGGCTTGGGGATTCGCGCTGCGAGCTACATAGCCAGGCGCAACTGCTCAAAAAGCTTCCGCCTGCGATCCTGTTCACGCCGCTTGATATTGGCCCCGCGGTATTGGCTCAAACACGTCACAGCGTGGTCGCATCGGCCCACCATCGCGCAGAGCAGGCGATGCATGATGTGATCTTCAGTTTCACCAGCCCGCCTGCTCTCGCACGCCAATATGTCGATGCCTATAAGGCCGACTATGTAGTGCTCTGCGCCGATGTGGTAGAGACGCGCAACTTCAGCATAGGCGGCGGCGAAGGCGCCTTGATGAGCCGCCTGTTGGCAGATGACCCGCCCGATTGGCTTGCGCCGGTCGACATCGGCGGACCGGATGAACTCAAGGTATGGCGGGTGATCCGCAGCCAGGGCCCTGGCCCTGGGGCGCTTTCCACCCATGCCGGATCACCATGCCTGGGCACACAGGCCCACTGCACCAAGGGATAGCACACCGCAGGGCAAGGCCATCAGAGCATCAGAATTCGGTGATCTCGACCTCTAGCTTGCGGAAGCCGTGCACGAAATTGGCCCGCACCCGCTCGACATTGCCTGCCACATGCACCCGCATGCGCCGTTTGTGCATTTCCTCGAGCAGGACCTTGAGCTGGAGCTCTGCCAGGCGCGCGCCGACGCAGCGGTGAATACCATAGCCGAAGCTGAGGTGGCGCCGCGCGTTCTCTCGGGTGATGTCGAGCTTGTCGGGATTCTCGAACACTTCCTCGTCGCGATTGGCCGAAAGATACCACAGCACCAGCTTGTCGCCCTTTTTCACCTGCTGTCCAAACACCTCGGTATCTTCGGTGCAGGTGCGGCGCATATGCGCCAGCGGGGTCTGGTAGCGGATGCATTCCTGCACTGCGTTGGGGATGAGGCCTGGGTTCTCCTCGAACAGCTTGCGCTGGTCGGGGAACTTGTCAAAGGCATGGATGATCCCGCTCATGGTGTTGCGGGTGGTATCGTTCCCGCCCACAATCAGCAGCACCAGATTGCCCATGAATTCCTGCGGGCTCATCTGG
>LOET01000121.1 GCA_001515985.1 Sphingomonadales bacterium BRH_c3 | reverse complement strand
CTCGCGCTCGCCGCCTGGCAGTTCAGCGCGGCGGTCCGCAAGCCCGAACAGGGCCGCTGGCGATTGGCCGCAACCGGCGTATTCCTGGGCGCAGCCATGGCTGCCAAGTGGAACGCGGCCCCACTGGCCATGCTGCCGGGCATCGCCTTCTTGCTCGCGCGGCTTACCGCCGGGCGCAGGCGCCTGTTCACCAGCCAGCGCGGCATCCCGGTGCCGGGCGTTTCGCTGATCGAAGCCGCTTTATGGCTCGGTGTGGTTCCACTGGCGGTCTATGGGCTGAGCTTCTGGCCCGCTCTGTTGCTCCAGCCCAATCCGCTTACCAGCGGCGGGATCATCGCCTTGCACCAGGAAATGCTGGCGCTGCAGACGCAGATACTGAAGCCGCATAACTACCAGTCGACATGGCCCGACTGGGTGCTGAATGCCCGCGCGATCTGGTATTATTACGACGCGCAGGAGGGGGTTCAGCGCGGTGTTCTGCTGATCGGCAATCCGCTTACCATGCTGCTCGGGATTCCCGCGCTTTTCTGGTGCCTTGTCAGCGGCATTTCACAACGGAACTGGGCCAGGCTGGGAGTGGTTACGGGCTATCTTGCCAGCCTTGGCCTGTGGTTGTTCGCAGCCAAATCGGTGCAGTTCTTCTACCACTATTTCGTGCCGCACTTCTTCCTCATGGGTGCGCTGGCGCTGGCGCTCGATGCGATGCGGAATGCCGGGCACCCGCGCCTGGCATGGCTGGTGCTGGGCGCAAGCTGTGCGATTTTCGCGTGGTTCTATCCGATCCTCACCGCTGCCGCGCTCGATGGCCCCCAGAGCTTCCTTGACTATGCCTGGATCGAGGGTTGGCGGTAGCCCGCACTCAATACCGCCCCCACACGAAGCGGCTAGAGAGGGCATAATTCCATACTGAACCGACCAGGATCCCGGCCAGCGCAGCAAGGAACCAGACCAGCCCCTGCATCTCCAGCAGGGTTGCCACGGCAACATTGGCAAAGCCGCCCACCGCACAGGTGAGGCAGAAGCCGATCCAGCCCTTGAGCATTGCGCCTGCGCCCTTCAGCCGCTGGTCGCGATAGGTCAGCCAGTTGTTGAGGAAAAAATTGAAGCTCATCGCGCTGAGCACGGCAGCGATCTGTCCCACGGCAAAAGCCTCGCCAAAGATGAACAGCACCATGCTCAGCACGGCCATATGCACCAGCACGCCTGCCGCGCCGACCGTTCCGAACAGGGCGAAACGCGTGGGGATCAACCGGCCGAATGTCTTGTCATAAATGCCGGCGAGGAAATCGAACGCGATCGCGCGATCAAGCTTGCTCTCGCCAGCGCGCCTCGCAGCGAAATCGAGCGGAAATTCCTTGATCGTCAGCCGCCGGTCGGCACTCGCCAGCAGGTCGAGCAGGATCTTGAACCCGAATCCCGAAAGGCGCGGCGCAAGCGCGCGGGCCAGCGCGGTCGGCAGCATGAAATAGCCGCTCATCGGATCGGATAGCTCCACCCCGGTAAGCCTGCGCGCCAGCACATTCGCAAAGCCGGAAAGCTTCTCGCGCTCCGGATTGTCCCAGTTGGCGGTGCTCGCACCCTCGGCGAAGCGCGAGGCCACAGCAATATCGGCCTCGCCCGCGCGCAAGGCTGCCAGCATCGTCGGCAGCAGAGCCGGATCATGCTGGTGATCGGCGTCCATCACCGCGGCATAAGGCGCAGCGGTGGCGCAGAAACCCTCGATTGCCGCGCTGGCTAGGCCCCGCCGCCCGATCCGCTGGATCACCCGCACCCGGCGATCCTCCAGCGCCAGGGCGCGAGCCTCATCTGCTGTGCCATCGATCGAATTGTCATCGACCACCAGCACTTCCCAGCCGGTATTCCCCAAGGCTGCCGAAATTCGATCGACCAGCGGGGCAAGATTGCCGCGCTCGTTGAGCGTCGGCAGGATTATCGCGAGTTCGAGTTCACCCGCGCCGGTCACGTCACAGCCGCTCGCACACCGCCTGGCCGACCGCCTCGCAGCCGTATGTGCCGCCAAGGTCGCCACCAAGGATCCCGTCCCTGAGCGTGGTCGCCACCGCCGCCTCGATCCGCGCCGCCTCAGCCTCGCGGCCAAAACTGTGGCGCAGCATCATCGCGGCGGAAAGGATCGTCGCCATCGGATTGGCCTTGCCCTGCCCCGCGATATCGGGGGCGCTGCCATGGATTGGCTCGTAAAGGCCGAATGTGCCGAATTCGGTCTGCCGCTCGCCCAGCGATGCGCTGGCGAGGAGGCCGATCGAGCCGACACACATGCTCGCCTGGTCGGAAAGGATGTCGCCGAACATGTTGCCGGTCACCACCACATCAAACGCGCCCGGTGCCCTAACCAGCTGCATCGCGGCATTGTCGACATACATGTGCTCGAGCGCGACATCGGGATATTCGGAGGACACCTCGATCACCACGTCGCGCCACAGCTGGAAGGTTTCGAGCACATTGGCCTTGTCGACGCTGCAAAGCCGCCCCTTGCGCCCTTGCGCCGCACGGAACGCGACATGCGCGATGCGGCGCACCTCATCATCGGCATAACTCATCATGTCCCAGCCTTGGCGGCGGCCGTCATCGAGTGTGCGGATGCCCTTTTCGCCAAAATATACATCGCCATTGAGCTCGCGCACGATCAAGAGGTCAATCTCGCGGGCGATTTCAGGCCGCAGCGCGCTCATGTGCTCAAGGCCAGGAAAGGTGGTGGCGGGCCGCAGGTTGGCGAACAGGCTCAACGCTGCGCGTAGGCCCAGGATCGCCTGTTCGGGCCGCAAATGGCGTTCGAGGTGATCGCAGGAGAAATCGCCCACCGCGCCGAACAGGATCGCATCACATGCACGCGCGGTTTCGAGCGTCGCCTCGGGCAGCGGATGGCCATGCTTGTAATAGGCCATACCGCCAACATCGCCATAAGCCAGCTCCATGCCCGGCAGGTCGAGGGCCTGCAGCACCCGCACCGCCTGCGTGGTCACTTCGGGGCCGATACCGTCGCCGGCGAAAACTGCGATCTTCATTGCGAAACCTTCATGTCTGCATGCGGGCAAGCCGTTCCCGCAACAAATGCCGCGCTGCCATAACATCGCCGCGACGGTCAGCAAGCAGGTAGCGGGCAAGAGGTCCTTCCAGCCGGTCAAAATCATCTAACAGGCCTGCCAGTTCGGTTCCCGTATCCGGGCGGACGCCGCCATAGCCAAGCTCGCGCAGCAGCAATGCCTCATATGCGATCATTGCCGGCAACCATCCACGCGCCGATGGCGCCTGGCACACGGCAGACAGCAGCGCGTCAAGCGCACTGAACAGCGCGGGATAGGGATTGCGTTCGGGCAGCGCCGTTGCGGTTAGCGCGCAGGCCCACGATATGGCCGAAGCTGGCAACGGCTCGCTTAGCCAGGGTCCGCAGCTTTGCGTCAATTCGATCTTCGCAAAGGGCAACTGGCTTTCAGACTTCGCGCGAAGTTCGGCCTCCACCCGGTTACCGGGGATCAACACCGGGCGCAGTTGCCGCCCGCGCCCACCTGCAACATATGCGGCCACGAGTCCGAATTTCTCCGTCAGCAGGCGAACAACGCTGGCGGTTTCACCGTGGTATCGAGAAGCAATAAGAATGGCGGGCGCGCGCAGGTTCATTGCGCGGCAAGTTTACTTGGCCGCGAGCCTGGCTTCCAGCGCTTCCAGCCGCGCCTTGAGCGCCTCGTTTTCTTCGCGCGCCTTCTGCGCCATCAGCTTGACCGTGTCGAATTCCTCACGGCTTACGAAATCCACCCCGCCCATCGCCTCTTTCAACCGTTCGCGTGCGCTGTCGCGCGCCTCGCGCGTCATTCCCGCAAAAGTGCCTGCGGCACTGTTTGCAAGTTTCACGAAATCGGCGATCATCGGGTTCTGGCTTTGCATGCTGGCTAAATGGCCCCGGCTTGGTTCGAAGGCAAGTGCTTCCTGAAATCAGCCCTCGTTCAGCTGGATACGCTGGGTCGCCGGGGTAGAAACGTTCTGTTGCCCTTCAGGATTGAGCCGGTGGAACTCGTAATTGAGCACGCCGGCAAACATCGTCCAGCCAAGATAAGGCAATAACAGCAGCGCGGCGAGGCGCCGCACACGCCAGAACGCCCAGATTACTCCCAGCAAGGTCACATTGACCAGGCCCAGCACCACCAGCCCGCCGACAATGTCCTGGTTGCCGAAAAACACTGGCGTCCAGGCGAGGTTGCAGACGAAGTGCACTGCGAACAGACCGATCGCAACACCTCGGCCACGCGCCCCCCAAGAGCTGGATACCAGCGCTAGAGCTATCCCGATCAAGATATACAGCAGCGTCCAGACGATGCCGAACGCGGCTGGCGGCGGATAGATCGCCGGTTTGTACAAGCTCTGGAACCAGATTGTGTCAGGGCTGCCGAATTGACCGGCGACAAATCCCAGCAGCACGATCAGCGGCACTGTGAACAGTGCCCAGCGGATAAAGCTGGCGCGTAACTGGCTGCGTGACGCGATGACGTTCATTGATACCCCCGAAGCCCCAGAAGGAGCGAATCATTCCAGCTCGTGATGCAGTACGAGATACACCTTGCGCAATTGCGCGCCAAACCTTGTCCCATAGCGGGATTGGCAAACATATCAGGCGCATCATGGGGCGAAGTTTCTGCGTCCGCATTTGTAACTTAATCTGCAATCCGCGCGAAACTTGCTTTGAGTGAATCCTGTTCGAGGAGGGGGAAAGGCCTGTCCGATTGCTTTTTGGCAATATCGACAATGCTGTTTTTTCTGATAATTAGCTTGGGATTCTCTTCCTCGCCGTCTTCTGGGGCGCGTTTCGGCGAGGTTGTGTTTAGCTTGAATGTGCCTCGCCCAAAGAGGGGATCAAATTATGAATAAGAAAAATCTTGCTTCCATGCTGGCAGTTGTCGGCGGACTTTCGGTCGCGACCGCCGCATGCTCGCAAGGTGCCGACGAAGCGGCGGAAACTGCAGCTGACGAAACTGCGGCATACGCAGAAGGCTGCTGTGCAGCTGCTGAAGGCTGCTGCGCTGCTGCTGAAGGCTGCTGCGCTGCTGCTGAAGGCTGTGCTGCTGAAGGCTGCTGCGCCGCCGCAGATTGCTCGGCTGCCTGATAGCTTCGGCATTCTTTACAAGACCGGCCGGCGGCACCTGTTGTCGTCGGCCGATTTGTTTTCTAGGGTAATTTGGCATGACGCCAGCTGCCGCCGCCGCCACCGTTATTGAAACGATCACGCAGATGGCGCAGGAACAGCGCCCTTTGATGCTGCGGGTTTTGCCCGAGGGCAAAGGCAAGTTCTGGAAACACTATCCAGACAAGGATGCGCGCGATGCGCAAACCAAATCACGCTGGTATTACCATGTCCATGCGCCCGGCAGCCGCGATGAAGATGAGCATGGCCATTTCCACCTTTTTCTCCACCGGACCCAGTTGAAAGACGGGCTTGAGCCGATTGCCCTGCCGCCGGAGGGAGAGGACGCGAAGGCGCATGTCACGCATCTGATTGGACTATCGATCGATTATCAGGGCATCCCGCGCAGCTGGTTCGCTACCAATCGCTTCGTCACCAACGAGTTTCTCTACCCCGCCGAGGTGATGATCGAGCATCTTCCGCTCTACAATGTCGATCAAACGAAACAGGATAGCCTGGTCAATCGCTTCGTCACCGCGATGGTGGCGCTTTACCGCGATGAAATTGCCGATCTCCTGCGCCAGCGCGATGAGCGCCAGGCCGAACTGGTCGCAGAGTACGGCGCAGATGCCTACGAGAAAGCGTCGGGCGTCGAAGTGCTCGCTTCACTGCCTATCGATCTGGACGCAAAGATCGAAACGATCGATCTGGCCTAACTGCGCTGTGCGCTGACCAGAAATTCGACATTGCCTTGCGGGCCGGTGATCGGGCTTTCGACGATCCCGTCAACGATCCAGCCTGCACCTTCAAGCCAATCGCGCACTTCATTGCATACACGCTCGTGCAGCGCAGGATCGCGCACCACCCCGCCCTTGCCCACTTCCTCGCGGCCAACCTCGAATTGCGGTTTGATCAGCGCAACAAGGCGGCACTTGGGCGCGGCGAGCTCAAGCGGACGCTCCAGCACTTTTGCAAGGCTGATGAAGCTCGCATCGCACACCACCCAGTTGCAGGGCCGGTCGATCAGTTCGGGGGTAAGGGTTCGTGCGCTGGTCTGCTCAAGCACGGTCACGCGCGGGTCCTGCCGCAGCTTCCAGGCCAGCTGGTTGGTGCCGCTGTCGACCGCGAAGACATGTTCGGCACCGGCTTGTAGCAGCACATCGGTGAAGCCGCCGGTTGAACTACCGATATCCATCGCCACCGCGCCCGCCGGATCAAGCCCGAAATGTGTCAAAGCGTGTGCCAGCTTGATCCCGCCACGGCTAACCCAGAGATGGTCGCGCCCGCGCACTTCGAGCGGAGCGTCATCCACCAATTGCTGCCCCGGCTTGGCGATCTTCGCCTCGCCGCTGAACACCAGCCCCGCCATGACCAGCGCCTGCGCCCGCGCGCGGCTCTCTGCCAGTCCGCGCTCGACAAGCATCTGATCGATCCGGCGTTTCTTGTTCATTGGGTGCTCTTGGTCATGGACGCGCCCTTGTTCATGGACCTTCAAGCCGTTAGCGCGCATTAAGGCGACATGAAACCAATCTATTTCCAGTTCGTCATTGGGCTAGCGGCAACTTTCGCCATGGCAACAAGCGCCGCTTGCGCGCAGCAGAACACAGCAGATCAAGCGCAATCTACCGGATTGGCCGCTCCAGTGCCAATTCTGCCTGCCGATTACGACGCCAGCTGGCTCGACGCACCGCAAACGCCCGGCGATTGGTCGTATCGCAGAGAAGCGGCAAGGAGCATGGCAGGTTTCGGCCCGCCCGGGACGGAAAACCTGCTGGTGCTGATCTGCGAACGCGGAACCAACCAGATAACCCTGCTGGTAGCAGGAGAAGTGGCGAGCCCCGTACTGATGACCGTGCGAACAGAAACGCAGCAGCGCATCCTTACGGCGAGGCAATCCGAGATGGAAATGCCCTTTCTTGCCGCAACCTTTGCCGCCAATGACCGGCTGCTCGACGCCATGGCAATCACCAAGGGGCGCTTTGCAGTGGAAGTCGAGGGTTTTGAGCCGCTCTACATTCCCGCGTGGGCCGAAGTGACCCGCGTCATCGAGGATTGCAGGTAAGGAAAAGCCCGCGAACTTTCGCAGGCAACGGCGATCTATACTGACGTGGGAAAACTTTTTTTCAAGCCTTGTTTTAACGATTCTCTTGAATCACATTGGTACCTGAGGCCAGCGGCAAAACGCGGTTCTCGGCCCCCGGTGAAACGATGCGGGTCTTGGCTCAAAAGCGCGAAAGGAGGTGATCCGATGTCTCATGGTTCAGCAGAGAGGTCGGCAAGTTTCCGCACGAGGCACTATCGGTAATTACCCCTACCGATAGAGGCTTTGTGAGCGGCACTTCCCGCCGCTGACCATGCGAAAGGCGATCCTCCGACGGGCAGGGTCGCCTTTCTCATTTGAAAAATGCGCAACAGACATTTAGGCGAACTGGAATGGAATTCCTGACAATCCCGCACCCCGCCCCTACTCCCGTTGCAAAGCGCGACGAAGCGCTCAAGAACCCCGGTTTCGGAACGCTGTTTTCCGACCACATGGTCACGATCGACTATGACGAGGCAAAAGGCGGCTGGCACAGCGCCAGCGTGGGGCCGCGCGAAGCGCTGTCCCTCGATCCCTCGGCAGCGGTGCTGCATTACGCGCAGGAAATTTTCGAAGGGCTCAAGGCCTACAAGCAGATCGATGGCGGGGTTGCATTGTTCCGGCCTGAAGCCAATGCGCGCCGGTTTAACGCATCGGCTGACCGGCTCGCCATGCCGCACCTGCCCGAAGAACTGTTCCTCGAATCGATCCGCCGGCTGGTCGCGGCTGACCGGGACTGGTTCCCCAGCGTCGAAGGCGGCTCGCTCTATTTGCGCCCCTTCATGATCGCGACGGAGGCTTTCCTTGGTGTCCGTCCGGCCAAGCAATACAAGTTCATCGTGATCGCGAGCCCAGCCGGCAGCTATTTCAAGGGCGGCGCCAAGGCGGTCAGCATCTGGATTTCGGATTACACCCGCGCGGCCCCCGGCGGCACCGGCGCGGCGAAGTGCGGCGGCAATTACGCCGCGAGCCTCGTCCCTACAGGGCAAGCCTTCGCCATGGGGCATGACCAGGTGCTGTTTCTCGACGCGGTGGAGCGCAAATGGGTCGAGGAACTGGGCGGCATGAACCTGTTCTTCGTGTTCGACGACGGGCGCGTGGTGACGCCGAAGCTGACCGGCACGATCCTGCCGGGCATCACGCGTGACAGCCTGATCACCCTGCTGCGCGAGGAAGGGCTTGAGGTAGAGGAAGGCATGTATTCGATCGACCAGTGGCGCGAAGATGCAGCATCGGGCAAGCTCGTCGAATGCATGGCCTGCGGCACCGCCGCGGTAGTAACCGCGGTTGGCACGGTTGCCGGGCCGGATGGCGAATTCACTATCGGCGCGGGCGGTATCGGCCAGACAACAGCACGAATCCGCGAAAAGCTGGTCGGTATCCAGAAAGGCGCAGTTGCGGACACCCATGGCTGGGTGATGAAGCTGGATTGACTGCAATGACGGATACCCCGTCAATCACCGTCGCCGCGCTTTACCAGTTTACCCGGTTCGATGATCCGGCGGCGCTGCGCGAGCCGCTCCTGAGGCTGTGCGAAGAGGTCGGAATCAGGGGCACGCTGCTGCTCGCCAAGGAAGGCGTCAACG
This sequence comes from Sphingomonadales bacterium BRH_c3, assembly GCA_001515985.1. GTDB lineage: Bacteria > Pseudomonadota > Alphaproteobacteria > Sphingomonadales > Sphingomonadaceae > Erythrobacter. Next base: position 1,438 of record LOET01000121.1, on the reverse strand, counting down.
GCACGATCGCGGGCGGCGAGAATGCGCTCCAGCAAGTGCTCGCGCATATCCGCGCCCTGCCCGGCTGTGCCAATCTCGACGTTAAGTTCTCGCACGCCAGCGAAATGCCCTTCCACCGCATGAAGGTGCGGCTGAAGCGCGAAATCGTGACCATGGGCGAGCCCGATATCGATCCCACGCAAAGCGTCGGGCGCTATGTCGCGCCGCAAGACTGGAACGCGCTGATCAGCGATCCGGACACGGTGGTGATCGACACCCGCAATGACTATGAAGTGGCGACCGGCACATTTCGGGGCGCGGTCGATCCGCACACCAGCAGTTTCCGCGAGTTTCCCCAATGGTTCCGCGCGCACCGCGATGAATTGCTCAGCGGCAAGACAAAGGTCGCCATGTTCTGCACCGGCGGCATCCGCTGCGAGAAATCGACCAGCTTCCTGCGCCAGGAAGGCATCGACGAGGTCTATCACCTGAAGGGCGGCATCCTCAAATATCTCGAGGAAGTGCCGCAGGATGAAAGCCTGTGGGACGGCGAATGCTTCGTGTTCGACGAGCGCGTGACGGTGCGTCACGGCCTTGAGCAGGGCGATTATGGGCTGTGCCGCGCCTGCCGCCGTCCATTGAGCGCGGCGGAGCAGGCATCGCCAGATTTCGTCGAAGGCATAAGCTGCCCGCATTGCATCGGCGAGCGCGACGAGGCGCAGCGCGCGCGCTATGCCGAGCGCCAGCGGCAGGAAGAGCTCGCCAGAAAGCGCGGAACCTCGCATGTCGGTGCCGCGTTTCCTCCAGAGGAATGAACCCGCACCCGGTCCTCTACAGCTTCCGCCGCTGCCCCTATGCGATGCGCGCGCGCATGGCACTGTGGGTCGCGGGAATCACCGTGAGCTTGCGCGAAGTAAAGCTTGCCAGCAAGCCGCCCGAGCTGATCGAGGCGTCGGAAAAGGCGACCGTTCCGGTGCTTGTCCTGCCAGACGGTGCTGTGGTCGATGAAAGCATCGCGATCATGCGCTGGGCGCTGGCGCAGGATGATCCCGAATCCTGGCTGGCTGGCGACGACCGTGAATTGCTGGCGATGATCGACGGGCCGTTCAAGCATCACCTCGACCGCTACAAATACCCCACGCGCCATGATGATTGCGACCCGCTGCCCCACCGCGCGGCGGGATATGACATCCTCCTGCAGCTCGATGCGCGGCTGGCGGATCGTCCGCAACTATGCCGGGCAGAGCGGGCTTTGGCCGATATTGCCAGCTTCCCGTTTATCCGCCAGTTCGCCAATCATGACCGCAGCTGGTTCGACGCCCAGCCGATCCCGCATCTGCAGCGCTGGCTCGAAACCCACCTTGCATCCGAACTCTTCGCCAGCGTGATGCCCAAATTCGCGCCGTGGAAGGCTGGCGACGAGCCGGTGAACTTCGGCCCTAGTCCTTTGGGCACAGCT
>LOET01000120.1 GCA_001515985.1 Sphingomonadales bacterium BRH_c3 | reverse complement strand
TCGATGCGGTCGGTCACTGTTGGGACCAACACATCGGCTTCCTGCATCGCAGCGATGAGCTGGTCACGCGTAAATGGCACGTCGCCTTCATTAAGCTTCACATCGAACAGCTCGCGCATGCGATGTTCGACCGAGGGCATCAGGTGACGGGTCACTATCACCTTTGGAGCATGGTCGATCGGTTTGCGCGGGGGTGCAGGGTCATGAGCCATGCCAGCGGGCTAGGACGGCAGGGGCGGGGCGGTCAAGCGCTTGTGCGAAACTTACCCAAAGCGTGCTTGAAGCGGGGCATGGTCACGCTGTATGCGGATGCTCATGCGCATTGCCATAACAGCCTTGTTTGCGACGCTTTTTCTCGCCACGCCGGGGGTAGTTGAAGCCCAGACGCGCGAGGTCCCTTACTGGGCGTCGATCCGTGCCGAAGAGGTCAACATGCGGGTCGGGCCAAGCCAGGACTATCCGATTGAGTGGATCTACAAGCGGCAGGGGCTGCCAGTTAAGGTAATCCGGGTCCAGGAAGGCTGGCGGCTCGTCAGCGATCCGGATGGGGCGCAGGGATGGATCGTGGCGCGGTTGCTCGATCCCGCTCGCTCCGCATTGGTAATCGGTGAAGGCCTGGCTGCCATCCGCGAAGCCCCGCAGGCCGGGGCAAAGCTCAAATGGAATGCCAAGCCCGGTGTAGTCGGCAGGCTGGGCAAGTGCGAAGCGGGCTGGTGCATGATTGACGTTGGGGGGCGCCAAGGCTGGATCCGCGAGAATCGGCTATGGGGCGTGGGGGAACCCTGAGTTGGGGATGTGAAATGGGCGACCCCGCAGGACCGCCCACTTCAGTTCCTTGACGGTGAGGCTTATTCAGCCGCGCGTGTGACCGTTGATGTGGCACCATCAGGATCAGTGGATGTCCATGTGCCATCTTCAGCGATAGCCTGTGTGTAGCAGATTTCGGCCGCATCTTCGCCAACGGGATCGGCGCAGAACACTTCGTTTTCGAACGTGTATGTGCCCGTAACCGGGTCGACCCCTTCGGCGGTCAGAGTAAAGGTCCCGTCCTCGGCCAGAATCCAGACTGAGGCAGCCCCGTCTGGCCCAACGACGTTATAAGTGGCGGCAAGCGGGCCACCATCAATGGCGGTTGGCGCCATCGCGGCTTCTTCGGTAGGTTCAGGTGCTGGAGCCTCCGCTTCCGAGCAGGCCGCCAGCGCGAGGACGCTGGCAAGTGTCAAGAGTTTTCGCATCGAAAATTCCTTTCCTAGTTATTGTGGGAACCTGCAATCAGGCCGAGGGTGCGGGCCGAACAGTCACGGTTTCGCCGTCGTCTGAAGTAGAAGTCCAACTACCGTCTTCGCCCACTTCGCTGTTTGTCCAGCAGCGTGTCGGCTGTTCGGGGTCGTCGCCTTCAGGGTCGAAGCAGAGCTTGCCGTCTTGCTCGGTGACAGTTCCGCTGCCCGTTTCATCGCCAAGGATGGCGGTAAAGGTGCCTTCTTCGGTTGTAGTGACAGTACCTACCGAACCATCGGCATAGGTTACTTCAAAGGTGCCCGGCCCTTCATTGGCAGCAGGCGCAGTTGTCTCTTCAGCAACCGGCGTAGCCTCTTCGGTTGCCGGTTCCGCACAGGCGGCCAGCGCCACTACGGCAGTGGCGATGATGAGTCTCTTCATTGCGTGAATCTCCCTAATCACGCGACCCGCGCGGGGAGATACCACACAAATTCGCGACAGAGAAATCCGGCGTTAGGAAACCAGTTCCACTGCAACCGCAGTGGCTTCGCCGCCGCCGATGCACAGCGATGCCACGCCGCGGGTCTTGCCCTGCCGCTTGAGCGCATTGAGCAATGTCACGATGATGCGGGTGCCACTCGCACCGATCGGGTGGCCCAGCGCGGTCGCGCCGCCATTGACGTTGATTTTCTCGTGCGGGATGCCGATGTCGCGCATCGCGAACATCGCCACGCAGGCAAAGGCTTCGTTCACTTCCCACAGGTCGACATCGTCGGTCGTCCAGCCCGCGCGATCGAGCACTTTCTGGATCGCGCCCACCGGGGCAACGGTGAAGTCCTTTGGTTCCTGCGCATGCGCCGCCAGGGCAACGATCTTCGCTACCGGTTTCTGCCCATTTTCCTTCGCCATGCTTTCGCGGGTGAGCACAACCGCTGCCGCTCCGTCCGAGATCGAGCTCGAGGTTGCAGCCGTAATCGTGCCGTCCTTGGCAAAGGCAGGGCGCAGTGTCGGGATCTTGTCGGGCTTGCCCTTGCCGGGCTGCTCGTCGGTATCGACGGTTACTTCACCGGAACGGGTGGCGAAGCTGACCGGCACGACTTCATCGGCAAACGCCCCGCTGGCGATAGCTTCGTTCGCGCGGCGGAGCGATTCGATCGAATAACCGTCCATGTCTTCGCGCGTGAGCTGATAGGCGTTGGCAGTGTCCTGCGCAAAGGTGCCCATCGCGCGGCCTTCCTCATAGGCATCCTCCAGCCCGTCGAGGAACATGTGATCATAGGCGGTGTCATGGCCGATGCGCGCGCCCGAGCGGTGCTTCTTGAGCAGGTAGGGTGCATTGGTCATGCTTTCCATGCCGCCGGCAATGACATAGTCGATCGTACCGCTGGCGAGCGCCTCTGCGCCCATGATCACGGTTTGCATACCGCTGCCGCACACCTTGTTGACGGTGGTCGCCTGGACCGATTTGGGCAGCCCTGCCTTTAGCGCCGCCTGGCGCGCCGGGGCCTGGCCCAGGCCGGCGGGAAGGACGCAGCCCATATAGGCGCGGTCGAATTTCTCGCCCGGAACACCAGAACGCTCGACAGCGGCCCTCACCGCGGTCGCGCCAAGATCGGTGGCCGAAACATCGGCCAGTGCACCCTGCATACCGCCCATCGGCGTGCGCGCATAAGACAGGATAACGATCGGATCGGCGGCAGAAAACTGGGTCATGGCTTTGTCCTCGGGTGGAAGAGGGGGGAAGATTCGCTTTGCGATCTAATGCTGCGATGCGGCAAAGGCAAACGCACACGCGCTTCGGCATACGTATTAGCTTGTCATGCAGGCGCGGTTGCGCAAGAACCGATGGCAAATCGCAACCCAGATGCGTGCAATTTTACAGGAGAGAACAATGGCTGACGATCGCCGCGAGGAAATGGAACGTATCCTGAAGCTGCAGCGCGCAGCTTTCACCGCTTCACGGCCCGAGCCTATGAGCATGCGCAAGGACCGCATCAAGCGCGCGATGGCAATGGTCAAGGATCACGGCGAAAAGCTGGCCAAGGCGATGAGCGCGGACTTCGGCAATCGCAGCATGCACCAGTCGATGCTGACCGATATCGCCGCAACGGTAAGCGCAGGCAAGGATGCGCTCAAGCATATGGACCACTGGGCCAGGACCAGCAAACGCAAGGTGCAGTTTCCCCTGGGCCTGCTCGGCGCCAGGGCTGAAGTGCGTTATGAACCCAAGGGGGTCATCGGGATCCTTTCGCCGTGGAATTTCCCCGTGCAGTTGGCGCTTGGTCCGTTGATGCAGGTTTTGGCTGCGGGCAACAGGGCGATGATCAAGCCAAGCGAATTCACCGAGCGCACTTCCCTGCTGATGAAGGAACTGGTCAGCGAATATTTCACTCCTGACGAAGTGGCGGTGATCACCGGCAGCCCGGAAGTCGCGGCGGCATTCTCGTCGCTGCCTTTCGATCATCTGGTCTTTACCGGATCGACCGCTACCGGGCGCCGCGTGATGGAGGCTGCTGCGGCCAATCTGGTGCCGGTCACGCTTGAGCTGGGCGGCAAGAGCCCGGTCGTCATGGGCCGCAGTGCCAATTTCGCCAAGGCGGGCGAACGCATCGCGCTGGGCAAGATGATGAATGCCGGGCAAATCTGCCTGGCGCCTGACTATATGTATGTGCCGCAGGACAAGGAGGATGAAGCGATCGCCGGGGTCAGCCAGGGTGTGCGCAACATGTATCCCGCGCTGCTGGAGAATGACGATTACGCCTCGATCGTAAGTGACCGCCATTTCGAGCGGTTGCAGGGCCTGGTCGAGGATGCGCGCGAGAAAGGCGCTGAAGTGATCGAGGTAAACCCCGGCGGTGAGGATTTCTCCAATGCCAACATCCGCAAGATGCCGCTCAACATCCTGCGCAATGTGACCGATGAGATGAAGGTGATGCAGGAAGAGATATTTGGCCCTGTGCTGCCGGTGAAAACCTACAGCCAGATCGATGAGGCGGTCGATTATGTGAACGAGCATGATCGCCCGCTGGGCCTTTACTATTTTGGCGAGGACAAGGCCGAGCAGGAGCGCGTGCTGACCAGGACCATCTCCGGCGGGGTGACAACCAATGATGTGATCTTCCACGTTTCGATGGAAGATCTGCCCTTCGGCGGGGTCGGCCCCTCGGGCATGGGCAGCTACCATTCGATCGAGGGATTCCGCGAATTCAGCCACGCCCGCGCGGTCTATCACCAGCCGAAGATCGACATCGCCAAGCTGGGCGGATTCAAGCCGCCCTATGGAAAGGCAACCGAAAAGGCCGCCGCGACAATGATGAAATAGGGTTAGGCAGGAGTGGAGGGAAGGCAGGTGTCGCGCGCGCGAACTGAAAAAGTAAGAGCGTTTCTCGGCTCCATTGCGCTGACCCTGGCCGGATCAACGGCGGGACTGGCACAGGATGCAGTCACACAGGCGCCGCCATGGCATGCGGTAAACGAAGAGGCGGGCAAGGTTCGTGACCTGATCGGGCTGCAGGAGCTAGCATCGACATTTCCCGATAGCGGCACGATTCGCCTGCGCCTGCTCAATGCGCAGTGGGAGGCGGGCGAACTGGGCGCGCTGCTCGAAACGCTCGCATGGCTGAATGCGCGTGGCTATGTCTTTTCTGAAGTCTCCCAGAGCCAGATACCCAAACTGGTGGGCGAGGATTATGCCGAGCGCGCGAGAGCACTGCTGATCCCTGAGGCGAGGGTAGTTGAAACTAGTGAGGTGATTGCGACTTATTCGGCCGATGCGGGATTGCTTGAATCGGTCATGCGGTTTCCCGCTGGAGCGCAAATTTCGATCGTTCCGCGACCGCAGCTGATTGCGACCTCAATCAATAATCGCGCTGCGGCTGCCTGGTTTCAGACGGGCGAGCACATTTTCTTTGACGACTACGGCCTCGACAATGTCAGTGGGATCGTTTGGGAACCTGTGAAGCGGAGCATTTGGGTTTCGTCGGGGAATATTGACGGATCAGCCAAGACTGAAGGTGCTTTCAGCGGCCTGGTCCGGCTGTTCTATAGCGAAGACCCTCGCGAAAGAATCGCTATGCCGGCAGGCGCAAATCCATCCGACCTCACGGTCGGCCAGGACGGCACCATCTTTGCCAGCGACCCGATTGGGGGAGGGGTCTATCTCGCCGCTCCCAACGACACGGAAATGCAGGCACTGGTGCCGCCTGGCACCTTCCGCTCGCCGCAAGGGCTGGCGGCGAGCAAGGATGGCGGACATCTCTACGTCAGCGATTACCGTTATGGCATCGCCATTATCGATTTGGAGAGCCGCGAAGTTTCGCGCCTGACAACAAACTTGGAGATCATCCTCGATGGTGTCGATGGCATGTGGCGCTACAATAACGAATTGATCGTGGTGCAGAACGGCACCAGCCCGATGCGTATCGCCGCGCTGGAACTGGCCGAGGATGGCATGTCCGTGACCGGCTACCGGCTGCTCGAACAGGCGCACTCCGAATGGACCGAGCCGCTATCGGGGAATCTCGATGGCGATACGCTGCTCTATGTGGGTAACGGCCAGTGGGATCGCTATGTCGCGGGCGAGCCTGCGCAGGATAAGGCGCCGCTTCCAACCCAGATACGCCGCCTTCTGCTCGATTGAATATCGCTTTGATCGGGGCACATGGACCAAAAGGTAAAAGGTTGACACGATTCGTGCCCTTGCGCTGATTAAATGAGCAGCCTAGAGGCGCGGCCAGACTATGCCCGCTAGGATTCCTTTGTGGTTGATCTGAGCCAATATCTTCCGATCCTGATCTTTCTGTTCATCGCAGGGGGATTGTCGGCGCTGTTCGTGTTCCTGCCGATGGGTGTGGCGCGGCTGACCGGGGCGCACCAGCCCGATGCCGAGAAGCTGAGCGAATATGAATGCGGCTTTCCCGCCTTTGATGATGCGCGCAGCCAGTTCGACGTGCGATTTTACCTGGTCGCGATCAGCTTCATCATCTTCGATCTCGAGGCGGCGTTCCTGTTTCCATGGGCCGTGAGCCTGGGCGAAACGGGTTGGGCAGGCTGGATCGGCATGATGGTGTTCCTGAGCATTCTGGCCATCGGGCTTGCCTATGAGTGGAAGAAGGGGGCGCTGGACTGGGAATGAGCACTATCATCACTCCACCGAACACGCTTCCGCTGGCTGCCAAGGGCGGCGAGGTCCGCCAGCCCGATGCTGATTATTTCCATGCGCTGCAGACCGAGGTGAACGACAAGGGTTTCCTTGTCACCAGCACAGAGGATCTGTTCCAGTGGGCGCGCACTGGCAGCCTGTGGTGGATGACCTTCGGGCTCGCTTGCTGCGCGGTCGAGATGATCCACGTCAATATGCCGCGTTATGATATGGAGCGCTTCGGCGTTGCCCCGCGCGCGAGCCCGCGCCAGTCGGACGTGATGATCGTGGCGGGTACGCTGTGCAACAAGATGGCCCCGGCGCTGCGCAAGGTCTATGATCAGATGTCGGAACCCAGATATGTGATCAGTATGGGTAGCTGCGCCAATGGCGGCGGCTATTACCATTACAGCTATTCGGTGGTGCGCGGGTGCGACCGGATCGTGCCGGTCGACATCTACGTGCCCGGCTGCCCGCCCACGGCCGAGGCGCTGCTCTACGGCGTGATGCAACTCCAGCGCAAGATCCGCCGGTCCGGGACGATTGAACGATGATGGGCTCGCGTTAAGATGGCTGTTCTACATTCTGCCCCCAGGATGACTTCGAATGAAGGTGCGAAATCCGCGCTGTCCGCTGCACTGGGCGACATGCTTCTGGACGCGCACGAGGAACATGGCGAGATCCTGTTCACGGTAAAGCGCGCCGCAATCGAAGACGCGCTGCGTCTGCTGCGGGACGATCACGAATATCAGCAGCTGATGGAGATTGCCGGGGTCGATTTCCCTGACCGCGCCGAGCGCTTCGAAGTCGTTTACATGTTGCTCAGCCTGACCAAAAATCACCGGATCATGGTCAAGCTGACCACGGACGAGGCAACCCCGGTGCCCACGGTCACTACGCTGTGGCCCAATGCCGGCTGGCTGGAACGCGAAGTGTTCGACCTTTACGGCGTCAAGTTTGCGGGCAACCCCGATCTGCGCCGCATCCTCACCGATTACGGATTCGAAGGGCACCCCTTCCGCAAGGATTTCCCGCTCACCGGTTATACCGAATTGCGCTATTCCGAGGAGGAAAAGCGGGTGGTGTACGAACCGGTCGAGCTGGCCCAGGACCTGCGCCAGTTCGATTTCATGTCGCCCTGGGAAGGCGCGGAATATGTCCTTCCGGGTGACGAGAAAGCGGACACCTCGCCAGTCAACGAACCCAAGGTGACCGAAAAGCCGGCCGACACCGGCGCGGGCAAGGCTGCGAACAAGGCTGCGGCAGAGCCTTCCGCGAAGGATTCGGTGCCGACACCGGCACCCGGCGCGCCCGAACCGACCGAGGATCGTCCCCAGCGTAAGCCGCGCAAGGGCAAGACCGCGGATACCAAATCAGCCACTGAGCCGAAAGCAAAGGCCAAGCCGAAGGGAGGCAAGGCATGAGCATGCAGCTTGAACATTCGCCTACCACCGGCGATGAAGTCATCACCAATTACACGATCAATTTCGGGCCGCAGCATCCCGCCGCGCACGGCGTGCTGCGCATGGTGATGGAGCTTGACGGCGAGGTGATCGAACGGATCGATCCGCATGTCGGGCTGCTCCACCGCGGCACCGAAAAACTGATCGAGCACAAGACCTACCTTCAGGCGCTACCCTATTTCGACCGGCTCGATTACGTTTCTCCGCTGTGCCAGGAACATTCCTATGTGCTGGCGATCGAGAAGTTGCTCAATCTCGAAGTGCCGATCCGCGCGCAATATCTTCGCGTGCTCTTCGCCGAACTGACGCGCATTTCCAACCACATGCTCAACATCGGTGCGCATGTAATGGATGTCGGCGCGATGACGCCCAATCTGTGGGTGTTCGAGCTGCGCGAAGACTGCATGAACTTCTTCGAGCGGGCCAGCGGCGCACGCATGCACAGCGCCTGGTTCCGCCCCGGCGGCGTGCATCAGGACGTGCCCGAAAAGCTGCTGGTCGATATCGGCCACTGGGTCGACACGCGCCTGCCCGAACTGTTCGGCGACGCGATGAGCCTGGTGACCGACAACCGTATCTTCAAGCAGCGCAATGTCGATATCGCCGTGGTTGGCCGCGATGATGCGATTGCCTGGGGCTTTTCCGGCCCGATGATCCGCGCTGCGGGCGTTCCGTGGGACCTGCGCAAGAGCCAGCCCTATGATGTCTATGACCGGATGAAGTTCGACATTCCGGTCGGCACCAATTCGGACTGTTATGACCGCTTCATGGTGCGCGTGAAGGAAGTTTACGAGAGCGCGAAGATCATCAAGCAGTGCCTCGCGGAAATGCCGCAAGGCCCGATTGCCAGCGATGACCACAAAGTCGTGCCCCCCAAACGCGGTGAGATGAAGCAAAGCATGGAAGCGCTGATCCACCACTTCAAGCTCTATACCGA
>LOET01000119.1 GCA_001515985.1 Sphingomonadales bacterium BRH_c3 | reverse complement strand
CAGTCGCGGGCAAGGCCGCGGACCAGGAAGGGCTCGCTCGCGGACTTGAGCAGGCCGTCGAGTTCGGCCGGGCCATCGACCTGCCGTTCCTGCACCGCCGGCATGGCGGCAAAGATCGATGGAGCCGCGTCAGCCAAGGCTGACCTTCGCGTTCTTGCGCGCGACGAGATCGCTCAGGTGCGAGAGCGATGCCACCGCCATGAAAATCGGCATCAAATGGCCCGCAGCATGCAGCTCGCCCAGCTCCTGCGCACCCAGCGCCTGCAACTTGTTCTCGTCGATGATATGGAAACCCACCAGCGAATTTTTGGACCCGTCGACCAGCGGCACATCGACCCGGAACGGTTCCAGCAACTCGTGGCGCGCAAGCGCGGCGAAGAAATCGCCACTGGCGCGGTAACCGGCATCGAGCGCGCCAAGCTGCTCGGCGATCTTCTCGAGATAGGGCGTCGCCTGGCCATCCTCGTCGAACACGCGCATCCCCTCGCCCGAGGTCGAAACGCGGGGGTGCTCCAGGTCGATATGCACCTGCCCCTGGCCTTCGCCTGCGCCCGGGCGCCCGACCAGGAAGGGCTGGATCGCCTGCGCCAGCGGCTTGTACGGCGCATCCCAGCGACCGTCCTTCAGGAACAGGTTTTCGCCATTGGTGAAGCCGAACAGCGCGAGCGCGGAGAAGGCCTGGCTTTCGATGTCGCGCCGGAAGACGATCGGGAAACAGCTTTGCACGCTGCGAAATTCGGACGGCACGGTGAGGCAGGCCATGACCCCGTCGCCAAGCTCGCTCGTCGCTTCGGTCAGGATCCGCAGGTCGCGATGGTCGGTGCTGTTGAGGATGCGATGGTCGGGCATGTCAGGCGGTCGTTTCCTTCAGGGCCGGGGACTGCGTTGCAGCGGCCAGATTGTCCAGATAGGCGCGATTGGTCGGCAGGGCCGATACCAGCGCACGCGCCTGTTCGCGCACCTCGGCAATCTGCGCAAGGGCCTTGGCGCTTGGCGCGGCGGGCAGCTTGGCGGGCGCGGGGAAACCAATGCCGTAAAGCACATATTGCTGGCTCGCGGCGGAGAAGACCTCGTCGACCTGGGGGAAGTCCCAATTCGAGGGAGGCTGCTCGCGCCACAGGGTGAGCTGTTCGGCCAGCCGCGGCGGGATTGTCGCAGGATCGCGCTGCGCCTGCCAATAGGGCTCTTCGCGCGCGCTGAGCACATAATGCAGCTTCAGAAAGTCGATGATGCGGTCCCAGCGATAGCGGAACAATTCATTGAACCGGTGGGCGTGGATATCCATGGTTTCGCGCGAGGCGGGAAAGTTCTCCGCCAGCGCCTTGAGCGAAAGTTCAATCAGCACGATGGCCGAAGCTTCGAGCGGTTCGATGAAGCCCGCCGAAAGGCCGATAGCGATGCAGTTGCGATGCCAGAAGCGCGCACGATGGCCGGTGCTGAAGGCGATCTTGCGCGGCGAGAGCTTGTTCCAGGCGGCATGTGGCATATGCTTGCCGATATAGGAGCGCAGAATTTCCTCGGCACGCGCGTCATCCATGAAGCGCGAACTGTAGACGCAGCCGATCCCGCGCCGCTGCGGCAGCGCGATGTCCCATATCCAGCCGGCTTCGTGCGCGGTCCCGACGGTCTGCGAGGCGATGGCGCTGCCCGGAAGGGTTGGAACCTGCACTGCCAGCGCGCAGTCATTGAAGGAAACGTCGGACCGATCGATCCATTCGACCCCGCAATGCCCCCCGATGAGCACGCCCGCGCGGCCGGTGCAGTCGATGAACAGATCGCCTTCAATGGTCTCCCCTTCGCGCGTTTGCACCGCTGACAGATCGCCCGAGGGTGCGCCAATTACGCCGTTAACATGCGCCGCGATCCTGCGCACGCCCAGGCGTCCGGTGGCATGGCGCGCAAGCAGGGCGCCGAACTTGCCGGCATCAAGGTGATAGGCATAGTTCGATGCCGCCGCGAAATCGGGCATCGCGCGCTGGCGCGGCGCAAGATCGGCGGCGCAGATCCGCGCCTGCGGGGTCATTGCCTCGGCGAAGGACAGGTCAGGCGCGGCAGAGCGCCAGGCGGCGATCAGGTCTTCCGCCTCGCCCCGCGGGGGGGTGGTGAAGGGATGCAGATAGCTGTCCCCTGCTTCACCCGTGGCCCAGCCATCGAAGCGCGAGCCCTGTTTGAAGCTGGCATCGCATTCGGCGAAGAATTCGGCTTCCGCAATGCCGATCGCGGCAAGCGTTCCGCGCATGGTAGGCCAGGTGCCTTCGCCCACCCCGATGGTAGGAATATCAGGCGCTTCGACCAGCGTGATGTCGAGCCATGGCCGACGCGCGGCAAGGTAGCAGGCCGACAGCCACCCCGCCGTGCCGCCGCCCAGAATAACGACCTTGCCAATCGTGCCTGTCATGGCCTCATCCATATCATCAGGGCCCGAAAAGAAAGAGAGCCGCCCTGCAGGTGCAGCGCGACTCTCTCTTATACTCGCGGGTCAAACAACCCCCACCAGCTTAGAAGGTGAAGCGAACCCCTGCGGCATAGCGGGCATAGCCCGGTGCAGCAAAGAACTTCGCCAGCTCGTTCCGGCGGAAGCCGGTGCGATCTTCATTCAGGATGTTGATGCCTTCAACGAAAACGGTGACCCCGTTGTCGAACTCGTAGCTCGCGCTCGCGTCAACCTGGCCATAGGAGTCGATGAAGAACGGATCCGTATCGAAAGCGGCAAGGTATTTATCGCGCCAGTTATAAGCGACACGCGCCTGGATACCGTCCTTGTCATAATACAGAACCGCATTGGCGCTGTCGCTGACGCCGGTTACCGCGAACTGGGTCACCGTCCAGGGCTGGGTCACGTCAAACGAGGTGTCGCTCTTTACGACCGTATAGTTGAGGAGCGCACCAAAGCCGGTTTCCCAGAAATTGTGCTGGATCGCGAACTCCCAACCCCACAGCCGGGCCGACTGGTCGCTGTTGAAGGGCTGTGAGAACGTGAAGATCACACTCGGATCGCCGGCCGCACCATTGATGCCGCCATTGGTCCCGAAGTTCGGATTAAAGTCCGCCGGGCGATTGGCGGCCACCCATGCCACGATCTGCTCGAACGTGGCGTTTGCGCCGAGGGCCGCGCGGGCCGCATTTGCAGCTGCGCCTTGCGACGGATCAGGCAGATCGAACAACGGTGTCTGGGTGGTTCCACTACCGATGAAGTTGCTGACGTTCTTGTTGAAGAAGCCGACCGAAATATAGCTGGCTGTGTCGTAATACCACTCGGCCGAAAGGTCGATATTCTTCGCTTTGAACGGCAGCAGGCCCGGGTTGCCCGCGCTCGCCGAACTACCCCCTGCGCCCACGCGCAGCGGTTGCGCCACGGTTATGCCGCCCTGCATGTTGTTGTAGGTCGGGCGGGTGATCGTGTGGCTGTAAGAAGCGCGCAGCATGACATTCTGAAGCGGCTCGAGGCTGAAATCGATCGCCGGGAGCCAGTTGTCATACTTGCCCTTGAGCGTCGTGAAATCCGCATCAGGCGCATTTACCACGCTGATTTCATTGGCGGCCGCCCAGACAGTTCCGGTTGGGATTGGAGAGAGAGCCGAGGAATCTACCTTGGTCTCTTCATAGCGCAGCCCCATACGCAGGGTTGCCTCGGCTTCGCCAAGAGCAAAACTGTGGAGCGACTGGATGTAAGGCGCGATTGTCCGCTCCTTGATCCGGCGATCGGTGGTGAACGGCGCGAGGCAGGTGTCGCCCGGTGCAGCGTCGCAAATGCCCAGCTCGGTATCGAGCAGCTGGATCAGCCCCTCGGTATCGATCTGGAAATAGACCGGGATGATATTGGGATCATTCGATCCGTTCATGCCCTTGAGGTCGGGTGAGAGCGCACGCTCGGTGAACAGGTCATCCGGGGTTTCACCGGTCAGCAGCGTGCCGCCCCAGGTGTCATTCTGGATCACACCGAAGGCGCTTCGCACCTTGTTCTCGAGATAGGTCGCGCCGAAATCGAGGCTGTCGATGAACGAGGTGTCGAAATCATAACCGCCGCGGAAGGTAACTTCGTTGATCTCGTCGCGGAAGAAGGCGTTGCGGAAGGCGTTGCCGGAAGGGCGGATATTCGAAGCGTCGATTTCCGATCCGGGGTGCATGGTGACCGATATGACCGGCATTTCGCTGGTGAAGTCGGTATTCTGCGATGCAACGCCGAAAATTGCCGCACCGACCGCCTGCCCACTGCCGTAAGGCGAGTTCGGTTTGGATGTGGCGGTGGAGTGGTGGGCATCAAGCTCGAAGCGGAATCCGCCAAGGCCTTCCCATCCAATATTGCCACCGATCGAATGGTTCACGCTGCGGTTCGCGCCAACCGCGCCGGTGATTGCAAGATCCTTGCCTGCGAAGCCGGGGCCGTCCACTCCGGCGCCAGGGCCGAAGTTTTCAGCATAGAACAGCGCGCCTGCGGCCGGGCCGTCGGTCCATGCACTGGAAGTGTCTTCGTGGTTGTACCAGACGCCAATGCTGTCCTGGCGGCTGTTGAAGGTGTTTTGCGAGAACAGGTAATCAACCGTCAGTTCCAGTGTATCGGTTGCCTGGAATTGCAACACTGCCTGGCCGTTGATCCGCTCACGCTCGAAATTGAAGAAGTCATAGGCGGTGCTTTGCGGCACCTGGTAGACATCCGTCGGTCCGGGGCGGTTCTCGATATTGGCGAAGCGCGGATCGCCTTCCTGCGCCAGCGTGCCCCAGTTGTTTTCCGCGCCGGTATAGCCCGGGCGCCAGTTGCCGGTGACATACTGCGCCTGGCTGCCCTTGCGCTTCTGGTAGGAACCGCTGAGCAGGATGCCAATCCGGTCGTCGGCAAAGGTCTGGCTCACAATGCCTGAAACTTCCGGCGTGATGTCGGTGCCTTCGAAGCGCGAAGTGTCATAGACTGCCTTGGCGCCGATGCTGCCCTGCAGGCCGGGGCGGTCAAGCGGCTTGGGCGTCTTGATGTTGATGACCGAGCCGATGCCGCCGGTCGGCAGCGAAGCGCGGCCCGATTTGTAAACTTCAACTCCGGCGACGCCTTCGGAAGCGAGATTGGCGAAATCGAAGCTGCGCGACGAAGGCGCGGAGAAGCCATCGCCCAATGTCGAGGTTGGCATCTGGCGGCCATTGACCACCACCAGATTGAAATCGGGGCCGAAGCCGCGGACCGTGACGGTCGAGCCTTCGCCGCTCTGGCGGTCGATCGAAACGCCGGTGATGCGCTGAAGCGATTCGGCCAGGTTGGTGTCGGGGAACTTGCCAATGTCCTCGGCAGAGATCGCATCGACCACACCGATCGCTTCGCGCTTGATGTTCATCGCATCCTGCAGCGAGGCGCGGATACCGGTGACAACAATGGTGTTTTCTGCAGAATCGGCCTCGGTTACCTCGTCCGTATCCTGGGCGAAGGCGGTTTGCGCGCCCATGCCAAGCGCCAGGACCGAGGCCCCCGCCATAAAATTCACGCAAGCGTGCTTACGCCTCCAAGCCATTACAGATACTCCTCCCAAACTCGCGGACATTGCGCACGCGAAACACAAATTGTGAACGTTCACCTAAATGATAACGTTCACTCGGTCAACAGGTGCCTGCATTTTGGCCGGACTGATTGTCGCAGGATTGTGACGTTCGCGCCACACTGCACGGGCGGAAGTCTGGAGGTTCTGGGCGAGATTCAATATGCTGGCGAGCTGGCGGCAGGTGCATGCCCCGGTCCATGAATACGCATGCATGCGATCAAGCCTGGCCCTGCCGAAGGATTGCGCTGGCACCGGCTCAGCGAACTGGCGCACCCGACAATGCTAAAACTTCTGTCGCAGACAGTGTCGGGACGTCCCTAACCACTCTGTAAAATCAGGGATTTTTCTTCTACCGTGTTCACGGTTGATCGTCCCCGTTTGCCTGCATTTCGATCACCATGTGGGGTCGAAAGTTGGAACAATTTTATGGTGTGTATAACCTATGGCACTGACAGCATTGAAGGTGAAGAACGCCAAGCCCGGTCGCTACGTTGATGGCCGTGGCTTGTGCCTTTTCGTAAAGGAAAGTGGCTCGCGCAGCTGGGTCTTGCGGATGCAGCACAACGGCAGGCGACGCGACTATGGATTGGGATCGGCGCTCGATGTAACGCTGAATGAGGCGCGAGACGCCGCAGTGGCCTTGCGCCGCCAGGTTCGCGCTGGGATCGATCCGGTTGCCGAGCGACGGAAGTCGCGCAAGGTGGTGCCGAGCTTTGAAACCGCAGCGCGCGAATGCTACGAGGCGTTGAAGGACGGCTGGAAGAACCAGAACTATCGTAACTGGATTTCCAGCATGGAAAACCACGTCTTCCCGCTGATCGGCAGGAAGCCCATCGATCAGGTGGTCAGCACCCACGTCGTCGAGGTGCTCACGCCAATCTGGCTCGAAATCCCCGACACTGCTCGTAAGATCTTGCAGCGCATCGGTGCCGTGCTCGACTTCGCGCATATCAAGGGATGGCGCGAAGAAGAGGCGGCGCTGCGCTCAGTCCGAAAAGGATTGCCGCGCCAGACCGACAAGGTCGAGCACTTCAAGGCCATGCCCTATGCCGACATTCCGGCGTTCATGAAGGAACTGGCGACCGCATCACCCACTACAGGCCGTGATGCCCTGCGTTTCACGATCTACAACGCCGTTCGGTCGAGCGAGACGCGCAAGGCCGTGTGGACCGAAATCGACCTCGACAAGGCGGTCTGGACCATCCCCGGCGAGCGCATGAAAGCAAAGGAAACGCATGTCGTGCCGCTCTCTAAGCCAGCGGTTTCTATTCTGCGTCGGCGCTGGAAACTGCGCACGAGCGACGATGGCCTCGTTTTCTCGAACAATGGCGAGAAGCCCATCAGCGATATGACAATGACCAAGCTGTTGCGCGATGCCGGGATCAAGGGCGCGACCGTCCATGGCTTCCGCTCCGCCTTTACCGATTGGGCGGCAGAGAAGACCGACTTTCCGAAGGAGGTGGCAGACAAGGCATTGGCCCACAAGCTGAGCAACCAGGTCGAAGCCGCCTATCGCCGCACCGACTTCTTCGACAAGCGGCGCGAACTGATGGCTGTGTGGGCCGAGTTTTTAGGCGCCGAGCCATACCGCGTATGAGTTCGGTTCCGTAGGCTAATCGACATCGAAGTCGTTTGAGTGCGGAGTTCAATTGGTCGGTATCTTGCCATTGGCTCGTTGATCGCCACTTATGGCAAGCATTAGAACTCGTTAGGGGGCGCGAATGGGGAAGCAGCTAACAAAGCTTCGGAGGCGAAAGGAAGCTAAAAAGGGGCTGGATTCCCTCGACGATCGTCGTGACCAGACGCTCGTCATTCACTACTCATGTGAGTCATTTTACGACATCAAGGACGGGAGAACACCTCGCGTCACTTCTATCGCTGTTCGCAATTTCGCCTCAGGTCAGACAACATCCTTCTCGATACATAAGTCTGCGGAGCAAAATGGGGTTCCGATCTCGGAGATCACCAACCATTACGATACGCTTGAGAAAAGCATGCTCGATGAGTTTTTCGCGTTTATTCCAACCGTGCCTGTTCAGACGTTTGTTCACTGGAATATGCGCGATGTAAACTTCGGCTTTCAGGCCATTGAACATCGTTACAAGGTGTTGGGCGGTGAGCCAGTAATCGTCGCGGATGATCGAAAGTTTGACCTAGCACGAGCACTCGTCGCCATCTTTGGCGTTGGTTATGTGCCCCATGGCGAAGGTGGGCGAATGTTCAGCACCATGGAGCTCAATTCCATCACGGCCAGGGATGCGTTGAAGGGAAAGGAAGAAGCCCAGGCCTTCGAGGAAGGGCAATTCGTGAGGCTTCATCAATCTACGCTCCGCAAGGTGGACGTGATCGCAAACATTCTTGAACGCACTCTCGATGGCACCCTCAAGACAAACGCAACTTGGCGGGACCAACACGGATTTCATCCAGCAGCAGCGGTCGAATTTGTAAAAGAGCATTGGGTTTGGACCATAATTGGCATGGTCGCAGTTGTGATCGGCTTGGGAGCCCGCATTCTGTGAAAGATGATGCTGAGCGGCTTTATGTCCTTGGCAACTCAATTCGCTTTACTTCGCCGCTCAACATAGCCGTAAAGGCTCGCTGTTGTGACTCGCGTTGCGTTGCCAATCTTCACCGTTTCGAGTTCACCAGCTGAAATCAGCTCGTACAGCTTCGTGCGCCCGATGCCGATCATGCGTGCAGCGTCATTTACCCTAAGGCAAATCGGCTCGACAGGTTGATGGCCGTTCATTCTGCCGGTTCCTCTTCACGATAGTGAGCGGGATCGGCGATCCAGCGATTGATGGCTGACTCGTGCCAGCCTGCGCCGTGGATGCTGATCTTGACCTGCGACGGGAAAGTGCCCTCTGCGATCTTGCGATAAATGGTGGAGCGGGAAAGTCCGGTGCGGTCGAGCACGGTCTTGAGGCGGATGATGCGTTCGGTATTCGACATGGGGCATTCTCACTTTGATACTGGCGGCCCCTCACCGGAACATAATGAGAACTTTTCTTGAAGGCGCAAGGGTCAGGTGCAGTTGGAATTCGGACAATTCGTCAACGATTTGCATGATTTGAACCGTCGATGGACGGTCCGAGACCTTTACGGACAAACCGCTCCGCCGCCCTTGGCGCTGAGAATTTTTTCGCTCGACGCGATTTTGCTGCTGGCACGCGCGGATTTGCGACGGCAGCGACGGATTACTGCGACAACAGTGCCGAATTTTGCGCCAGTCGAATCCAGAATGCTGCGCGTTCGCTATCCTCCCCATTTTTTTGAATGTACATGAAGCGAGAGACTTATGTGCTGCTGAACCTGGCGGCCCGAAACGACTGAAACTGGGCCGCAAGCGGCCAGTCCGCTACCGAGAAAACGAACGCACAAATCGGCCTTCCGGGAAGCGGGTCTGCAGCTGCCAGCCTTCGAGTCGACTTTCAACACAGGCAATTGGGTCCTGACGGCTTGGCCATTAGCAGAGGTGTCATTCAACATTTTACAAGATAAACAATGATGCGCTGACTACGGCAGTTTGCCTGTCACTCGTAGCGACAAGCCCAATCGATAGGTGTCCGCATTTTGCCCAACCTCACCAGCCTGCAGCACTATCTGGGACGGGCTGAAACTCGACCCGAACAGCACCTGCGCGTTCGAACTGCAGGGTCATGACAACCGGCTCACCCAAGCGGAGCGATTGTTTGCTGCTAATGAGCATCAAGTGGCGCGCGCTTCCAGGTCTTATTTCAACTCTCGAATTACTAGGTAGATCGAGTGGCCAGGTTTTCTCCATTCGCCGCGCTTCGCCATCAACAATCATGGTGTGCAATTCCACCGCGTCTGCGCAATCACAGTCGATCTCCAGTAGTCGCTCATTTTCGCCGCGGTTGTCGATTGCGATGTAGGCAGCCACTTCGACGCCGGTAGTATCGGCCGCCCGTATAATGGCGCGTGAAATGGTCAGGTCGCCGGCAACTACCGCAGGTAAGGGCGGAACGGGAATGGCGCGTGTAAAGCTGAGGTCGAACAGCGGCCTTGACCCCGAATTGTCACTCGCATCAGACCGGATGCGGTAAGCGTCAGTTCCCGAAAACGTCACCGTCGAACGGAGCAGCAACACCTGGCCATCACTGCCCACGTAGCGATCATCCGGGACCACGAACCCATCGGGCGCAGGCAAAAGTGATCCGTGACTCGATCCGCCATCGCTCGCGAGATAGGTATATCTGATCCGCCTGCTCTCGCGGTCAAAATAGTAAATTGTAACCCCACCATAGGGATTGGGGCCGCCGCTGACGACGTGACGGTCTTCGATCGCAGTACCGTTGTTGACCAAGCGGTAGCAATGCGTGTTGAGCAGGTTGCTTTCGGGAAATTCGGCCGTCCAGCAATTGCCGATAAGCGGATCTAGCGGTCCTGGAAATTCTGCGTGCTGCGCGTTTGCAGCGCTGCAGCCAAATACCGCAATCGCCGTCGCCATCGACCATCTGAACATATGCAAATTGCCATCCCTCCCGTTCTTCTTCTCAACGACGAATCGGCTTGACTCGGTTTGTTGATTGAACAATCAATCAATTCCAAGGAGAATGCAATGCCAGAGTCCGATCCGTTCGCTATCGCCGATGCTGCGCTGCTGGCAAAGACAGGAAAGTCGCTTTCCGACTGGATCGAAACGGCACGGCTTTGCCCTGAGACCAGTCACATGAAGGTCGTTGGTTGGCTCAAGTGCGAACACGGCCTCGGGCACGGCCATGCCAACACCGTGGTCCACGCGCTCAACGCATCCGCGGCGGTTTCGCAGGACGATGATACTCTCGTCGCGGCGATGTTTGCGGGCCCCAAGGCAGAATTGCTGCCAGTTCACGAAGCCATTCTCACCGCGCTGCGATCTCTGGGTGACGACATCGAGCTTACCCCGAAGAAGGGCTATGTCAGCTTTCGACGCTCGAAGCAGTTCGCGCTTGGCCAGCCTTCGACCAAGGATCGCTACGATCTTGGTCTTGCCCTCAAGGGGGAACCGCCAGAAGGCAGGCTTGAAGCCGCCGGGAGCTGGAACGGCATGGTCTCGCACCGGGTCAGGCTCAACTCACCTGCGGATGTCGATGCCGAGCTGCGTGCGTGGCTGCGCGCTGCCTATGAAAGGGCCTGATAAATGAATGCCGACACCCGCAATCGCATCTTGATGACGGCGATGGAACTGTTCTGGGAAAAGGGTTACAACTCAACCTCGGTCTCCGACATTCTCAGCCGCAGTCAGGTGCATTCGGGCAGCCTGTACCATTTCTTTCCCGGCAAGCAGGATGTGCTGATTGGGGTTCTCGAATTCTACCGCGACGGGATCGAGGAAAATCTGCTCAACCCGGCGTGGGATGGCGTAGACGATCCGATTGAGAGGATCTTTGCGCTGCTCGCTGGTTATCGCATGCAGTTGCTTCTGACCGATTGCACTTACGGCTGTCCGATCGGCAATCTCGCGCTTGAGATACACGAACCTGACCCAAAGGTGCGGGAACTGCTTGCGGTGAATTTCTCCAACTGGGCGCGGGCGATCGAAGGTTGCCTGGAGGCGGCGGGTGATCGCCTTGCCCCGGACACCGACCACCGCGCGCTGGCGGAATTCGTCCTCACGGTAATGGAGGGCGCAGTGATGCAATCGCGAACCTATCGCGATCTTGGTCATTTCGACCGCAACATTGCGGTGCTGCGAAGCCATTTCGACATGCTGGTTCGAGCAGGCGATCAGACCAGAACACATTGAAAATCAGGGAGAAGAGGCAATGGAATTCAACTGGATCGCTATCGTTGCAGCAGGCCTATCGGCCTTCTTGGTCGGAGGCTTGTGGTATGCGCCGCCGCTGTTCGGAAAGCCATGGCAGACGGCAGCCGGATTGAGTGACGAGCAACTCGCAGCAGGTAGTCCGGGCAAGATCTTTGGCTTTGCGGCAATCCTCTCCATCATTGCTGCTACCGTATTCTCCATGTTCGTCGGTCCTAAGCCGGAACTTGGATTTGCTATTGGCGCCGGTGCCTCGGCAGGACTGTGCTGGGTCGGCGCCACGCTCGGAATTCTTTACCTGTTCGAACGCCGCTCGCTCAAGCTGTGGGCGATCAACACAGGCTATGCCACAATACAGTTCACGCTTTACGGCGCGGTCCTGAGCCTGATTGGCTGAGATGAAGCGGCTGATTGCATCGCTCCTGCTGATGGTCGCATATCCTGCGGTCAGTCAGGACCAAACGGTACCGCCGCCATCAGCGGGCCTCGAACAGCTTCGCCACATTGTCGGCAACTGGCGGGTGGAAACTCGCTTCCGACAGCAGGACGGGAGCGAGACCAAGCCATTTGTTGGTAGCTATCTATTCGAATGGGTGATCGAGGATGCCGTGCTGCGCGGCGTGAGCGAGATACCCGAACTCGGACAGCGCTCGGCAATCTTGTTTTATCTGCGCCCGACGCGCAATGAGATCGAGATGGTCAGCGTTGGTGCAGACGGGAAGCTGTGGGTGATGACGGGCAGAGACGGCCTCGAAACCCGCGAGACACCCGATTTGCCTACTATGGATGGTGGGACAATGCGGCTGCGCTTCACCCGCTTCAACGTGACACCGGACCGATTTGAATCGCGGATGGAATGGTCAGCGGACCAGGGCGCGAACTGGACCCCTGGTAATCATCAGGTCTTCGAACGATGCAGCAGCGATGTCATTTGCTGAAAGGAAAACGCGGGTTCGGCATTCCAGAAGCAAACGCATTTTTTGATCGAAGGTGCGATCTAGGGAATTCGACCAATCGTTTCTGCCACCACTAATGCAACGATAGGTGCGATTATGCGAAATGGCCGCAACTGGGGCGCGACGCTGCCATCAGCCAACAGACGAAAAGCCATAAGAATTCTCCATGACACTCGTCTATCTCAGTCCTGCTGCTCCGCCTCGAATGCCCGCTTCCCCTTGCGCCGGAACAGGACCAGCGCCTGCGCGCCATCCGGCCCGCGCAGTTTGGCGGCGACGGTGAGGAACGCGCCGTAGAGCGCGGCGCGATCATCATCGGTCAGCTCGACCAGATCGGCCTTCGCAACCAGGCCACCTAGCTCGATAAGCTGCCGGGTCCGCTCGCGACGTTTCACTTCCCATTCGCGCATGTCGGTTCGTGCCTTTGCCACCTCAAGCCGATGCCGCGCCGCCGTCGAGCGGGAAAGTGCCTTCCGACTGCTGGCGAGGTCCGCTCGCAGTGTCGCGTGACTTGCCCTGAAAGAAGGCCGCGCCACGCTTGCGCCAGCCCTCCCCGGTTGCCTTGTCGGTATTCGCGGCAGCATCGAGCAGCGCACCCGCCAGGACTTCGACCTCGAGCGCGTCGGCTCCGGTCGCCGTGACTAGCGCGCCGAGGTCGCGCATGCGGCGTTCCTTCAATTGCTTTGCCTTGTCGGCAAGTGCCTTCAGCTCCGAATCAAAATCGCGGGGTTTGCGCATAAGAAGTCTCCATCGTTGGTATGATGGAGCCATGATAATCCCGCTTGTAATCCAATGCAGTAAGGTCGCCGGGACAGTGTGATACGGCCTAGTCCCGATCAGGATTTTATCATGAGAGGGCGCGCTTATACGTCGTGCCGACGTGGGCTTTGCGGTGTAACTGGATTGCCGTCATGGCAATCTTTCACTTCAGCGCAAAGGTCATCGGAAGGTCGAGCGGACGCAGCGCCGTTGCGGCTGCGGCCTATCGTGCAGGCGAGAGATTACATGACGAGCGGATCGACAGAACCCATGATTTCACCAACAAGCCGGGTGTTCTTCATTCCGAAGTGATGCTGCCGAAAGGCACGCCCGAAGCTTTCGCTGACAGGGCTACGCTGTGGAACGCGGTCGAGGCCGCCGAGAAGCGCAAGGATGCCCAGCTATCCCGCGAGGTCGAGTTCGCCCTGCCCCGCGAGCTGGCGAAGAAAGAAAACATCCAGCTGGCGCGCGAGTTCGTGAAAGCCGAGTTCGTCGAGAAAGGCATGATCGCCGATCTCAATGTCCATTGGGACATTGGCGACGACGGCAAGGCCAAGCCGCACGCGCATGTCATGCTGACGATGCGCGGCGTGACCAAGGACGGCTTCGGTGCCAAGGTCCGCGACTGGAACAAGACCGCACTGATCGAGCAGTGGCGCGAGCGCTGGGCCGATCATGTGAACCGCGCTCTGGCGGAACGCGACATCGACGCACGGATCGATCACCGCAGCCTGGAAGCACAGGGCATTGCGCTGGAACCGCAGGACAAGGTCGGCCCCGCCGCCTCGCGCATCGGCGGGAGCGGGCTGGAAGCAGAACGGATCGAAGAACACCGAGCCATTGCACAGCGCAATGGCGAGCGGATCATCGCCAATCCGGCGCTGGCATTGGATGCAATCACGCACCAGCAAGCCACCTTCACCAAGCGCGACCTTGCGGCGTTCGTTCACCGGCATAGCGACGGCAAAGATCAGTTCGATGCCGCCTACAATGCGGTGCGCGCATCGCCCGATTTGATCTCCTTGGGTAAGGACGGACGCGGGCAGGATCGGTTCACTTCGCGAGCGATGATCGAGACCGAACAGCGCCTGCATCGCGCGACCGATACGATGGCACAGCGCACCGGTCACGCCGTCAACGATGTGCAGCGGAACGCCGCATTCGCCAGCGCAGTAAAGCGCAGCCTGGTGCTGTCCGGCGAACAGAAATCCGCCTTCGAACACGTGACCAACAGCAAGGGTCTTGCGGTCGTGGTTGGCTACGCCGGAACCGGCAAAAGCGCGATGCTGGGCGTGGCGCGCGAGGCCTGGGAAAGTGCGGGCTTCATAGTACGCGGTGCGGCCCTGTCCGGCATTGCTGCCGAAGGTCTGGAAAACGGCTCCGGCATCGCATCGCGCACCATCGCCAGCCTCGAGCATCAGTGGGGCAAGGGACGCGAGCAGCTCACCTACCGCGACGTGCTCGTGATCGACGAAGCGGGCATGGTCGGCACGCGGCAGATGGAGCGCGTGCTTTCCCATGCCGCCAAGGCCGGTGCGAAAGTTGTCCTGGTTGGCGACCAGCAGCAGCTCCAGGCTATCGAAGCAGGCGCGGCCTTCCGGGCGATCCACGAGCGCCACGGCAGCGTCGAGATCAGCGAGGTTCGCCGCCAGCTTTCGGCATGGCAGCAGGATGCCACCAGGCAGCTTGCTACGGGTCGCACAGGCGAAGCGATCCGCTCCTACGAGGAACGCGGCATGGTCCATGTCGCTGACACGCGCGCGGATGCACGGACGGTGCTGATCGAACGCTGGAAGGAGGAACGGCAGGCCAGCCCCGGCGATAACCGGATCATCCTCGCGCACACCAATGACGAGGTGCGCGAATTGAACCACATGGCGCGCGAAAAGATGTGTGCGGCTGGCGCATTGGGTGCCGATGCCACGATCAAGGCGGCACGCGGCGAACGGCAGTTTGCATCGGGTGACCGCATTATCTTCCTGCGCAACGAACGCGGGCTTGGGGTGAAGAACGGGACACTCGGCACGGTCGCAATGGCCAGTGCCCAGAGCATGGCCGTGCGCACCGACGATGGCCGCGAAGTCGCCTTCGACACCAAGGACTATACCCACATCGATCATGGCTACGCCGCCACGATCCACAAGGCTCAGGGGATGACGGTGGGTCGCGCCCATGTGCTCGCCACACCGGGTATGGACAGCCATTCCGCCTATGTCGCCATGTCGCGCCACCGCGACGGGCTGGCGCTGCACTATGGCCGCGATGACTTTGCCGACCAGTCGAAACTCGTCCGCACACTCAGCCGCGAGCGCGGGAAGGATATGGCGGGCGACTACAAGCCGGAGCAGGCCTTCGCCGAACTACGCGGCATCAGCTTCCGCGAGCGGATTGTGGAGATGGTTCGGCAAGTACCCGAGAAGGCCAAATCGATCTTCGGAAACTTCCGTCCCCAAGCGCGCCAACTCGAAACGCTGCCCACCCAGTCCAACACACAAAATGACCAGCGCCGTGTGGTCGAACGCTACGCCCGCGCGCTTGGCGATATCGGAACGATGCAGGCCCAGGGCTTGCCCGTCCTGCCACACCAGAAGGACGCGCTGGAGAAGGCTGGAAAGGCGCTCGAAGCGATCCGGCCCCATGCCGCCACCGATCTCGCCAAGGCGCTGGAGCGGCGTCCTGAGCTGGTTGCAGAGGCCGCTGGCGGGCGCAGCCAGGAGGCGATGCGCGCCATGCAGCACGAGGCCGCCGTGCGCACC